>NZ_BAFY01000046.1 GCF_000308555.1 Nocardia cyriacigeorgica NBRC 100375 | reverse complement strand
TCAGCTGCGCCGACCTCGCCGGCCAGGGAATCGCCGTCATCGTCCGTGTCGGCACGCACCGAATCGCCATCGGTGGCGGCATTATCGGATTCCGAGGAAGCCTCGGGCGCCGCATCACCGTTTCGGCCCGAAGTGCGGGGTGCGGCACCGGAGGAACCATCTTCGCCGGACCTCGGCGACTCCTGTTCGGCGCCAAGGGAATCGGCGGCGCCGCCGTCGGGTTTGCCGACGCCGCCGGCCGGAAAATCGCCGTCATCGTCCGTGCTGGCTCGCACCGAAACACCATCGGCGGCGCCACCATCGGACTCCGAGGAAGCCTCGCGCTCGGTCTCACCGCTTCGGTCCGAAATGCCCTCAGGTTCCGACGCGATCGCGGGATCCGAAGACCCTGCGGAGTCCGGGCCGGGCGTCGGCGGGAGCTGCGCGGACGCCGGGTCGTTTGCTCGCCGGTCGGTGGAGACGCGCGAGTCCGGTTGGGCGGGTGGGAGTTGCGCGGTGCCGGTGCGTTCGGGGAGGAGTGGGGGTGTCGTGGGGCGAGTGGGCGCGTAGGGGATGCCGGTGCGCCAGTCGGTGAGGGCTGGACGGTCGGCGTCCCAGTGGTAGCCGAGGCCGATGGCGTAGGCGTTGGCGTCCTGCCAGGTGGCCAGGGGGTTGGCGCGCAGGTAGTCGGATTCGGCCAGGGCGTCGTGCAGCAGGATGAAGTCCTGTGGCAGCGGGGTGCCGTTGCGCAGCCGGTTCCAGGCCTCGGCGATATCGGCGAGGCGGTCCATCGGCTTGCGCACGAAACGGCCATTGGGGTCGGCGTGGTCGCGGACCAGCAGCTCGGCCTCCATGAGGTGGTGGCGAATCCGTGCGAGCTGCTCGGGAGTGAACACCGGGACGTCGTCGCGCATGTGCTCGGCCAACGCGCCCGCGATCAGGTCCGGATCGACGTCGGCCATCAGCAGTTCCCGCACGTCCTCGATGGTGTCGCGGACAGCGGCGGGATCGTCCGCGGCGAACTGATCGGCCAGCGCTTCGGCGACGCGGTCGATCTCGGCGTGCACCGCTTCGATCTGGGCGTCCACATCTCCCCGCGGATCGATACCGCCGTGGCCGTCGACCAGATCCCGCCGCACCCGGTCGACGACCTCGCGCGCCCGATCCGCCTGCTGCGTGCGCCGGTGTTCCTCGATCCCCTCGGCGATGCGGTCGAGATCGTCGGGGTCGGCCAGGAAGCGGTCGTATTCGGCGTCGGCCCAGTCCTGCACGCGCTGCCACTGCGCGGCCTCGTGCTCCCATTGCCGGCGCAATGATTCCGGCACGTCGTCGGCGCCTTGACGGTGATCGGAGGCGTCCCACGGACGAACCATGGGCTGCACATTGCGTTCCGGCGGTGCGAACCATTCGTACCCGCGGAACACCGTCCCGAACGGTGGGATCCGCTGCAGCCACGGCCGTGCCTGCACCCATCGGCCGATCCACGGATGCCGCTGAATCCACGCCTTGACCGCCGGATGTTTGGGCACCTGCGCCGCCATCAGCAGCAACCGCACCACGTTGTAGGAGTCGGCGCCCCAGTGCTGGCCGAAGATCTGGTTCGGGTCGAGACCCGAGGTGTTGTACAGCGTCGGCGCCTGCGGGGCGTTCACCGGCAGCGTGCTCTCGGGGATCTTGCCGGCCGGGACGTCGTCGGTGGGCAGGGTGATGTCGTTGACGACGTCCTCCATGGCCCACCCGCTGACGCCGTCCGGTGGGTCCTTGCGCGAGTACTTGCCGTACCGCTCGGCCTTCGGCTTGCTCGTTTCGCTGGTATCGCGGCCGGTCTGCCAGTCCGGGCGGGTCGGGTCGATCCGGTGCCAGTTGCCTTCGCCGTCGCGCCATGAGGTGATGTCGAGCCGGTCGCCGCCGACCCAGCCGGTGCTCAGCCGCTCCACCTCGAGCAGCCCGAGTTCCTCGACGGTGCACACACCTTCACGGTCGGCGCGCACGCGGCGCAGTTCGACGGTGGTGTCGGCGTCCATCATCGACTGCGCCACCAGCGAATTCGTCCGCAAGGCGGTGGCGAAGGCGTCGTCGATATCGCTGCGCGGCGGGCGGCCGAGCTGGTCGCGGATACCGAACACCACGATCCGGGTGGCGTCGCCATCGGCGATGATGCCGACGCGCGGGGTCACCATCCGCCCGCCTTCGCCCTCGATCATCGCCCGCCACGCGCCCGCGAGGCCCGCCATCTCGTCCTGGATGCGACCGACGAGATTGTGCACGCGGTTGACGTCGCGGGCGGCGTCGGCGAGGGCGTCGATATCGCGCAGCAGTAGCCGCGGGCCATCGCCCGGCGCTCCGGTGAGGATGTCGAACTGGGCTCGGGCGCGCAGGAATCGGAGGGTTTCGTCGAGGCGATCGGGGGCCAGAGCAGCCTCATCGGGGCGGCCCTGCGCATCGACGACGCCGAGCCGGGTCGCGAGATCGTCGCGCATGACGCGGCGCGGTTTGATCTGGCGCAGTTGTTCGGCCCGCTGCCTGGCGAGGCGGTCCAGCTCGGCAGCGACCTCGTCGGCGCGTGGCCTGCCTTCGCCGACGCCGGCGCGCTCGAGTTCGGCGAGTTGGCGGTCGACCTGATCGACTTCGGCATCGAGCCGGTTGACGGTGCTGGCCGCGTCGGCGAGTTTGGCGATCGCGGCGCGTCGTTCGGCCTGGTCGGCGCTGCTGCGTGGGGAACGCGACTGGCTGGGGCTTTCGTCGATACCACCGGGATGGTCGACGGTGTCCGCGCCCGCCTCGTCGTAGAGGCGCAGGATCGTCGGTTCGAGCCGGTCGCCGCGCAGCGATGCCTCGTCGACACGGCCGTCGTCGTCGACCAGGCCGTGCCGCACGGCGCGATCGTCGCGTTTGGCGCGCCAGAATTCGCGTTCGCGGGCCAGCTCCTGGCGCTGCTGCACCAGCCGGTCGTATTCGCCGACCGGGGTGACCGAGCGTTCCAGCCGGGCCAGTTCCGCATCGAGGCGCGCAATGTCGGCATCGGCGTCGTTGAACTGCTCGGCCGCCCGTTCGAGCGCGTCGAGTTCGGCCAGCCGGCGCGGCATCTCGTCGACCCGCATGGTGCGCCCGCGCAGCTCCTCCATGGTCGCATCGAGGTTGTCGCGGTTCAGCACCGCATAGTCGTCGCGGTTGTCGATGGGGTGACGTTCGGCGCGCATATCGCGGATCTCGCGCCATTCCTCGCGCCGCGCCACCGCTTCGGCCCGCTCGGCGGCGAGGCGGTCGTATGCGGCGCGGACCTCGGGCGACATCTGCGCGCGCGGGTCGGTGGTCGGTTCGGCGTGGTCGGTGCCGGCCGGCGAATCGGTGGAATCGTGCGCGCCGGGCTCGACGCCGGTGTCGTCCGATCCGTCGGGTTCAGGTTGCCGATGCGCCGGCTCGCCGTCCGCGCCGGATCCCGCACCGCGATCGCCATCGTCCGGTTGGGCCGGTGTGGGCGGTGTCTGCGGCGGTTTCTGCGCTCCCCCGCCGGATGCCGGAGTCGGCTCGGCATCGGAGTTCTCCGCGGACGGAACCCGCTCGGGCTCGGGCGAATCGCCCGCACGATCGGGCTCCTGAACAGGCTTCGATTCCTGGCTGCCGCTCGACGGTTCGGAATCTCCCGCGTCGTCGGGCTGCTCCGATGGCGGCGGAGTCTGGCTCGGCTTCTGCGCTCCCGTATCGGTTTCCGGCTCCGCGGCATCGGGCAGTGCCTTCGCCTCGCCCGGCGCGGCAGGCGGCCGCGAGGGCGGGTTCTCGCCGGCGGGTATCGGGGTGGCACCGGGGTCCTCACCGGGGTCGGTGCGCCAGGTCCCGTCCGGGTTGCGTGGCTGGTGCAGGTCGGGGCGTGGGTCGGGGGTGGCGTTGTGCGCGTCGTTGACGAGTCCGGCCAGCTCACGGATGTCGGCCGCGCGCTGCCGGATCTCCTCGCGCAGGGTGGCCTGGACCTCGGCCAGCTCGGCGGGGCTCAGCCGTTCGTGCAGGTCGAGGCGGCCGTCGCGGAACTTGGTGTAGGCCTCGTCCCAGGCGTCGTCGCTCGCGTCGGTGATGTCGACGCCGAGGATGCGCAGGTAGTCGCGGCTGGGCCTGCGGTTGGCGAGGTCCGGGGCGGGGCCGTCGCCGAGCGGCGCGAACAGGCCGGTATCGCCGAGCAGGTCGAGCAGGAACGCCAGCGATGTCGGGTCGTGGACCGGGAGTTCGCCACCGCCCACGCGCGGATCGGCGCCCGGATCACGCTGCAAACCACGGGTGAAGGGGTCGACTTCGCCGAGTGCGCGCACGAAATCGGTCAGTGCGTCGACCACCGCGGGATGGTCGGCCATCGAGTACACCATGGCGTTGATCGCGCGCCGCATCCCCTCGGGCCCCAGGGTGTCCGGGTCCGGCACCAGATGCCGCATATCCGAGGTGAAGCTCGATCCGTAGATCTCCTCCGGCGCGACGCCCAGCCGCTCGGCCAGCAACCGCACCGCCGCGTTGACCGCCGCCTTGTCGAGTTTGCGCAGCTTCTCGGCGTACTCGGCGAGATCCTCGAGCTGTTGGAGCCGCCGCGAGTTCGGGGTGGCGGGGTCGGCGATGATCTGCGCGACCAGCTCGGGGGTCAGCGCGGTCCGGTCGACCTGGAGCCGGTTGGTCAGGTGGCCGAGCACGTTGTCGAGGGCGTTGTAATGGTCGATCGTGTCGGCGCTGCGGGTGACGTCGAGCAGGCCTTCGACCTGCGTGGCGCGCAACACGTTGTCCTGCCACAGCTGCGCGAGGGCGTCGGCCCACTGACGCGGGGTGAGCGAATCGGGATCGGCGATGCCGAGTTGCCGCGCCAGCGCATTACGGTCGGCGCGAAGCGTTTCCGCGCTGCGGGGCCGGCCGTCGCTCGGCTGTGGGTCGCTCGCGCCCGGGTCCTCCGAGCGGTTCCGGTCGGAGGATTGCGCGCCGCGGTCGGCCTCCCCGTCGGGACGGGCCGGGCCGGTTCGGTCGGGCGTGCTGTCCGCCGCACCCTCGCCCGTCGCGGCGGGTCCGTCCGTGTGGACCGGATCCGGCACCACATGCCACGACCCGCTCGGCTCGCGGACCATCGTCACCGCGACCGGGCGGCCGTCGATCTCGCCTCGGAAGTGCCGGATCTCGGGGGTATCGAGCGCGACGATGTGGACCATCCCGTCGCGGTCGAGGAACGCGCTGTAGAACTCGACCTCCACCTCGCCGCGGTCCACGCGACCGGCCAGCTCGGGGTCGCGGGCCAGTGCGGCGGCAATGGCCGACTCGTGCTCGCCCCTGGCATCGACCACGATGACACGCGGTGGTTCACCCGGCACCTGGACGACGCGGTCGGCGGAATCGGCGCCGAGGAAATCGTCCACCCGATCGGCGAACTCACCGACCAGATCGGCGCGGGCAGGCAACTCGTCGCGCAGCGCGGCGATGGTCTCGTCCAGCCGCGCGGGCGACAGGTCATCGATCGAGACACCGAGCAGCTGCGCCCACACCCCGCGTTCATCACGAATCTGCTCGCGCCGCAACGCGTCCTGGAAGTGCAGGCTATTGCCCTTGTCGCGTTCCTGCGGCACCTCCGGACCCCAGTCCAGGCCCGGTTCGCCGCCGTTGTTGACGCCCTCCCAGCGCAGCATGTCGGCGCGTTCGCCGCGAGCCCGCGCACGGTCGATCAGCGATCGGCCGAGCGGGTCCTCGTCGAAGAAGCTGGTGGAATCGGCGTAGGGGACGGCGTCGTGTTCGGCGTTGTAGCGGAGAGCCGCGGCATAGAGGCCTTCGATGGCTCCGGCGCGGCGCATGTGGGTGTAGCGCGCGTCGGCGACGGCTCGGCGCAACGTTTCCGCGTCGACGTCGGGCAGGCGCAGCCCGAGCAGACCGGCGATCCGGCGCAACTCGGCGGCGTCGGCGGCACGCATCCGCAGGTTGTCGGCGAGGTCGCGGGCCCAGTCCGGCAGCGGTGGCTCTTCGGTGAGTTCGCCGGTGGCAGGCGGCTGCTGCTCGCCGGGCGGCAGTTGTGCCCGTGCCGGTGGGTCGCCGCCGTCGAGCCCGGCCAGTTCCAGGTCGGCGCGGATCTCGCGCAGCAGATCCGGATCGGCTTCATCGATCCACGGCGCGTACTCCTCGCCCTCGGGGGTGAGGATCGGCGCCACATCGCCGGTCTGGGTGGGCAGCCGGTCGGTGAGGTGGCGCAGGAACGGAATGTGTTCCCGGCTCTTCCACATCGTCACGCCCTCTTTGAGGATGCGTGCCGGGTTGAACTTGGTGGTGAGTTCCTCGATCGGCGAACCACCCGGTGTCGCGGGCGGTTTGGAGCTGGTCAAATCGATCGGCAGGTACTCGTGACCGAGGACCGATTGGCCCGCGCCATCGACACCGGACCCCGAGGGATACTTCGGGCTCGCGCCGCCGTACCCGTTGCGCAGCGCATCCCACACCTTGCGCAGCCACGACCGCTTCTTCTCGATCGCCTTGGGTTCGGGCTGGTCGGTCCGCTCGACGGTGGGGCGCAGCCGCTCCGGCGCCTCGACCCGCCATCCGCCGTTCCCGTCGTCGACCAGCCGGACCGGGACGCGATCGCCGTCGACGGTGATGACGTAGCGGCGGCCACCGGCTTCGCCGGACTGTTCCTGCCTGGCCGCGAGGACGGCGTCTGCCAGGTCGTCGATGTCGGTGATGCGGCGCAGCACCTCGGTGCGCAGCCGGTCGATCGTCTGGTCGGGGCGGTCGGTGAGGTCGCCGGGGTCGACGTCGAGGCGGCCGGCCCACCGGTCCCGTTCGGCGGTGGCGGCGGCGACGTCATCGGGGTCGGTGACCGCGTCCAGCCGGGCGACCGCGTCGGCCAGTGCCT
>NZ_BAFY01000047.1 GCF_000308555.1 Nocardia cyriacigeorgica NBRC 100375 | reverse complement strand
GCGGCGAAGGCGTTGGTGGTGTGGGCGAGCACCATCATGATCGGCACGGTCAGCAGCGTGCCGCTGACACCGAAGAAGATCAGCAGCTTGCGGCGTCCGATCCGGTCGGACAGGCCACCGGCCAGCGGCTGCAGCACCACGAAGACCAGCAGTGCGGCGAAGTTGATCCAGGCGACGGTGTCCTTGGAGATACCGGAGGTGTTGATCATGAACTTCTGCATGTAGGTGGTGTAGGTGTAGAACGCCACGGTGCCACCCAAGGTCAGACCCACCACCAGCAGGCATTCGCGCGGGTACTGCAGCAGCACCCGCAGTGAACCGCGCGAGCTGCTCGCGGTGGGCTCGGTGGACTCCGGCTTTCCGGCCACCGCCTTGAACGACTCCGATTCGTCCATACCGCGCCGCAGCAGCATCACGACGATGGCGCCACCCGCGCCGATCAGGAACGGGATCCGCCAGCCCCAGCTGTGCATCTGCTCCGAGGTCAGGATCTGCTGCAACACGATCTGCACACCGAGGGCGGTGAGCTGGCCCGCCACCAGCGTCACGTACTGGAAGCTGGAGTAGAAGCCGCGCCGGCCCGCCGAGGCCACCTCCGACAGGTAGGTCGCGCTGGTGGCGTACTCGCCGCCGACCGAAAGTCCTTGCAGCAGCCGCGCCAGCAGCAACATCACCGGCGCAGCGATGCCGATGGTCTGGTAACCGGGGGTCAGCGCGATCATCAGCGATCCGGCGGCCATCACCGTCACCGAGAGAGTCAGCGCCGAGCGGCGGCCGAAGCGATCGGCGTAGCGTCCCAGCGCCCAGCCACCGATCGGGCGCATGATGAACCCGACCGCGAACACCGCCGCGGTCGAGAGCAGCTGCGCGGTCGGATCGCCGTCGGGGAAGAACGCCTTCGCGAAGTAGACGCTGAACGCGGCGTAGACGTACCAGTCGTACCACTCGACGAGGTTGCCGATCGATCCGCGCAGCACGTTCGCCACTACTCGCCGTTCACCACCGGCCTGTGTCGTTGTCACTTGGACCCTCCTCTATCGGCGCGGCTTTGCGCCGTCGGAGTCCACTGTGTCGGCAGTCACAAGCCGGAGGGAAGTCGCGCGGGCGGTTCCTAACTTTCCCTTAGGACGATCGCGCCGGATCTAGCACTCTCGGGTCGAGAGTGCTAACTTTGGTGGTGCACAGCTTCCGGCGCCCGTCGCCGTGGCGGTCGCCGTCGGGAACGAAAACGGAGGTGATTGCTGTGCTGAGGTTCGATCCGTTCCATGACATCGATGCTGTAGCCCGCCAGCTGCTCGGTGAAGCGACCGGCACCGGCCGCGCACCGCGTTTCATGCCGATGGATCTGTTCAAGGCAGGCGACCACTATGTGCTCAACGCCGACCTTCCCGGTGTCGATCCCGGTTCGGTCGATGTGAGCGTGGACAACGGCACGCTCACCCTGCGCGCCCAGCGCACCGCTCCGAGTGAGGAAGGCGTCCAGTGGATCGCCTCCGAACGCTTCTCGGGCACCTACATGCGGCAGCTCTCCCTCGGCGACAACGTCGATACCGACAACATCAGTGCCACCTACAACAACGGGGTCCTCTCGGTGACCCTGCCGATCGCCGAACGCGCCAAGCCGCGCCGGATCGAGATCACCGGCGGCGGCTCGGGGCAGCGGACGATCGAGGCCGGATCGAGCTGATCTCGAACCGGATTACCTGCGGCGAGCGGCGGCTCAGGCCGGTGTGATCAGCGCCGGCGCCAGCGCCCGCAGGTCGGCCAGGTAATCGGGGCCGAGCGGCTGGACCGCGAGATGGTCGGCGCCCGCGTCCAAGTGGGCGCGCAGCCGCTCGGCCACCACCGCCGCGGAGCCGTGCACCGCCAGCGCATCGATGAGTTCATCGCTGCCGGGTGCGGTGACGTCGGCTTCGGTGAATCCGAACTTGCGCAGATTGCGCACGTAATTGCCCAGTCCCAGATACATCTGCACGACCGGACGGGCCGTGGCGCGAGCGCGCTCGGCGTCCTCGTCGAGCACGAACTTCTGCTCGACGGCCAGCCCGGCGGGTCCGAGCGTCTCCCGGGCGAAGGCGGTATGCGCCGGCGGGACCAGATACGGCAGCGCGCCCGCGGTGCGTTCGGCAGCCAGCTGCAGAACTCGCGGTCCGAGCGCGGCCAGCGCCCGGCGACTACGCGGCACACCGGCCTTGTCCAGTTCGTCGAGGTATTCGACCAGAGCGTCGAAGGGCTTGCGGTAGGGGTCGTTGAACTCGGGGTGGCCTGCGCCGATACCGAGCAGGAACCGGTTCGGGAAGCGGTCCTCGAGACGGTGGAACGATTCGGCGACCTCAGCGGCCGGCGCGGTCCAGATGTTGACGATGCTGGTGGCCACGGTCAGGTTTTCGGTGGCGGCCAGCAGCTCCTCGACGCCGGGCAGCTCCGCCGGAGGCGAACCGCCGAGCCAGAGGGTGCTGTAGCCCAGCTCCGCCAGTTCCTTCGCTTCGTCGGGCGTGACGCCCTTGTAGCCGCGCCACACCCCGAACTTTCCGAGCCCGTCGATAGTCATATTCGATGCGAACTACGGTGCGGGCGAGATTATTTCCACGGGCACGTCGGCCGTACCTCAGCTGCCGCAGCAACCACCCTCACCGGGGACCGTGCGCATCTCTCTGGTCTGCGCGTTACGAGCGGCGAGCTCGGCGTCGGCCGGATAGTCGACGGCGATGAGGCTGAGCCCGTGCGCGGGCGCCACCGTCACCGCACTCGAGCGGGTGCGCTCGGTCAGCAACTCGGCGGTCCATTCCGGAACGCGGCGTCCCTCCCCCACCGCGAGCACCGCGCCGACGAGACTGCGAACCATCGACCAGCAGAACGCGTCCGCGCTGACGTAGGCCGTCAGCAGATCGCCTTCCCGGGTCCAGTCGAACCGTTGCAGTTCACGCACCGTCGTCGCGCCTTCGCGGCGGCGGCAGAAAGCTGCGAAGTCGTGTAGGCCCAGCAGGTTCCGGGAAGCAGCCCGCATGGCGTGCACATCGAGATCGGGCCGGCACGGCACCACACCGCGCGCCTGCAACGGTTCGGCGCCGTAGCGGGCGGTGGTCAACCGGTAGGCGTAATGGCGGCGGACCGCCGAGAAGCGTGCGTCGAAATCGGCGGGCGCGACGCGAATATCCTTGATGCGCACGTCCTTCGGCAGGAACCGCGCCATGCGATGCACGAGTTTTCCCGGATCGATCGCGGCGGCGGAATCGAAATGCGCGACCTGACCTTCGGCGTGCACGCCGGCGTCGGTGCGCCCGGCCACCGTCAGCTGGACGGTCTCGCGCAGCACCTTGCCCAGCGATTCCTCCAGCACGCCCTGCACGGTGCGCAGCCCGGGCTGACGGGCCCAGCCGATGAAATCGGTCCCGTCGTAACTGATGTCGAGCCGGTACCGGGTGGTCCCCGGCGCCTCGATCTCGTTCGCGTCCTGCCCGCTCACCACGGCCTCCTCGGAAAGTGAACGAGCCCGCCCACCCGGAACGGGTAGACGGGCTCGTTCGGCGAATTCAACGCGTCACGCGCATCCCGGGCGAACCGGGACCACGACTCACGCCTTGTCGTCGGCCTTCTCGTCCGCGGTGGCCTCGGCCTCGGGAGCCTCGGTCTTCTCCTCGGCAGCCTCGGCGGCGGTGTCGTCGGCGGCCTCAGCGGGAGCTTCGGCGGCTTCGGCGGCGGGCGCCTCGGTCTTCTTGGACGCGGCCACGCGACGGGCGCGATCGGCTTCCCTGGTCACGGTCTCGCCGCGGACCAGTTCGATGATCGCCATCGGAGCGTTGTCACCCTTGCGGGGCAGCGCCTTGATGATGCGGGTGTAGCCACCCTCGCGACCCTCGAACGAGGGACCGATCTCGGCGAAGAGCGAGTGCACGACGTCCTTGTTGCGGATCACCTTGAGCACCTCGCGACGGTCGGCAAGAGTGCCGCCCTTCGCCTTGGTGACAAGCTTCTCGGCATACGGGCGCAGCGCCTTGGCCTTGGCCTCGGTGGTCGTGATCCGACCGTGCTCGAAGAGCGCCGTGGCCAGATTGGCGAAGATCGCCTTCTGGTGCGACGCCGACCCGCCGAAGCGGGCACCCTTCTTGGGCTTGGGCATTGTTGGTTCTCCTTGAGTAAGACCGTTCCGGGGCGCCTACCCCAGCGGCCTAGAGCTGTTCGGTTTCGGCGTAGTCCTGCTCGCCGCCGTCGTTGTCGCTGAAGTTGCCGCTGTCGGACCAGGTGCCGGTGGCCGCGTCGTAACCCACCACGCTGGAGGGGTCGAACGAAGCCGGGCTGTCCTTGAGCGAGAGGCCGAGCGCGTGCAGCTTGACCTTGACCTCGTCGATGGACTTCTGGCCGAAGTTACGGATGTCCAGCAGATCCGATTCGGTGCGTGCGACCAGCTCGCCGACGGTGTGCACACCCTCGCGCTTGAGGCAGTTGTAGGACCGGACCGTCAGGTCCAGGTCCTCGATCGGCAGACCGAACGAGGCGATGTGATCCGCCTCGGCCGGCGACGGGCCGATCTCGATGCCTTCGGCTTCGACGTTCAGCTCACGGGCCAGGCCGAAGAGCTCGACCAGGGTCTTGCCCGCCGAGGCGAGCGCGTCCCGGGCGCTGATGGAGTTCTTGGTCTCCACGTCCAGGATGAGCCGGTCGAAGTCGGTGCGCTGCTCGACACGGGTGGCCTCGACCTTGTAGGTCACCTTGAGCACCGGGGAGTAGATCGAGTCCACCGGGATCCGGCCGATTTCCGCGCCGGACGCCTTGTTCTGCACCGCCGGGACATAACCGCGACCGCGCTCGACGACCAGCTCGATCTCGAGCTTGCCCTTGTCGTTCAGGGTGGCGATGTGCATGTCCGGGTTGTGCACCACGACGCCGGACGGCGGGACGATGTCATCGGCGGTGACGGTGCCGGGGCCCTGCTTGCGCAGGTACATGGTGACCGGCTCGTCCTCCTCCGAGGACACGACCAGGCCCTTGAGGTTCAGGATGATGTCGGTGACATCTTCCTTCACACCGGGGACGGTGGTGAACTCGTGCAGGACACCGTCGATGCGGATGCTCGTCACCGCGGCCCCCGGAATCGAGGACAGCAGGGTACGGCGCAGCGAGTTGCCGAGGGTGTAACCGAAGCCCGGCTCGAGGGGTTCGATGGTGAACTTCGAGCGGTTCTCCGCCACGACCTCTTCGGTCAGGGTCGGACGCTGGGAAATCAGCATGTGGATCATCCTCCTTTGTGGGCGCCCGCTATTTGACGCCTCGTCTAAGGGTTGTGCGTGATCGCCCGGAATGGACGATCACGCACCAGCAGCGGAGCGGCTGTTACTTCGAGTAGTACTCGACGATCAGCTGTTCCTGCAGCGGCACATCGATCTGGGCGCGCTCGGGCTCCTGGTGGACCAGGATGCGCAGGCGGCCAGGGATGACCTGGAGCCAGCCGGGGACCGGACGGTCGCCGACGGTCTCACGCGCCACCTGGAACGGCAGCGTGTTCAGCGACTTCTCCTTGACATCGATGATGTCGTACTGGGTGACGCGGAAGGAGGGAACATCCACCTTCCGGTTGTTCACCAGGAAGTGGCCGTGGCTGACCAGCTGGCGGGCCTGGCGGCGGGTGCGTGCCAGACCGGCGCGGTACACGACGTTGTCCAGACGGGTTTCGAGCAGGCGGAGCAGGTTGTCACCGGTCTTGCCCTTGAGGCGGTTGGCCTCTTCGTAGTACCGGCGGAACTGCTTCTCCATCACGCCGTAGGAGAAGCGGGCCTTCTGCTTCTCCTGCAGCTGGAGCAGGTATTCGCTCTCCTTGATCCGCGCGCGGCCGTGCTGGCCGGGCGGGTAGGGGCGACGTTCGAACGCCTGGTCGCCGCCGACCAGGTCGACGCGGAGGCGACGGCTCTTGCGCGTTGCGGGTCCGGTGTAACGGGCCATTGTGGTCTACCTTCCTTTCCCGTTAGACGCGACGCCGCTTGGGCGGACGGCAGCCGTTGTGCGGCTGCGGGGTGACATCGGAGATCGTGCCCACTTCCAGGCCGGCGGCCTGCAGCGAACGGATCGCGGTCTCGCGGCCCGAACCGGGGCCCTTGACGAACACGTCGACCTTCTTGACGCCGTTCTCCTGCGCCTTGCGGGCCGCGTTCTCGGCGGCCAGCTGCGCGGCGAACGGGGTCGACTTGCGCGAACCCTTGAAACCGACGTGGCCGGAGGACGCCCAGGAGATGACGTTGCCGGACGGATCGGTGATCGACACGATCGTGTTGTTGAACGTGGACTTGATGTGCGCGTGGCCGTGCGGGACGTTCTTCTTTTCCCGGCGACGCGACTTCTGGGTCTTCTTGGGGCCGGAGGCCCGTGACTTCGGAGGCATCGGTTATCCCTACTTCTTCTTGCCGGCGACGGTCTTCTTCGGACCCTTGCGCGTGCGCGCATTGGTCTTGGTGCGCTGGCCGCGCACCGGCAGGTGGCGACGATGACGCAGGCCCTGGTAGCAGCCGATTTCGATCTTGCGACGAATGTCGGCCTGCACCTCGCGGCGCAGGTCACCTTCGACCTTGAACTCCGAGGCTTCGATGTAGTCGCGCAGCTTGGTCAGGTCGTCGTCGGTCAGATCCTTCGACCGCAGATCCGGGCTGACCGAGGTCGCCGCCAGGATTTCCTTGGCGCGGGTACGGCCGATACCGAAAATGTAGGTCAGTGCGATCTCCATGCGCTTTTCGCGCGGGAGATCGACGCCCATGAGACGTGCCATGTGGCAGTTCCTTAATCGTTGCGGAGGTCTGCTCCCTGTCCGTCCCCTCGTCGTGGCGGGGCCCCGGCCTCCGTACCGGGGGTTGGCTCATGCACCTCGGGGGTGAACCCGAATTCCGCAGTGCACGGCTGGAGCTGGGAGTTCTTCTCGGGCGAGTGGCGCTCGCCCATTCAATTGGTGTGCCAATCCGAACCGCGTTCGGTGCTTGGCTGGTGTCAGCCCTGACGCTGCTTGTGACGCAGGTTCTCGCAGATCACCATGACCCGGCCGTTACGGCGGATCACCTTGCACTTCTCGCAGATCTTCTTGACGCTCGGCTGAACCTTCACGTCCGTCCAATCTTGTTGTGGTTCACACGGGTGTGAACACAGTTTTTCCCCAGTCTGACGACTGGGGAATTCCTGTTTCCCTCGGTCCGCGGATCGAGGAAGTCTTGTGGGGCAGCCAATCGCGAGCAGGGATCGCTCGCCGACTCACTTGTAGCGGTAAACGATACGGCCGCGGGACAGGTCGTAGGGCGAGAGCTCGACGACCACGCGGTCCTCCGGCAGGATGCGGATGTAGTGCTGCCGCATCTTGCCGCTGATGTGCGCGAGAACCTTGTGCCCGTTCTCGAGCTCGATCCGGAACATCGCATTGGGCAGCGGCTCGACAACTCGACCCTCGACCTCGATGGCCCCGTCTTTCTTCGCCATATCCTCCGCGATCCCGGTTATGCTCAACCTGGTCTGATTGGTGGTTACCGCCCGAATGCAACCGGTCGGTATGGACTGCTTGAGCCCGGACCGGTCGCATGCGAACAGTCGGCGCATAGGTGCACCGCCGCTCAAGCTTACCGGTAGGCGCCCGATCGGGCAAAACACGCCCGGACGCGGGGGTAGCGAGCCTTCCCAACGGGGCACTGCCTGCCCCGCGAAGAGACCCAGCTGTCGCGTAAACTGACCGCTGTCCGAGGTCCAGCACATCAGAGGGGGATGCGTGAGCCGCAGCAATGACGGCCTCCCCATGCTGCCGCCGTGGCTCTCCGACAGCGAGGTCACCCAGGTCGGGCAGCAGATCGATTACGAAGCCCCACCGGTTCAGAACCTTCCGCACGACGAACTGATCGAGGACACCCCCGCCCCCAAGCGCCGCTTCAAGCGGCCCGCTCCCGAGGGCGACCGTTCCGACGCCCCCGGCCCCCGCAAGGAGAAGCGCCGCAAGCCCTGGCGCCGGGACAAGAACGACGACCAGCAGGTCGAGGAGCACGCGGACGAGCGCCACGAGGACGGGCCTCGCACGTCGCGACCCGCAGATCAATGGTCGAACCCGCCGCAGCAGCTCCAGCGGCCGGACGGCGGATGGCAGAGCGGCCCGCCGCCCGAGCAGCGCCCGGCACCCGCCGACTACCGGCCTTCGGATCGATCCGACTCAGGCCCGGCCGATCCCCATCGCCCCGGTCCCGCCCAGCACCCCTACCGCCAGGGCCCGGACAACTCATGGCAGCAGGGACCGGCGCAGACCGGTGAGCGGCCGCCCACACACCTGCCGACCCGCACCCCGAGTGAGCCGCCGGCCGAGTTCCAGCCGCTCGGGCCGCGGCCACCGCAGCCCCCGGCCGATCAGCAGTCGATCTCGACCGAGGCGACGGTCCATCTGGGCCCGCGCACGAACCGACCCACCCCGCCCGCCCCACCGCAGGCTCCCGTCGCACCACAGACCCCTCTCGCACCGCAGGTCCCGACTCCGCCGCACACGCAGGCACCCGCGCCGCAGACTCCGGTCGCGCCGCAGCCACACGCCTCTTCGCCGCAGATCCCGGTCGCGCCGCAGCAGGATCCGCAGCCACAGGGACACGCGTCCGCGCCACAGATCCCGATCACGCCGCCGCAGGCACACGCGTCCGCCCCACAGATCCCGGTCGCGCCCCCGCAGGCCAGCACATTCGCGCCACATACCCCGGTCGCGCCGCCGCAGACTCCGACGTCGCCGCCGGAACGTCTCGGTCCGATCGAGGGTGCGACTCCGACCTCCCGGGATGCCGACGGCGGGGCTTCGGACAGCGCGGCGCTGGATCCGGATCGCGGAACCGGCACGTCTTCCGAGCTCGCCTCGACGGCCGAGCGCGACCGTTCGGTCGCGAGCCGGTCGTCGCAGGCGTCCATGATGCCGGACAGCTCGGTGACCGGTCAGGCCTCGACGGCCGATCGACCGATCCTCGAGCGGTCGTCCTCGGAAAGCGCATCGCAGGGACCGGACGCGTCGGCTGTCGGGCATGCGGGAACAACGCCGACCGCGGAGCCGCCGTCGTGGTTGGAAGGGCCGCAGACCACCGAAGGCGGGCGGGCGGCCGACAGCGGCGGGACCGGTGAAGGCAGCGCGATCCCGGAAGCCGGGCGTCCGCAGGCAGCGCAGGCCCCCGGCGACGTGACGCCGAATCGCACGTCCGACTCGCAGGCATCGGCGTCGGCCGCGAGCTCGCGGTCCACCGACGCACCGCCGGCGTGGCTCGCACCCGCGGACTCGGCGAATACACCGGAACAGCCGACGGCGCAGCGTCCGCTGCCACGGCTGCCGGATCTGCCGCCACCGCCCACCCCGGACGAAAGTCCCACGGACACAGCCGAATCGGTGGCCGACGTCACGGCGAGCGATTCGGCGCCGACTCCCGTTGCCGGCGATCAGGGCGCTCCGAGCGATGCGCCGACCGATTCCGCGACCGGTGTACCGCAGATCCCGTCGACACCGGACGAGGTCGCGACGCGCCGCCCTGATGACGCACCCCGCTCAGCGCAGGCGGGCACCGTCGAGCAGGTCGGCGATCCGAACCGCGCACCGGCTGCAGAGGGGCGGCCAGGCCCGACGGACACTGCCGTATCGGCCACCCGTGGGCGGCACTGGCTGCCGTCCGAGGGTGTCGACGCGTCAGCCGACCAGGTCCGGACCGACCCGGCAGAGGCTGCCGAGGCACGTCCACAGCAGGCACCGCCGGCTGTCGCGGCCGATGGTGGCGTACCGGCCCGAGCGCAGAACCCGCACACCGCGGCTACGACACATTCGTCCGGCTTCGACCACCCACTGCCGTCCCAGCCCGTCAGCGGCAGCGAGCAAGCGGCACCGAACGCCGAACAGTCGTGGCATACCGGGCAGCCCGCAGCCGAATCGATGGTGCGCGCAGCACCCATCGCGCAGCCGCCGCGTTCCTTCGAAGCGCCGGTGAGTGAACCGGCTCCTGGACGGGAGCAGTGGCACTCTGCACCCGAGGGCGCGCACTCGGTATCGGCGGGTCAGATTCCGACCGCCGACGACCGAGCGGGCGGACAGCCGTGGCAGACCGGCCCGGCAACAGTCGCCCAGCAGGGTCGACCCGGCCCGCAGTGGCAGAGCCCGGTCTCGCCGGGCCCTGATACTCCGGCACCGCACAATCCCGCACCCATGCGCGCGCCGACCGATCAGATGCCGGGACCACAGGGGTATGGGCAGGCGCCCGGTCCGATGGCGCCGAACCAGCCTCCGGTGGCGCCGCACTCCGCACCGCCTCCGCAGTCGCAATACCTTTCGGCGCCACAGCATCCCGTACAGCCGCCGCACCCGGCTCAGCCGCCCGGCCCGCCGTCGCATTCGGCACCGAACCACCCCGCACCGCCGCAGCAGCATCCCGCGCCGCAGCAGTGGCAGGGTGAGCAGGGCAGGCCCCCGCTGCCGCCGTCGCTGGACAATGTGCCGATCCGCGGCCGCGCGGCCAAGAAGCCCGCGGGGTCCGGCTGGCGCAAGGCGGTGCACCATGTGTCGGGTGGCGCCATCAACCCGGGCATGTCGGCCGAGGAACGCCGGTTGCAGGAGTTGGTGGCGCGGATCCGGCAGCCGGTGCGCGGGGATTACCGCATCGCGGTGCTCTCGCTCAAGGGTGGTGTCGGCAAGACCACGACCACCATGGGGCTCGGCTCGACCTTCGCCTCGATCCGCGGCGACCGGGTGATCGCCGTCGACGCCAACCCGGACTTCGGCACCCTGTCGCAGCGGGTGCCGTTGCAGACCCGGTCGACGGTGCGCGATCTGCTGCTCGATTCCTCGATCCAGCGCTACTCGGACGTGCGCAGGCACACCTCGCAGGCCACCAGTCGGCTCGAAGTGCTTGCCAGTGAACGTGATCCGGCGGCGTCGGAGGCGTTCAACGAGGACGAGTACCGGGCCGTCGCGCGGATCTTGCAGCGGTTCTACAACATCATCCTCACCGACTGCGGCACCGGTCTGATGCACTCGGCCATGGCCGGTGTGCTGGAGCTGGCGCATTCGCTGGTGCTGATCTCCTCGCCCGCGATCGACGGCGCCCGCAGTGCCGCCGCGACGCTGGACTGGTTGTCGCTGCACGGGCACGACCATCTGGTGCGAAACGCGGTGGTGGTGATCAACTCTCCGCGTGCCGGATCGCCGAATGTGGGCATCCAGCAGCTGCGCGAGTACTTCCTGTCGCGCTGCCGCGCGGTGCACATCATCCCGTTCGACCAGCACATGTCCGAGGGCGCCGAGATCGATCTGCACCGGCTGCACAAGCAGACCAAGCGGGCCTATGTGGAACTGGCGGCGACGGTCGCCGACGATTTCGCGACCGATCACCGCCGTTACCGGGGTTGACGAAGGTCGCGGCCGTTATCCGGCCGCGACCTACTCAGGATGTCGCGTTGCCGGCCCGCCGGTTCACCATTCGGGCAGCCGGCGTCGCCCGGCCAAGACGTCGCGCACCAGGTCGTCGTAGGCGTCTGCCAGTTCGGCCAGGTGGTGCCAGGCGCTGTGCAGCAGATCATCGTGTGCGTCGAGGGTCATCAACGCGTGATGGGCGCGCACGGACGCCTCGGCCAGCCGGTCGATCACCGCGCCGATGGTCTCGGTGTGCAGGGTGGCGCCCAGCCGGTGCTGGGGGACGTTGCGCACCACCCAGTCGTCGATCGCCATGACCAATTCGCCTCGGCGGCGCTCGATTTCGACGACCGTCGACGGCCGGGTGTCGATCGATCCGCCCCGGCCGACCAGCCGTCTCTCATGCAGTATTGCCAGGTCACGGGCATACCAGAGCAGCTGACCGCCGATAACACGGTGCCCTCGGCACGCTCTGACAAGTAGATCCGAGGTCGGCAGCGGCCCGGAAATCTGGGGCTGCGCCACCGGATCGGCACTTCGCTGAGTGCCGGGAAGAGCCATTACGACTGTTGTATCCGAACCTGCCACGGTTGCCTCGCCGTCATCGCCGCACAACACCGGATCAGTACGTTCATTACAATAAACCTCGGAAAACCCCTGTCAAGCGTAATCGGGCCGTAGTGGGCCGAAAAGTGTACACTTCGTTACCTGCACGACCAACCGAGGAGCAAGATGGCGGACGGTCCGACGTATCACCGGATCGCAGACCTCCTCCGCGAGGAGATCCGCGCAGGCAGGTGGAAGCCGGGTGATCGACTGCCCAGTCACGCCGAGCTGGCCGATCAGATGCAGGTTTCGATCACTACCGCGCGCAACGCAATTCAGGTCCTGGTCACCGAGAATCTTGTCTACACAGCTACTTCCCGCGGAACGCTGGTCCGAAACCAGGAAGTACTCGAATCCGTGGTCACAGATCATATCCGACCGAATCGGCCACGGTCGGCACATGACATTTTCGAGGAGATCGCGCGCGCCGCGGATCGCGAACCCAGCAAAGAATTCAGCGCCCGAATGGAGCCTGCCGGTACGGAAGTGGCGCAATGGCTGGGCGTTCCGGCTGATTCCTGGGTGCTGGCCCGCACGGTCGTCCAGTATTTGGATAACGAACCGTGGTCCTGGGAGGTCAGTTTTTATCCGCGTGATCTCGCCGAAGCCACCGGAATCGACTCACCGCACGACATTCCCGAGGGGACGACTCGCCGACTGGCCGATCGTGGCCACGCCGAGACCGCCCATCGCGATACCGTCGTCGCCCGGCCCGCTACCGCCGAGGAGGCCATTGTGCTCGGAGTCGCCACCGGAACCATCCTGCTCGATCATCTTCGGATCGGCGCCAATCACGAACGCGTCACCCGCGCCACCAGGCATCGTTCCATCGCCACCCGTAACCGGCTGGCCTATGAACTAGGTGATGAGGAGGGCACGGCCGTGATCCGCCGCGCCCTCGGCAGCTCTTATCGGCCCGGCATCGCGTAGCCATGACCGTGGTCATCCGGCCCGCGGTCCTCGCCGACCTCGGAACGATCTGCCGGCTTCGAGTACAGCGCACCGCCTGGCTGAGCGCGCGCGGTTCGGATCAGTGGACCGTTGCCGGGCGCGGTCTGCCGATCGAGATCTTCGCCCGGTCGGTCGGCCACTGCCTCGACGCCGGGGAAACCTGGATCGCCGAGGTCTGCGGCAGGCCCGCGGGGACGATCACGGTGAACGATCGTGCCGATCAAGGACTCTGGGAGCCCGAGGAGCTCTCGGACGCGGTCATCGTCCACTACATGATCGTCGACCTGCGCTACGCGGGCCGTGGCGTCGGCCGCCGCCTGCTGGCGCACGCCGGCGAGCTGGCCCGCGAGTACGGCCGCGACTGGGTGCGCCTGGACGCCTGGACCACCAACACCGACCTGCACGCCTACTACCGCAGCGCGGGTTTCCGCCTGGCCCGCATCGCCGGCCCGGCCGCCCAGGGTCCCTCCCGCGCACTGTTCGAACGCCGTACCGACTCCTGGGCGCCGGTCCGCGCCGATCACGCGCCGGTGTTCACCCCGGTGCACGGCTAGCGTTCCGCCGAACCGCGGGTTCCAGAGAGGGCGCCGGTCGCGGCCGGGGCGGCCGAGCGGCTCCTCACAGCGGTGGCAGATGGGCGATCTGGATCATCTCTTGGCCGCGGGTGCGGGAGACGAGCATGCCGCGTCCGGGTGGGAGTTTGGTGGGGCGGACGTCGCCGATGAGTTTGCCTTCGTCGCGTGGGCCGCTCATGATCAGCGCGTCGACGGACAGGTTCTTCATGCCGCCGAGCACGTGGTCGTAGAGGGCGCGGGAGACGCCGCCGATGCGGCGGGTGACGACCAGGTGCAGGCCGATATCGCGGGCTTGCGGCAGATATTCCAGCAGCGGCAGCAACGGATTGGTGCCCGCGGTGATCATGTCGTAGTCATCGACCAGGACATAGATCTCCGGGCCCTCCCACCAGCTGCGGTCGCGCAGCTGCTGCGGGGTGATGTCGGAACCGGGGATCCGTTTGGACAGGTAGCGGGCCAGTTCGGTGATCATCGGGCCGCTGGTCTGCGAGGAGGTCGAGTAGCCGGCCAGGCGTTCGTCGGGGACAACGCCGAGCAGGCTGCGGCGGTAGTCGATCATGATGATCCTGGCCTCGCCGGGCGCGGAGTTCTCCACCACACCCATGGCGATATTGCGCAGCAGGGTGGTCTTGCCGCATTCGACGTCGGCGAAGGCCATGAAGTGCGGTTCGGCGTCGAAATCCAGGACGAACGGATCCAATTCGTTCTCGCCGAGCCCGACCACGACCTTGGTCGCGCTCTGCTGGACGCCGTGCGCACGGGCGATGGCGAGCACCTGATCGCGGGAGATCTCCAGCGGCAGCATCCGCACCTCGGGCGCACGCCGGGTGCCCCACAGCTGGACCAACTGCTCCTTGGCCGCCGCGACACCGTCGGTGAGGGTGGTCGGATCCGAGTCGGAGTCCAGCCGCGGCAAGGCGATCAGCATGTGCAGCTCGTCGGGAGTGAGGCCGCGGCCCGGGCGCCCGACGGGCACCAAGGCCGCTGTGCGCCTGCCCATTTCCGAATCCGACGGATCGCCGAGGCGCAGCTCCAGCCGGGTGCCGATCTGGTCCTTGATCACCGGCCGGATCTCGCCCCAGCGCGAGGCGCCGAGGATGAGATGGATGCCGTAGGACAGGCCCTGCTGGGCGATCGCGTTGACGGCAGGTTCCAGGGTGTCGAATTCCTCGCGCATCGCCGCCCAGCCGTCGATGACCAGGAAGACGTCACCGAACTGGTCGGCGGCCAGCGGATCGTCGGGGGCCGGCGGGTTGCCGTTGGCGGCCGCTTCGAGCTGGGCGTATTTGCGGCGACGGAACTCCACCATGGATTCGATGCCGAGTTCGGTGAAGCGTTCCTCGCGCTGGGTGAGCAGCGAGGTCAGCTCGGCGATGGTGCGGCGCACCCGGTCGCGGTCCAGGCGGCCGGCCACCGAGCCGACGTGCGGGATGCCGGACAGGCCGGTCATGCTGCCACCACCGAAGTCCAGGCAATAGAACTGCACCTGCTCCGGGGTGTGGGTGGCGGCCGCGGCCATGATGATGGTGCGCATGGTCGTCGACTTGCCCGACTGCGGACCGCCGACCACGGCGACATTGCCCTGACCGCCGGCCAGGTTGATGGTGAGCACGTCGCGGCGCTGCTCGTAGGGCTTGTCGATGATGCCGATGGGCATCCACAGTTGCCCGTGCCGGTTGACCGGGGAACGCCAGTCCGGATCGGGCAGCAGCATGTCGACGGTCGGCGATTCGTCCAAGGGCGGCAGCCACACCTCGTGCGCCGGGCGTCCGTGCCCGGTCAGCCGTTTGACCACGACCTCGAGCAGCGAATCGGGCAGGCCCTCTTCTTTGTCCTCGGTCTCGGCGCCGGGCGGTGGCGGCAGCTCCGGCAGTCCGGGTGGGCCGGCCGGTTCGGGTGCGGGCTCGAGCCGTTCCGGCATCTCCACCGGTGCGGCCGTGAATATCGCGGGCGCCTGCCCGCCGCTGACGCTGCCGCCGGCCTCGCGGGTGCCGGTCGGTGAGACGTAGGGCCCGGAGACGTAGGTGGCGTTGAAACGCAACGGGTCGTCGGCGTCGCTTTTGAGGTAGCCGGAGCCCGGGATGCCCGGCAGATGGTAGGCGTCGGTGATGCCGAGTACGGCGCGGGATTCGTTGGCGGAGAAGGTCCGCAGGCCGATCCGGTAGGACAGGTGCGAGTCCAGGCCGCGCAGCTTGTTCTCCTCGAGGCGCTGCGAGGCCAGCAGCAGATGCACGTGCAGCGACCGGCCGAGGCGGCCGATCATCACGAACAGGTCCGCGAAATCCGGTTTCTGCGAGAGCAACTCGGAGAACTCGTCGACGATGACGAACAGGGCGGGCAGCGGATCGAGCTGAGCGCCCGCCGCACGCGCCTTCTCGTACTCGGTGACGTTGGCGAAATTACCTGCCGCGCGCAGCAACTCCTGGCGCCGGTTCATCTCACCGGCCAGCGCGTCCTTCATCCGGTCGACCATCGAGAGCTCTTCCTCGAGGTTGGTGATCACCGCCGCGACATGCGGCAGCGGATCGAGACCGAGGAAGGTGGCGCCGCCCTTGAAGTCGACGAGCACCAGATTGAGGTAGTCCGGCGAATGCGTGGTGACCAGCGACAACACCAGCGTCCGCAGGAACTCGGATTTGCCGGAACCGGTCGCGCCGATGCACAACCCGTGCGGGCCCATGCCGTTCTCGGCCGACTCCTTGATGTCGATCTCGACCGGTGTGCCGTCTGGGGTGACGCCGATCGGCACCCGCAGCCGTTCGCGGGCGGTACGCGGACGCCACACCTTCGACGCCTCGATCTGCGCGGCGTCGGGGATCTTCAGCAGCGCCATCAAACCCGGATCGGACCTGGTCTCGTCGCCGAGGCTGACGATCTGGGCGGCGGTGGCGATGCGGTAGCGGGCAAGGCTGCGACCGAAGGCGGTGGCTTCGGCGATGCTGACCTCGTCGGCGGTGGCGAACTTCTCGGTGCCCGCCGCGCTGCGTGCGCTGACGTCGCCGTCGGCGACCACCAGTTGCAGGCCGCGACGCACCGCGAGCCCGTCCTCGGGTGCGGTGAGGTCGAGCACGGTGACCGAGTCCAGGCCGGATTCGCTGACCAGGCGTTCGGTGCCGTTGACGTAGCCGTCGTCGATGACGACCACCAGATGTAGCCTGCCCTGTGTCGGCTGCGGGTTGCGCATGAACCGGCCGCGTTCGATCAGCTCGGCCGACAGCGCGGTTTCCAGTTCACCCAGCGAGCCGTACATCATCCGGGCCGAGCCCATGCCGTCGCGCATCGTCGGATGTTGCAGGTGCGGAAGCCATTTCGCCCATTCCCAGTGGGGTCCGTCCGGGTCGGCGCAGACGATGGCGATCGCGACGTGGTCGGGGCCGTGGAAGGCGGCCAGTTCCATCAGCATCGCCCGCACCAGGGTGCGTGCCTCCTCGGTTTCCCCGCCGATATTGATGGCGGGGAAGGCGCGCAGCGAGACCGCCGTCGGCAGCCGGTGCACCACCGAATGGGTGCGCACGAACCGGCGCAACGCCACCGTCGACACCGGTTCGAGGTCCTCGAGCGGGCCGGTCTCCGGGCGCGCCAGTTTGGTGGCCAGCCGGTGGCTGCCGATGCCGACGCGGACGTGCCCGAAGTCCGGGTCGGCCGGGCGGCGTTCCCACATCCGGCGGGTGCCGATCACCGAGCGCAGATCCATCGGCTCGGGGTGACTCCAGGTCAGCGCCTCGAGCTGTTTGCTTCCGGTGCGGCGCACGTCTTTTCGCATCTGGTCGAGGTAACGGAAGTAGTCCTTGCGTTCCTCGTTGAGCTCGGCCGCCGACTTCGGTCCGCCGCCGCTGCGCATTCCCATCATCATGCCGACCATCGACATGATCATCATCATCGGGAACATCATCATCATCGGATTGGCGAACAGGTTGCGGCCCATCATCGCCATCATCGCGATCATGCCGACGACGGCGACCAGCATCACCACCGGCATCAGCTTGACCAGCAGCGGAGCGGGCAGCGGCCGGGGGATCTCCGGCGGCGAGTTCAAGGCGACTTCGCCGCCGGGTGCGCGCGGCGGCGCGATCCTCGGGCGTCGCACGAAACCTTCGGTAACCATGGCGGTCCGCTACCCCTCTGTTGCTTCCTGATCGAGGTCGGAGATGTCGGCGTCGTCGTCGCGGCGGCGGAACGGGATCCACAGCGCGGTGCCGATGCCCAGCACGGCCAGGCAGGTGATCGCGCCGATGGCGGCGATGCGGCGGGGCAGCGGGTCCGGGCCGGGTGGGCGCCACGGCTGCGCCATCGGGCTCGGGACGTCGGCGCCCTCGCTGATCGGCTGGTCCGGCAGTTCCGCGGTCAGCGCCGCCACCGGGTCGATCAGGCCGTGCCCGATGCGGTCGTCGCGGCCGGGCCCCGGCGCGTGAGCGGTGCGTTTGATCCGGTCGATCACCTGGGCGGCGGTCAGTTCCGGGAAACGGGAACGGACGAGCGCGGCCAGACCCGCGACATAGGGCGCGGCGAAACTGGTGCCCTCGATGGGGCTGATGCCTTCGGCGGTCTGCACGCCGTCGACCAGGCCGGCACCACCGGGTTTGCTGTCGAGGGAGACGATCTGGCGGCCGATGGCGGCGACTCCGATCCACGGGCCGTTCAGCGACAGTTCGGACACGACGCCGTTCGGGTCGACGGAGGCGACCGAGAGCACATACGGGTCGAACCAGGCCGGGCTCGCCACCGTCTGCACCCCCGGCCAGCCGGACCCGGTGTTCTGCGCTTTGCAGGCGCCGTCGGTCTGGAGGTTGCCCGCCGCCGCGACCACCACGACGTTGCGGTCGTAGGCGTACTTGACGGCCGCGCCGAGCGGTTCGTCGACGGTGTCGATTCCGGCTGCGGCACAAGCTACTTCGGAGATGTTGATCACCGTGGCGCCCAGGTCGACGGCGCGCACGACGGCCGCGGCGAGGGTGAGCACATTGCCGTAGCCCGCGCTGGCGATGGCGCCAGGAGTTTCTTGCGAACCGCGACGATCCTTGGCCTCGAACGCCAGGCTCAGCTGCCGAATGGTGAGGATCTCCGCCTCCGGCGCCACCCCTGCGAAGGCGTCGTCGGGGCTCGGCCGTGCCGCGATGATGCCCGCGACCAGAGTGCCGTGCCCGTCGCAGTCGACGGTGCCGTCGGTGCCGGAGACGTAATCACCGCCGGCCTGCAATGCGGGCAGCCGAGGATGGCGGTTGACGCCGGTATCGATCACCGCGACCTTCTGCCCGGCACCCCGACTGAACTGCCAGGCCGAGGGCAGGTCGAGCACGGCCTGCGACACCGGGACCTCGGCCGGCGGACCGCCGTTGAGCACCGGTTCGGCACAGACCGACCGCTGTTCGGTGGGTTCCAGCGGGGCCGGGCGGCCGCTGAGCGCTTGCGCCGCCCCGAGCGCGCCCGGATCGATCTGCGGTGGACCGACGGCGGCGGCCGGAGCGGGCGGGCCGAAGACCGACAGACCGAGCACCACCGCCGCCGCGACCACCGCCGACGTGCGCCGTAGCGGGCCGGAGGAACAGAACGATCGGCTCGCGGATGCGGGCATCAGATATTCCGTGCCATCGCATACACGCCCATGATCCACAGCACCAGCGGGATCACCGTGCAGATCAGCAGATACTCGAAGATCTCGCCGGAACGCCGGGTCACCGGGGTGATCTCGATGTGCGGGCCGATCACGCCGAACACCACCACCGCGACGGCGAGCGCGAGCAGCAGCCCACCGCTGAGCAGCGGATCGGCACCGCCGAGCGCCAGCCCGGCGAGCAGCGCGGCGACGATGGTCGCGCCGGCGATGATCAAGGTGGCGGCCTGCGCGAGATCGGCGAAGGCCCGCCCGCGCAGGCACAGGATGATGGCGGTGACCACCGCGAGTGCGATCCCCTGCCATCGGGCATTGCCCAGCGGGTCGGCGGCACCGAGCGCACCGGCCACACCGGCGATCGCGCAACCGATCAGCAGGCCGGTCTGATACTGGTTGGCCACCCGTGCCCGGCGGCCGAGCCCGGCCGCCGACGGCAGCGCGGTGGCGCCGATCGCGCCGATGCCTTCGATGGTCGGGCGCTGCTCATGATCGGCCGGGTCGATCGCACCGCCCGCGGTGGGCACCGGCGGCACGGGCAGCCGAGCCAGCACCGCCGACAGTCGCGGTACCGCCGAGATCAGCACGATCGCCGCCACCAGCAGGCCCGCGCCGATCTTCGGCAGCGCCGGATCCCACACCATGCGCACCAGCGCGGCCACACCCCCGCACACCGCGACCGTGATCGCGGCGGTGAACAGCGTGGCGCCGGTGCCGGTGGCGCGGTAGACAGCGACAGCGGCGACCAGCGTCACCGAAAAACCCAGCAGCAGATGCGGACTGCCGAGATCGCCCGGCACGAACAGCGCGGCGCCGCCGAACAACAGCAGCAGCGCGCCGAAGGACAACCAGACCGCGGTGAGTTCATCGTCGTATTTGCGCGCGGCGATGGCGGCGGCCACCGCGGCGCCGATACCCACCCCGGTGGCCAGGAACGGGGCGGCGATGCCGAGCCCGTCGGCGCGGCCGGCGGCGAACAGCGCGAGCGCCAGCACGGCGGCAACCACGGAGGCGACCAGGCCGGTCCAGCGCGCGGCACTCGGCGACCAGCCGCGAAAGTCGTTGGCGGTCAGGCGCGATACCGCATCGATGACGTCATCGAACAGCGCCGGCGATTCCTTGGCGCTCACCGAACGCAGGACGAGCAGTTCGCCGTCGAAGACCTCGGCCTCGGTGAGCGTGCGGCTGGGTGCGATGGCGTCGCGGCCGAGCCGGGCCAGCGTCCAGTGCTTGGTCTGCAGCGGGGCACCGCCGTCTTCGGTGTCGACGGGTGCGGGGTTACGGGACTCGATGAGAGCCACCAGATCACCCATGAAGGTCGCGATCGGCACAGTGGCCGGCAGCCCGACATCGAGCTGGGTATTTCCCCCGATGACGGAAACCCGGCACAGTTCTGGCTCAGCGGTACCGGCGCCGCTGCTCAACGTCTCGGTCAATTGTCGAACGACCCCAGTTCTTTCCTGCACGTTTCAGACACTCGCGACCGGATTCCTACCCGTCGAACCACCGGTGAGCGACTCCGCGGCACCGGGTCGATATTGCGACCGGACCACGTTGCAACCTACCGGCAGCGAACAATAATGTATCGGACAGGCCATGCCGACGCGATTTATGTCGCGGCCGGGCCGAACTCGTCCGTGTCCGCCGCAGTTATGAAGATTTCGGGGTTCCATGCAATGACCGGCAACCGTCAAGCACAGCGCGCCTTCGATGCCGGAATCCTGTCCCTCGGGCTGAGCATTGATGGGCAGGAATCGACGCGTGATCTCGAGTACGCGAAATTGGCTTTTCAGCGGGCCACCGAATGGGATCCGACCATGTGCGATGCCTGGCTGGGCCGGGCGGCGGCGGGCGAGGTCACCGATGAGGTGATCCGGAACCTGCATCGCACCAGCACCAGCACGCTCTACCGGGAGCAGCGCAGGCTCGGCCTGGCGCCGCGGGCGCTGGCCGGACGGTTCGTCTCCGGGCTCTACATCGACTATCCGCTGGCCAGCTACACCGAGATCTGGCTCGCGTACGCCGCGAACCTGATCGGGAGCAAGCAGTACGACGAGGCCGAGCGGGTGCTCGACGAACTGGCCGAATACCGGGCGGGCATGCTGTCGGATCCCGATCGTGAGATCGACGACCGGATCAGCGCCTATATCCGCGGCGTGCTGCACTTCAACACCCAGCGCTGGCCGGATGTGATGTCGGTGCTGGCCGGATCGGCCGAATGGGAGGACCCGTACCTGGCGACCGGCGCGCACGTCATGGTCGGTTCGGCGTGCGCCCAGCTCGGGCTGTTCGGCGAGGCGATCCGGCGGATGGAGCAGGCCGAGAACGGGCCGATTCCGGCCGCGCGGACCACGGCCATGTTCTGCCGCGGCCTGTGCCTGCGCGAAACCGGCAGCGAGGACGAGGCCCAGGCGCTGTTCGAGCAGGTGTATTCGCAGGCACCGGACTTCGCCGCGAACACCGAGGCGATGCGGGACAAGAGCTATCGCATCACCATCACCACCAAGGAGTCCATCGACGCCCGCACCGACCGCTGGGATCCGGCCTCGGCGCCGTCGGTGGAGCAGCTGCAAACCGCCGACGCCGAGGACCGGGCCAAGAAGATCCTCACCGAGGCCCGCGCCGAACTCGATCGACAGATCGGCCTGACAGCGGTGAAGACGCAGGTCGCGAAGCTACAAGCGACGGCGCAGCTGGCCAAGATCCGGGCCGAGAAGGGCATGGCGAGCGTGCCGCGCGGCAACCACCTGGCCTTCACCGGTCCGCCGGGAACGGGTAAGACGACGATCGCGCGGGTGGTCGCCAAGATCTACTGCGGCGTCGGCCTGCTCAAAACCGACAAGGTGGTCGAGGCCAAGCGAATGGATTTCGTCGGCCAGCATCTGGGCAGTACGGCGATCAAGACCGACAAGCTGATCGACACCGCGATGGACGGCGTGCTGTTCATCGACGAGGCCTACACGCTGATCCAGACCGGCTTGTCCGGCGGTGACGCCTTCGGCCGCGAGGCGGTGGACACGCTGCTGGCCCGGATGGAGAACGACCGCGACCGGCTGGTGGTGATCATCGCGGGCTACGACGGCGAGATCGACCGGCTGCTCGCCGCCAATGACGGCCTGGCCTCGCGTTTCGCCAAACGCCTTCAGTTCCCCTCCTACACCCCGCCCGAACTGGGGCAGATCGGCAAACTCATCGCCTCCTCGCGCGATTCGGAGCTGTCCGAGGACGCGGTGCGGCTGCTGGAGCAGGCCTGCGAGCGGCTCTACAACTCCGAGCGCACCGACCAGAGCGGCCAGCCGCGCCGAGGCATCGACCTGGCCGGTAACGGCCGCTTCGTCCGCAATGTGATCGAGGCGGCCGAGGAGGAGCGCGAGTTCCGGCTGGCCAACGACGAGTCGCTGGACCTGACCGCGGTCGATGAATCGGTGCTCATGCGGATCGAGGCACCGGACATGGAGGCCGCGCTGGCGGGGGTGCTGTCCTCGCTCGGGGTGTCCTGACGGCTCAGTTGTTCTGCGGCAGGACGTCGTGCCTGGTCAGCGCGTCGCTCGGCGCGAGGGTCGGGCCCGGCACCAACTGCCCGACGATGGCCCACGGCGCCGGCTCCGGTGCGTCGCCGAGGCCCAGCACCATGGCGGTGTCGATATCCGGGATGCCGTAGCGGATGCCGTTGTCGGCCACGTAGAACAGGCTTCCGCGCCGAGGGCTGCCCGGTTCCATGCCGGTGACGTGCACGAACTCCCCCGACGACGGGCGCAGATAGGCCTGATCGGTCCGGTCGCCGGAGCCGTCGGCTGTCGCCAGCGATACCGGTCGCGCGCCCTCGGGCAGCGGCAGCCTCGCGCCGACGAGCAGAGCGGCGGATGCGCGATCGGTGGGCCCGTCGACCGCGTCGGACTCGCCCTGATCGGTCTTCGACCAGGACACACAGGTGACCGGGGCGTCCTCGGCGGACAGGATGGTCGGCACGGCGGCCGGGAAATGATCGACCGGCAGCTGCGCGAGCACCGGGATGCCGGTGAGCACGTCCGGCGGGACCGTCTCGATCTGGCTCATGCCCTGCGAGTTCGCGGTGCGGATGAGTTCGGCGGTGAACTCGGAGATGTGCTGCACGCCCTCGCTGAGCACCACATACAGCTCGGCGACCTGTTCCCGGCCGGTGGCCGCGACCGAGATGACACCGCCGACCGGAATATCCGACAGCGCGCCGGGACCGGGCTTGCCCGCGTTCGGAATCTGCGGCGGCGCGATCGGCGGCACCGGAGTCGCCGCGCCGAGCAGGCCGGTGCCCGCAGGTCGCGGGCGTTCGCCGTTGAGGTCGAGCGCCCGCGCGAGCACGCTGTCGTCCAGGTCGATCTCGGCGCGTTTGCCCTCGTAGATCAGGTAGGTGCGGTCCGAGCGGCGCACCAGGACGGCCTCGTCGGGACGCGCGGTGCGGATTCGTTCGCTCAGTTCCGGGCGTGCCGCGAGCACCGCGGTGTCGACGCCGGAGGCCGAGGCGGCGCTGCCGGTGATGGACAGCTCGACGGTGTCGCACAGTGTCCAATCCGACCGATCGCCCTGCGCCGAGCCGGGCAGCGCCGACGGCGCGCCCGGGATGCCGAGCAGCGGTCCGCGCGGCAGCTCGGCCAGCTTGGCGTCCTTGACCGAGGTCGGGGACTCGCTACTACCGCTGATCAGGCGGGCCGAGGCCAGATTGAGCACCGGGTGCAGGGTGGAACCGCCGTCGCTGTCGGCGACGACGACGTAGAGCGCGCCGCTGTCCTTGCCCATCACGATCTTGGCGTCGCCGATCGCGCCCTGCGGGCGGATGAAGGCCAGGATCGCCGCACCCGCGACGACCAGCAGCCCGAGGACCGCCCCGACCAGCAGCGAACGCAGCTGTGACCGCATCGGATCGTGCAGCATCCGCACATCCCGGCGCACCAGCGCGTGGTCGAGCCTGCGCAACAGGAATCGATATCCGTTGACCTGCTGCCGGGTGGTCAGCTGTGCCGGCACATGGCCTCCATAGAACTGGGTCTCCCCTCACTCGAGCAATTACAGTATCGGCCGAACGGTGGTGTCAATCGACGCGGTGCGCGGGCGGTCGAGGCCGATTTCTCCGTCCCGCGATTTCACCTGCGGCGCGGTATTGTCAAAGTTCTGCAGATCCCCGGAAAACACAAACTCCGACAACCGGAATTCGAACCCAGGGCTACTAAAAGTGAACGTTGCTGTAAACGAACGGGAAACCGTGTCCGACAATTCGGCGGAAAACCCATCCGGGGAAATTCGATCGGACATCGCGGTGAACGCGACGTTACATGATCCCGAATTCTGGTTGTTCCGCCATATTCCGCTGCGGCGCATGGTTCCGCTGGCATTGCTCGCCGCCACGGCGGCCTGGGCGGCACTGGCCCTCGACGCCCCGATCGCCGCCGTCGCCGGGATCGGCGCCGCGGTGCTGCTGCTCGGCGCGGTGCCGGTGCGGCGGGCGGATCCGCGCAATCTCGCCGGGATGGTGGCGACGGCTGTGGCATGGCGTTGGCGGCGTGCCCGGCCCGGACCGGCCGACGGCGGGGCCGAGCCGTTCGACGTCACGCTGCCCGAGGGCGGCAGTTACGGCGTGCGCTGGGACAACGACCTGCTGGTCACCATGTTGCGCATCGATCCGCCACCGGATGCGATGACGCTGCTGCGGCGCGGCTCGCTGAGCACCGATCAGGTCTTGCCGCTCACCGAGATCGGCAAATGCCTCAGCCAGTTCGACATCACGCTCACCTCGATCGACGTGATCAGTACCGGCGCGCGCACCGCGGGCAACGGTGTGGTGGCCCAGCTCTACGACCGCATCCTCGGTCCGCTACCCGCCATCGCCCATCGCACCGTCTGGCTGGTGCTGCGGCTGGACCCGCTGGCCAACGCGGAGGCGGTCGACAATCGTGGCGGCGGGCGCACGGGCAGCCTGCGCACCGCCATCATCGCCACCCGGCGGGTAGCCAATCGGCTGGCCGCGCACGACATCTCGGTGTCGGTGCTCACCGCGGGCGAGATGAACGCGGCGGTGCGCCGGATGTGCTGGGGAGTGCCGCTGGACCAGTTCACCGAAACGCAGAACTCACTGGTCCATGGCGAATTGCGGCTCACCAGCTACGAGATCGGGCCGGAGCTCATCGGTTCGCGCGGCTTCGCCGATATCTGGGCAACACCGAGCCTCAACACCATGGTGACGGTCCGGCTGCGCCCGGGCACGCAGCGGCCAGGCGCCGGCAAGCGGGCCGAATCGCCGCCGATCACCCTCGGCGCGCTGGTGCGGTTCGATACCCTGACCGAGCTCGACACACCGCCCGTCGAGGGGCTGCGACCGTTGCGTGGCAGGCAGTTCCGCGCACTGCTCGACACCCTGCCCGCGCAGACGGTGGTGCACGACAGTGCCGCGGACTATCACGGCCCGCTCAGCGCACTCACCGGTATCGCGGTGCCCACCGGCGGATGCGGACAGCTCATCGGCGCCGACCACCGCGGCCAAGGCATCGCGGTGCCGCTGATCGGTGACGGCACCCGGCATCTCGAGGTGATCGGCAAACTCGACCTGGCCCAGCAGGTGATCCTGCGGGCCATCGCGCTCGGCGCGCATGTGGTGGTGCACACCGGTCGGCCGGAGGCCTGGCAGACGATGGTCGCCAATGTCGGCGCACCACAGTCGCTCTCGCTGGCCACCCGATTCGGCGGCAACACTCCGCAGCACGGCCCGGCCGCCACGCAGCCCGGCACCGGGTTCAGCACCGCCACCGTTGTGGTGTTCGACGGGATCGCGCCCACCGCGTTGACCGGCGGCGCGACCATCGTGCGGGTGCGTGGACCGCACGAACCCGACGGCGATTTCGACGCCGACGTCACGCTGTACCAGGACCCCACCGCCCCCAACCGCATCACCGTGCGCACCTCAACGGCACAGGCCACGGCCAACATGGTCACCACGCCGGACGAGATGCGCTACATCGGCGAATCCCTCGCCGCCGCACGCTGAATCCGGCGGCAACGCAGACAGCCGGCCCGGTGTTCACCGGACCGGCTGTTCGACGCTGACGCGTCCCGCGTGCCCGCTGCGTCTTACACGCCCGCGAAGCCGTCGCCGATCTTGCCGTCGGTGCCGAGGGCGCGGTTCAGGGCGCTCTCCACCGCGGCGGCGACGTTGTCCAGGATCACCAGGGTGTCCTCGAACTTGGCGTCCCAGTCCTTGTGCACGGCCTGGAAGCCGTTGTAGGCCTCGTTGCCCTCCCAGGCGACGGCGAGCGCGCTGCCCGCGTCGGCCATGTCACGGGCATTGTCGGTCAGTGCCTTGCGGAAACCCTGCAGATCGTGGAACAGGGTGGTCATCGCAGACTTGTCGTATTCCATCAGAACCCTCCGGATCAGTTGTGTAGCTGGTGGTTACGGCCGATGCCTCGGTGGGCGGCCGTCAGATCTTGATGTAGTTGAACTCGTCTTCGCCCTCGGCGTCGATCCGCTTGAAGGTCGCGCTGCCCTCACCGACCAGCTCGGTCATCCGGTTCAGCACGCCGTTGAGTTCGGTGGCCTCGGTGTTCCACCGGTCGGCGGCGGCGTTGAAGGCGTTGCGGGCGTCGCCCTCCCAGCCGCGGGCCGCGTTGACCTCGTCGGTGATGGCCTTGAGGGTGAACTTCATGCCCTCGACGGCGTTGGCCATGTCGCCCTGGGCCTTGTCGGCGGATGAATGATCGGCGTAAACCATGATCGAACCTTTCGTGTTGTGATTTCTGTACCCGGAAGGTGCCGGTCGGGGCACCGCCGGGGAGAGTGGCGGGCTACTGCACGCCCTGCGGGTCTACTGCGGCAGCCACCTTCCCCCGGGCAGTGCTTCGACCAGGGCCGAGATCGCTTCCGCGATCCGGTGATCAGTGCCCGGTGTCACCGTGGACCAGACCTGCTGATCCGCTGCGAACCCGGGCGCGGCGACGAGGCGACCGTGCCCGGTGTCGTATACCGCGACCGCCGCCGGCGGCCGGGTGGTCACGCCGTCGATGTGGGCGTAGGCCACGATCTCGGCGTAGGCATGGCAGGACGCGAAGGCCAACCCGTAGCGGGGCGCGTCCCGGTCGGCGACGCCGAGCGCATAGAGGGCGTCGGCGTATTCGGCCGAGGTCTGCGCGGCTTCGAGGCGTTCGCTCAGCTCGGTGGCCGGCGCGCTGAATACCGCGACATCGGCAGGGGTGGCCGGACCGAGCGCGGCCAGCACGGGGCGGGCCAGAGTGGCGCCGGAGCCATCGGACCAGACGGTGCTGATCTCGTAGTCGTCGCCGGTGCGGACCGCGAGGGCGTGCTGTTGGCCGCGGCGGGCCAGGCAGATGCGAATCGGCGCGGCGCCGGTGAACACCCGGGCGACCAGTTCACGGTCGGGCTGGGCCAGGGTGAACAGGGCGTCGGCGAGGTTCGGTTCCACCTCACCGTAGGAGTCGATGACGCCCGCACCGGTCAGTTCGGTGACGGCGCGGCGCTGGGCTTCGGTCCATGCGTCGTAGGAATCGTGTCGCGGCGCAACCGAGAGCACCTGCGGCAACGTCTGCACGCCGAGGCGTTCGGCGACGGCGAGCAGGCCGTCGTTGGTCACCAGCGTCATGCCGCGCCTCCCGGTGCGGTCCGGCCGGTCTGCGGCGCGGCCGGTTCCGGTGCGCCGAGGACCGCGGGGGCCGAGACGATGCCGAGGTCGGCGCCGAGAGCGTCGGTGCCGGCGTCGCCGGCCCTCGACTGGTATTCCTCCTCCTGGGTGCCCGTCGCGGCGGCGAAGGGCGAACCGGGTACCAGCGGCACTGTGCCGTGCGCGGCCGGCACCTGCTGCGGTGTCACGACTTCCACGGTTTCGGTGGTGGCCGATTCGGTGAAGGCCGCGGCCTGGTAGGAGGTCTTCGCGCGTGGGATCGGGCCGAGACCACCGCCGCCGGGCGCGAACATGCCGGGCGTGACCGGGGGCAGGGCGGGTGTGGAGGCTTGTGGCGCGGTGGCGGGCGCCTGCTCGGCCGCCAACGCCGCGGCCGCCACGATGACCGGCGGCGGCTGCTGGACCCAGGGCTGCGCGAGCGGTGCACTGGCCGACTCGTAGCCGCGCATCACCCGCGACGCCGCGGCCTTGGCCGCATCGGCGTCGGCGTCGGTGGTGGCGGCGACGGCCTGAATCGGTGCGCCGAGGGCGGATCCGACCTGCTCGAGCAACCGCTGGATCTCCTGGATGGCCTGGATCTCCGCGCTGTCCGGCATGGCCAGCCGCGCCACTTCATAGGCCGCCACCTGGGTTTCGGCCCGCACCGCGTTGTTGGCCGCCGCGCTCGCCGCCTCGGTCAGCCACTCGCGCAGCCGCGACACCTTGTCGAGCACTTCACGGCTGGTGCCCGACTGCCAGACTCCGCGCAGACCGAGCACCACTCGCTCGAAATCGACCACCGCCGTGCCGAGTTCGGCCGCCAGCTGCACCCAGGCGGCGGCGGCCTCGGCCATCGGCAGCGAGCCGGGCCCGGTGCCGAGGTCGCGGGCCAGCCGGTCGGGCTGACGCGCCTCCCAGACCACGCCGGTGAATCCCGGCTGCGGTGGTTCGATCATCACAGCGCTCCGTGTGCCGCCCGGTCCGAGCTAGGCCGCTCCGCGCGCGGGCACATCGAAGCCCGCCGCGCTGTCGCTTTCGGACCGGCCGAACTCGGTGATCTGGCTGCGCAGCACCGCGGCCAGCTTGCGTAGCTCGTGGACACCGGCGGCGGTGCTGTCCGCAAAGGACACCGCCACCTCGCTCAGCGTCTGCGCTGCCGCCCGCGACACCTCGTCGGCACCGGCCGGTTCCACCTTCAGGGCGGCTTCCCGGCTGGTCAGTGCCTGCTCCAGCCGGTCGGCCAGAATGTCGAGCTCACGCGCGGCCGCGCCCGCGCCCGCGGCATCGAATTGGACCCCATCGAAATCCACACCACTGCGGACCATGACAACCTCCTGGATCGGACCGTGCTGACTGCGTCAGAGGGTGAGTTCTTTGTCGGGTGGTGCTTCGGACTGTGGTTCGGCCGCGCCGACCACCGGCAGCGAGACACCCTCGATATCGCCGACGACCTCATCGCCGTGCTGACCGGACACCAGGTAGTTCGGCATATCGCCGGAGTCGCCCGCGCCGCGCACACCAGCGGCGGCGCCGGCCGCACCGGCCGCACCGATCGGCATCATGGCCGGCCCCGTGCCCGCGGTGGTGGCCGCCGAGCGTCCGCCGGCCAGCGCCGCCTCACCGGACGACGCGGCACCGAGTCCACCGACGGCACCGGGCACGGCGCCCAGACCCGCGGTCCGGGTGCCCGGCCACGGGCTCAGCGGTGCGGCGACCGGGCCGACCCCGCCGCCACCGACTCCGCCGCCGCCGACTCCCCAACCGCCCGCGCCCGGATGGGCTTTGCCGGGCTCGCCGTCCTTCTTCGCGGCCGGATCGCGCTCGCCGTCCGCGGGTTTCGGCGCCAGCAACGAGGTGTTCGCGGCGGCAAGCTGCCCGATCGACTGTGCTCCGGTACCGGCCATCGTCATCAGCGGGGTGACCATCTGCAGCAGCTGCATGACCTGCTGCATCGAGTCCACGCCCTTGGGCGCACCGGTGACGGCGACCTTCTTGCCCGCCTGGGTCATATTTCCCGAGTGGCCGAGCAGCTCACCGCGGGTCTTCGCGACCACGGCGGTCGCCGAGGCCAGCGCCTCGGTGGTCGCGGCGACCATGAACATCTGCCCGCCGGGGGTGGCGAGCAGCGGCGCCGAGGCCACCATCGTGGTCAGGTATTTGGCGATGATGGCGGTCAATTCGGCGCCGCCGACGGCCACCGAGGTCGCCGCACCGGCGAGCACCGTCTTCTCATTGGTGCTCTGCGCGGCCAATTCGGCGCTGTCGGCTTGTGCGTCGGCGGCTTTGCCCGCGGCACTGCTCGCGCCCATGCCCTGCCAGATCGTCATCACCGCCTGCAACGCCGACGTGCCGAGCTGCATCGCGGTGGTGAGAGCGGTGTTGACGGCCTGGAACACCTGCATCGGATCCGGTCCGCCGCCCGGTGGGGGTGCGAGCACACCGGTGCCGAAACTGCTGGCCAGATCCGTCAGCGGACGGGCCAGCGCGGCGATATCGATCACCGGCATCGGCGGGAACTCCGGCAGCGGCGGGATCGCGGACAGATCCGGTAGCGGCGGCAGACCCATATCCGCGAGGATGTCGTTCACCGGCCGGTCGATATAGGGCGCGAGGGCGCTGCCACGTAAGAGATCGACGACGGTGGGGTCCAGCTCCGGATTCATTGCAGCGGCGCGGTCGCCGCACCCAGCTCGGCGACGGCGGCGGCGTCGGAGGCCTCGTAGGCGGCGGCGCTTTGATGTGCGGTGACCGCCGTAGCGGCGTGCACTCCGGCCAGTTCCATCACCGACGACAGATGGTTGCCCTGCGCGATCGCGTAGGACACCAGGAATTCCTGCCCGATCAAGCCGAACACGGGGGCCGCGACGGCCATGGTCGCGGCCTGGTCGACACTGCCTGCGGTGGCCACGCTCGTCGCCATCGCCGCTGCCGCGTCGCCGTAGCGACGGATCGCGTCAGGTGTTGCTACGAGGTCGCTCATCGTACTCCCCGATCCGGTGATGCTGGATGTTTGGTGCGAATCCCCCCACCGAGCTGAGGCTTCGGTGTGAGCTGTCGCAAAAAACTATGACCGGTCAGGGTGAACGTGACGTGTCTACCCGCTGACTTCTTCGTTGAATGACACGACGATTTCGGCGCGCCGGGCAAAGGCCGCCCTGGCCGCCGCTGCGACGGTAGCTACCAGCCGCTGCTCGAACTCGGAGGGCGTGAGCTCCGAGATCGCCGTGGTGAACTGGAGATTCACCAGTGAGCCGTTGCCGTCGACCTCGGCGGTCATCGACCCGTCCGGCGCGGTTTCGCTCGCGCGGACCGCGGCCATATCGTCGGCGAGGTCGCGCATGCGATACAACCGCCGGCGAACGCTGGCTTCCAGCTCGTCCATAGATTCAAACACGAGGTGAATTCCTCTCCCGCGCAGTTGTTCCCACTGATGAAAACCAGCAGCTCAGACCGAGCGCAGCCAGCTGCGCGGCTCGGTGTCGTAGTCCTGCTCGTCGGCCATTTCCTGCGCGGCCACCTCGGCAGCGGTCGGCAGGCCCATCAGCGCAAGCATGTCCTCGGCCACGCCCGCCTGCTCCAGCTGCGCCCGTCGCGCCAGGCCGGCCCGGCTCGCGGCCTGCTTGCACAGCCGCAGCACCTCCGCCGCCAGCGCGGTGGGATCACCGCGCAGCTCGGTGCGCTCGATCGAAATACCCACCGGCAGGCCCTGTTCGGTGGTGCGCACCGCGATCGCGCCGGTGCGGGACGTGGCGGTCCATTCCGCCGGGCCCTGATCCTGCTCGCTCATCGCGGCATTCCTTTCACGCGCGCTCGTCCTTGATCGCCCGGATCACCGCGGCGACTCGGGTATTGATCGCGTTGACCAGATGTTTGCGATCGGCCGGTCTGGCCACCGGCGGCGTCTCGTCACCGATGACGTAGCGGCCGTCCTCTTCCAGATCGCGCCAACGCAGCCGGTGTTTGGTGATGCCACGCGGGCCGAAGATCGAAAAGCCCTGCACCACATCGATGGTTCCGTAGCTCGGCGCGGGCGTGGCCAGGAAGGTGGCGCCGCGCTGGCCGACCGAATCGTCGAACGAGTCGTGCACCGCCGAGCCGCCGTAGGAGTGATCGAGTTCCTCGCCCGGGTTCTCCGCGGGCAGCACCACATCGCGCTGCTTGCCGGGCTTCGCCTCCGGCATCTTGGCGACCATCGCCTCGGCCAGGCTCACCGCCTCGCATTCGTGAACCGTGAACCCGCCACTGTGCCAGTAGCTTTCACCGGGCAGCTGCTCGATGATGTAGCCGGTGTTCTGCCGGCGGGCACCGTGCAGCCGCACCAGCCCCTTCGGTTCGCGCGGAGCGCGACCGTCGCCACCGTTGATCACGATCCGCAGATCCGGGTCGGCGATCGCTTCCAGCACCGGATCGAAGGCGGCGCCGAGCCGACGCCGCACGTCATCGCGCGCGGCCAGCTTCTCGGCCTTGAACTTTTCGGGATCCTCGGTGCGCCCGGTGTAGAACAACGGGAACGGCAGCCCGCCGCGGCGCAGCGACTCCCACAGCACGACGAACTCGATATCGCTGAATCCCCAGGTCCGGTTCATTTCTCCACAACAGGTTTGGCCACCACCGGCGCATCGCCCAGTGCTTCTTCGATGTGCTCGACGGAGTCGAGGTAGTCGGCGCGCTTGTGCTCCTTGGCCTGCTGACCACCGCCCGCGCCTGCGCCCGCCGGGCCCATCCCGCCGGGTGCGCCGGGCGCACCCGCGATGGGTGCCAGGCCCGCGCCGCGCATCGCACCGGCCGCGATACCAGCGGCCGAGGCGCGCGGGAACAGCTTCGACGCCTGCGTCTGCGCGGGCTCTTTCGGCAGACCACCGAGCCCACCGGCTCCGCCACCCGCGCCGCCACCGCCGACGCCCTTGCCCGCACCGAGCCCGCCCTTGAGGTTCGGCAAGTCTTTGCCCAGCCCGGACAGCGCCTGCGGCAGCCCGGCCAGACCCGCCTGCTGCATCGCCTGTTGTGCTGCCTGCTGAGCTTGCTGCAATCCCTGCTGGGCGGCCTGCTGCGCCTGCTGCAAGCCCTGCTGGAGTGCCTGCTGAGCTTGTTGCGCGGCCTGCTGCGCCGCCTGCTGGGCCGCCTGCTGCTGGGCGCGTTGTTCGGCCTGCTGCTGGGCCTGCTCCTGCTGTTGACGCAGCTCGGCGGCCTGACGGCGGGCGTCGGCATCGGCCTTGTCCTGCGCGGCCTGCATATCGCGTTGCTGCCGGCTCAACGCCTGCTGATCCTTGGCGAACTGGGCGAGACCGGCCTGTTGCTGTTGCTGAGCGGCGGAACTGCCGCCATTGTTACCACCGTTGTTGCCGCCGTTGTTTCCACCGTTGTTTCCACCGTTGTTTCCACCGTTGTTGCCGCCGTTGTTGCCCGGGTTCTGGCGGTCGTCGTTCGGCATCTGCACCGCGTCGGTCGGCTTGGGCAGGATCGGAATCGCGCTCGCGCAAGCGGCGATACCGGGCTCGTACCAGTTCGCGTAGACCTGCCTGGCCAGCTCGAGCTGGGCGTGCTCTTGATCGTCAGGGGTGTAGGCGACGCTCTGGTCGGGCATGCCGTAGACGGTGTTGGCCGTCCAACCGGAGGCATTGACGAGATTATCGCTGAGCTGCTGCATCGCGGTGAGCAGCTTGCCGCTGTTGTTGGTGTAGAGCCGGACCGCGCGGGCGGCCCCGTCGGCTCCGGTGCCCTTCCAGCGGTCGGAATCCATCAAACCCTGGATGCTCTGGTCGAAGTTGGAGAACCCGGACTGCAGCTGCAGTTTCATCCGGAACCAGTCACCACCGGCCACGGCGATGAAGGCCGGTTTGCCACGGATCTGATCGCCGAGCCACCACAGCTGGTTGAAGTTCAGCGTCTGCGCGGGCGGCACCGTCACCGAGAACCCTTGGGAGCCTTCACTACCGGCGAGATCGAGCAGGCTATCAGGGAGCCCGCCGTACTTGGAGTCCTTGTTCTCGTAGTTGCCGAGGTTCGGGATGTCGGGCGAGATGTCGACCCAGCCGCCGTGATACATCTGCTCCTGCTCGACGTGCTTGATCAGATCGCCCGCGTTGCTGGTGCGGACCATGGAATCGAAATGACCCTTGCCGTCCAGATCGGTGCCCTCGTACAGCTTTCCCGCGATGACGAACGACTCACCGAGATCGGTGGCGATGCGCTTGTGTTCCTTCATCACCTCGTCGCGGAACTCCGCGGCGATCTCGGCGAACTTGTTCGCCAGCCGCACCGCGCCGGGAAAGTGGCCGAGGCCCTCGATCTTCAGCACGTCGTCGAGGCTGCCGGTCACCATGTTCAGCACGTCGACCAGGTCGGCGCAGTAGGACGCGGCATCGGTGGCGACGTCCTTGGTGAACACCAGCCCGCCGTTGCCCGCTTGCGTGCGGAGATCGCCCCATGGGTTGTTTTCTCCGGCCATCGGCACAGCTCCTTCCCACTCGCTGACCACACGGTGCGTGATCATCCCGTGGAGAAACTGAACGGCAGGTAGCCGCGCGATGAATCATGCTCGGGCCGAGCGTTTCCGCTGAGGTCAGTGGTCGACCGAGCGGTGCCGCTGCTGGAAACGCTGCTCGAACTCGGCGATGTAGGCCGAGGGGGCGACCGATGAGCTCGCCTGTTCGAGCACACCGTCGTCGGCGAGGTAGAAGATGGCGCGGCCGACCGCGATGTCCTCCGGCGCGACCGGCACGTACACCATCCAGCCGACGCTGATCCGCTCGGCGACCAACTGATGTGGCGGATAGCCGGTGGTGTCGGCCCCGGTATCGGACAGATGTGCGCGCACCCGCGCCAACGCCTGCTCCTGCGGCATCGGCTCGGGCAGCGAGAGTGCGACGCCGGCCAAAGTGAGCTGGTAGAAGGCGCTGTCGATATCGAAATCGCCGTCGTCGCCGAAGACTTCGACCAGGGTGTCCCTCGTCGCGACACCGACCTCGGCGGCCGACAGCAAAGCCGCGGCCGCACGCCGGTCACGGTCGTCCGGCTCGGCGGTGATCAAACGCAGCACCACAGCCACCACCGTGTCGGAGGTCCAGAACCCCGGCACCGCTTCGGCGATCCCCTGCGCGCCCGGCGATTCGCCGCAATACCAGTGGCCGCTGTCCCACCAGTAGCAGAACGAGAGCAGGCCGGTGGAAGCACGCGCGTTGAGCACCGGGTTGGCCACCCACTCGGGCGCACCGGCATACAGCTCGGGCAAGGCCGCGTTCCCGTTGTAGGCGGCGTCGAGATCGGGTGCGTTCCAGACCCCGCCGGAGAGCACCGCCCGGCCGCCGGGCACGGCGTACAGCGTGGCGCCGCTGCGCCGGGAACCTTCGAACATGCCGAGCGACGGCAGGATTCGCGGGCCCCACTGCGACCCTGCCGCGACGAACGCCGCCGACAGCACCGCCCACCGCGCCCACATCAGCGGAAACTCTGGCAGCTCGTGATCGGCGAGTTCACCGCGAACGTCGCGGGCGCGGTCGGCGCGGGCCTGGGCGGCGGCATCGCCGGGCGAGCGGGACTGCCGGTCGGCGTGGGCGAGGTGGGCGGCCAGCCACACCGGCAGCGAACGTCGCGGATACACCCGCAGATCCTCGGCGTACGCCTGCGGCGGGAACAGCTGATCCTGTGGGAACGGTTCGTCGCCGTAGTCGTAGTCGACGTCGAGCTCACCGCCGGCACCGAGCGTCAACAGCAGACGCCACCAGGGGCCGTCGCCGAGCTGCGCGGATTCGTGACGCTGACGGCGCACCAGCTCCAGCAACTCCGTCGACGGCTGCGCGCCGATCGAATGGTTCTGCTCGTCGATGTAGAAGACCTGCCCGAGTTCGGCGGCGGCCGTCAGCGCGAACAAGGCGGTGAGACGTTGCCAGCCCGCAGGGGCCGCGGCCGCCAGGGCGCGGGCGATCTGGCGGGTGAGTTCGGTGGCGCGGTCGGCCGGGTCGGCGTCGGGCGGGGTGGGGGTGGGGTCGAGGCTGAAGCCGACGTCGGGGTCGTCATCGGTGTCGGTGGCGGCGTTAGTGGAGGTGGAGCCGGCGTTGGCATCCGAGGCGGAGGCGGCGTCGTCAGCGGAGGGAGTGCCGGCGTCAGCGGAGGAGGTGTCGGCAGCAGTGTCGTCGTCAGCGTAGGCATGGGCGCCTGCGGCAGCGTCGGAGACAGCGGCGTCGGAGGCAGCAGCGGTGCCTGGCGCCGCATCGGTGGCGGGCCGCGCGCCGGTCTCCGAATTCGCGGAGGGGCGTTCGCCTGCCGGCTGCTCGTGGGCTGGTTCCGGCTGGTCGGCGGGGTTGTTCACTCGCGGCACTCTCCTCGTCTGCGCGCCCGATGACCGGGAAGTTCGAAGCGGTCATACCACCGCAGGTGAAACGGAGCCGGAACAGCCGGTGACGGCAAACCGACCCGGCTATCACTCAGTTCTGCCGCGCCAAACCCAATGCGGGCAGATCCAACGGGCGATTTCCGTCGCCCTCATCCCATGCCACATACGACAGGGCCGACGGGTCCGGGATCCCGAACGCGTCGCGCAGGCCGTCGACGATCATCGCGGCCAGTTCGCGATAGCGAGCCGAGGGCAGCGGCCACGACCATTCGATCCACCAGTTGTCGGCGTGATCGGCGTCCGGCGGTTGCCAGCCCGCCGCGCTCAGCATCCGCGCGCCGTCGGCTCCTGCCCCGGCCTCGGGGCTCAACCAGCGGTCACCGACCAGTTCGGCCCAGATCCGGTCGTCGAGTTGACGCAGCTGGGCGAAGCGCGGCGACTCCGCTCGGTCCTCGCCGATGCGCAGCACCGAACCGGCGCCGAGCCGCATCATCTCGGCCGCCAGGCCCGTGCCCAGCCGCGCCCACTCCGTCACAGCAGTCCCTGTTCCTCGAGCTCGACGTTGCGGTCGTCGCGGGCGAGCCTGGTGTTGTCGATCAGCTTCAGCACCACCGAAACCGCCAGCTCGTGCAGCACCAGCGTCTGCTCCGCGCCTGCCCAGCGCAGCTGCGGAAACTCGCCGGGGACGCGGGCCGTCGGCGCGCCGAGAGCTTCGGTGAGCGCCTCCCCCAACGCCGCGAACGCGTCGCGGATACGTTCGCGGCCCGCGGGCGATTCCTCGGCGAAATCGGTCACTCGAACCTCGATGACCTCGGCTCTGCCGTCCTTGCCTCGGATCTCACCGCTGCCGAGGCCGAAACCGGTGTCGAGCATCACCCAGTTCGCGTCGCTGTGCAGCACTCGCCAGCCGAACTCGGTGGCCAGCGCCGGGCCGTCGGCCACCTGCCACGACCAAGCCAGCGACCGCAGCCGGGTACCGAGCTCGGCGATCTCGGTGCCGGTCATCGCCTGCCACTGCGTCATGGGCTCACCCCCGGATCCGTCGGCGGTCATCGGGTCTGCCCGCGCCGGTCGAGTTCTTCGATCTTGCGGGCCAGCGCTTCCCTGCGCTCCCGGGCATTGGTGCCGTCGAGCTGGCCGGCGAAGGCGGCTCGGGCGGCGGCGACGAGGTCGTCGGGCACCTCCGGGTAGGCGCGGGCGATCGCCCACAGGGCGTCCTCGGTTTTCATATCGAGGCCGGTGGCGGAGCGCAAACCCCCACCGCTGCACACCGAAGCGAGCATTTCCTCGAAGTTCGCCCGTAGCTCGTCATCGGTCGGCGGACTCACCCGCATGGTGCCTCCTTGTCTGTTCTGGTCTCCCGGTCATCCACGGAAGGTCTGTTCCCGGCGCTGTGGGTCGGCGAGGACGCTGTGGATCAGTGCACCGAGGTCCATCTCGGGTGGCAGTGTCCGGTAGCGCACCTCGAACACGACGACACCGTTCTCGATCACCGCGAACCGCGTGGTGCGGCGCTCGAGCAGGACCCATTCGACGCGGACCGGGCCGCCGAGGTCGATCGTACGACCGTCCACCCGCAAGGCCAGGCCGGCACCGTCGCGGTAGAACACCACCCGCGACTCACCCAGGTCGCCGTACACCCCGCCCCTGGTGCCGTTCGACGCCGGGACCGCCTGCAACGCGCCGGTGCCGGGATCGAATTCGGCCGCCACACCGAAACCGGCGAACGGTTGCACGAGGATCGGGCCGCTCGCGGGGGCCGTGCGCTCACCACGTCGGCTACTTTCGCCGCCGACGTTCGCGCGGCTGCCGCCTGCCGGTCCGCCCCCGGGCCCGCCGAAAGGAGGTGGCGGCGGGATCGGTCCCCATGGGCCGGGCTGGGCTCCGGACGTGGGCGCATGGTCAGCGTTGCGCTGGAAGCTCTCGCTACCCGAACCCCATCCCTGTTGCGCTGGGGGTTGCGCCGGAGCATTCGGGTACGCGTAGTCGGGCCGGTAGTGCTGCGCAGGCGGCATCACCGGCTCCGAGTACCGCTCCCCACCGGCCACCGGCCCGTACTGCTGCCCGGCGCCCGGCATCGGGCCCGGCGCCTGAGATGGGTAGGCAGCCTCGGGATCGTCCGACTGGGCCGGAAGGTGCGGGGGCACCCCGAGTTCCGGGGCGGTTCCCGCAGGGTTCGGCTCGGCCGGAGAGTGCCACGGCGCGGGGAACGACGGCGACGGCGGGAAGGGCCTCAGGTCTCCCGATGGACTCGCAGGTGCAGGTGCTGCCGTCTGGTCTGCACGGTGGTGGGCAGCCGGTGTACGAGGTTCTGAGTGCCGTTCCCCACCGACCGCGTCCCCGGACGGCTGTCCCGCACCCGGCACGGGGGCTGACGGGTGCGCCTGCGATGACGGTTCGCCACCGGCAGGCAGGTCCGGATTGGCCGGAAGTTCCGTGTGCACCGCGAAATCTGGGCCTGTCGCAACTGTGGGGTTCGACGACGGCGGTGACTGTGCCGGAGCAGGCGGGAACGCACCGGGCGCGTGCCTCGGATCTTCCAGTGGACTCGCAGGTGCGGTTGGCACCGGATGCTCTGCGGGTGTGGGCGCCGGCGGTGCGGGCAGCTGCGGCGATGCCTGCGGACCTGCGGCGTCGAGGGAAGCCGGGGGTGCCGCGGGCGTGGGCGGAGCCGGGATCTCGGGCACTCCCGGAGGTACAGACGCCGGCGGAGCCGGCAAGTCCGGAAGGCCCGGGGGTACAGGCGGGGCCGCCGATACCGGAGGAACCCCCGGCATCAGCGGTTGCGGCGTCGGCGGCACGGATGGTGCCGACCCTGCGGGAGATTCCGGCAAGACCGGAGGCACAGGAGGCCTCGGTGGGGCCGGGGGCTCTGGTGTAACCGGCGGCGCCGGTGCCGGCGGGGGCACCGGCGGTACGGGGAGGCCCGGAGGTACCGGCAGCTGCGGCGGATGTTGCGGTGGCACAGGTGGCTGCGGCGGCACGGGCGGCTCGGGTGGCACAGGCAGCACTGGAGGCACAGGCGGCACCGGCGGGACCGGCGGCACCGGCGGCACCGG
>NZ_BAFY01000048.1 GCF_000308555.1 Nocardia cyriacigeorgica NBRC 100375 | reverse complement strand
CCAGCAGATCCTGCCGATCCAGCTTCTCCGGCAGCATCCGAACCTTCGGCGCATGACGCCCGGGCGTCATAGCCGCGAGCTGCTGCACCGCGTTCGCCACACCATTGCTGAGGTCCTGCGGATCCGAGCTGCCGTCCACCCGTGGTAGCGCGGTCAGCATATGCAGGTTCTCCGGTGTCATACCGCGCCCCGGTCGGCCCTGGGGTACCAGAGCCGCGATTTTGCGGCCGAAGTCTGAGTCGGCCGGGTCACCGAGGCGCAGCTCGAGGCGGGTGCCGATCTGGTCCTTCAGTGCCGGACGCGCTTCCATCCAGCGAGACAACGCGATCACGACGTGGACGCCGTAGGACAGACCCTGCACGGCGAGGTTCATGATGGGCTGTTCCAGCGAGTCGAAGTCCTGACGGATCGAGCCGAAACCATCGATCACCAGGAAGGCGTCGCCGAACGGGTCCTCGTGGGCGCCTGCGGCGGCGGGGCTGCTGGATGGATCCATCGCGCGCAGGCGGCGGAACTCGGCCATCGATTCGATGCCCAGCTGACGGAAGCGAAGTTCGCGCTGCCGGACGATCGTGGTCATTTCGGCGACGGTTCGGCGGACCTTGTCTTCGTCCAGACGACCCGCCACCGAACCCACGTGCGGCATGCCTTCGAGGCTGGCCAAGGTGCCGCCGCCGAAGTCGAGGCAGTAGAACTGCACCTGTTCGGCGGTGTGGGTCAGCGACATCGACATGATCAGGGTGCGCAGCATGGTCGACTTGCCGGACTGGGGGCCGCCGACGACGGCGACGTTGCCTCGGGAGCCGGACAGGTCGACCACCAGGGGGTCGCGGCGCTGATCATAGGGGCGGTCGACGATGCCGATGGGGGCGCGCAGGGTGGCCACGGCGGCGTATTCGCCGGTGAGGATCGAGCGCGGGACCAGCTGGTCGAGGGTGGGGGCCTCGTCGAGCGGCGGGAGCCAGATCTCGTGCGCGGGACGGCCGTGGCCGCGGATGCGCTGCACGAGCATGCCGATATTGGACAGCTGTTCTCCGTCTTCGCCGGCCTGGGGTTCCGGATCGTCGGTGGGCTCGGGTGGCAGCGGAATGCGGTCGGCGCTGCGGAAATCGACGTGACCGGCCTCGAATGGCCTTGCACGCACGTCGATTTCACCGGCCTGGGTGGCGATGGTCATGTCCCGCTGGGAGCCACCACCGACGTACGGCCCGGAGACGTAGGACGCCTGGAAGCGCACGATCTCGCCGGAGTCGGACTTGAGGTAACCGCCACCGGGGCTGTTGGGCAGGTTGTAGGCGTCGGGGACACCGAGCACCTGACGGGATTCGTTGGCGGAGAAGGTCTTCAGACCGATTCGGTAGGAGAGGTGGCTCTCCAGGCCCTTGAGCTTGCCCTCTTCGAGGCGCTGCGAGGCGAGCAGCAGATGCACGTGCAGTGAGCGGCCGAGGCGGCCGATCATCACGAACAGCTCCGCGAAATCCGGATGCTGGGTGAGCAGTTCGGAGAACTCGTCGAGCACCACGAACAGCGCGGGCAGCGGGTCGAGGTCGGCGCCGGCGGCGCGGGCCTTCTCGTATTCGGAGACGTTGGCGAAGTTACCGGCCTGGCGCAGCACTTCCTGGCGGCGGTTCATCTCACCGGCCAGGGCGTCGCGCATACGGTCGACGAGGTCGGCCTCGTCTTCGAGGTTGGTGATGACGGCGGCGACGTGCGGGACGTCTTCGAAGCCCAGGAACGTCGCACCACCCTTGAAGTCGACCAGAACCAGGTTCAGCTGGTCGGGCGAATGGGTGGCCAGCAGGCTCAGCACCAGGGTGCGCAGGAATTCGGATTTACCGGAACCGGTCGCACCGATGCACAGACCATGCGGGCCCATACCGCTTTCGGCGGCTTCCTTGATGTCGAGCACCACGGGCAGACCGTCGGCGCCGACACCGAACGGGACACGGAGCCGCTCGCGGCCGTAGCGGGGACGCCAGGCGTGCTCGGGGTTGAAGGTACCGATATCGCCGAGGTTCATCAGCTGGGCCCAGCTGGAGATGACTTCGGTGTCGTCGACCTCGACGTCGCTGCTGCGCTGGGTCGCGGCCCGGAACGGCGCCAGCCTGCGGGCCACCTGCTGGGCCTGCTCGGGGCTGATCCGGTCGATCATCGCGAAGCGTTCCTGATTACCGGTGGCACCGCGGCCGACGCATTCACCGTTCTCGACGATCATCTTGATGCCGCGCGAAACGGCAAGGCGCGGAGCGTAACCGCACAGGTCGATGATCGTGACGCCCTCATAGCCGGATTCGCGGAGCTGATCTTCCTCCGACTCCAGCAGACCGCCGTCGACAACGATGACGATGTGCACCAGGTTCGGGTTGGCCGGCTGGTTGCGCGAGTAGCGGACTCGATTGGCCAGCAGCGGCTGCAAGCCGGTGGCCGCCTCACGGATGGAGCTGTAGAACATGCGCTGGGTGCCGATGCCGTCCTGGGCATCGGGATGCTGCGAATGCGGCAGCCACTTCGTCCAGTCCCATTCCGAGGCGGTGTCCGGACCGCACACCACCGCGATCAGCACCTGGTCGGGACCGTGAAACATGGCCAGCTGCAACAACATCGCGCGCGTCATGTCGCGAGCCTGGCCGCGATCACCGTCGAGTGCGATGGTGGCGAAGCCCTTGACCGCGATCGCCGTCGGCAGATCCGGAACCGTGGAATGCGCACGAACGAAGCGGCGCAGCGAAACCGCTGCGATCGGCTCCAGCTCTTCGACGGGGCCGGTTTCCGGAGCGATCAGCCGGGTGGCCAGGCGCTGGCCGCCGATGCCGATGCGCGCGTGGCAGAAGTCTTTGTCACCGGCGCGGCGCTCCCACATCCGGCTGGTGCCGGCGAGCATCCAGATCAGGCCGGGTTCGGGGTGGCTCCATTCGACCGCGGCACGCTGCTGGGTGGCGGTCTCGTCGACGTCTTTGCGGACCTGGTCGAGATAGCGCAGGTAATCCTTGCGATCCTCGTTGGCCTCGGCGGCCTTCTGGCCCTTGCCGCCGCCCTGACCGGCGAACATGCCGACCATGGAGAACAGCATCATGACCGGGAACATCATGGTCATCGGGTTCGACAGCATGCCGCCACCCTGAGTGAACATCAGGGCCATCATTCCGACCATGCCGATGACCATCACGACCGGCATCAGCTTCATGAGCAGATTGCCCGGCGTCACCCGGGGGATCTCGGGAGGCGGCTGCAGGGTGACCTCGCCACCCGGCGTCCGCGGCATCTCCCGGCGTGCGCGCCGCTGAAACCGGACTGTGCTCATAAGACGAGAATTCCCCCTCTTGGCCTGCGGTGTTCGGGCCTCAGTGTAGAGGCAACCGCCGACATGTCGTACAGTTCGACCAGCATTCTGCTGCCCGGACCCATGGGTTCGCAAGCTCCGCTCGGGCCCGCGGAGTGCGGAAAACACGAGGTAGCGACCGAGTTGGGGGAGCCTTGACGCACGCGCGACTTGACCACATCGAGGAGGAATCCTCACGCGGCATCGTCCGCGCACCTGACCTGACCAGGGTTACCATTCTGGCAAAACATACCCAGGTGGACATGGCCATCCCGGTGGATGTACCGGTCGCTCTGGTGATTCCGAGCGTGGTCGACATGGTCGCCCAGCACAGCCGCACCAATGATTTCGACAATGAGGGTGAACGCTTCGAGCCGGCCGAATGGGTGCTCGCCCGCATCGGACACCCGCCGTTCTCCAACTCGCTGAGCCTGGGTGAGCACGGCGTCCGCGACGGCGAACTGCTGATGCTGGAGAGTGCGGCCCATACCGCGCCCACACCGCTGTTCGACGACATCATGTACAACGTCGCGATCGCCGACGCCGACCATTTCAAGGGCTGGACGCCGAAAACCGCGCGGATCACCGGCTCGATCCTCGCCGCGGTCACCATGCTCGCCGGATGTGTCGGCCTGCTCGCCGCTCCCGACGCGATGGCGGGGTGGATCACCGGCTCCATCGCGCTGGGCGTGACGATCCTGCTCGTCGTAGCGGGCATGGTGCTGAGCCGGATGTACGGCGACACCGCCACCGCGCTCGTACTCGGCGGGTGTGCGCTGCCGACCGCTTTCACCTCGGGCATGCTCATCGTCCCCGACCACTACGGCTGGGCGAATTTCCTGCTCGGCTCGGTGCTGCTCGGTGCGACCGCGATCCTGGCCTGGCGCGTCACCGGTGTCGGGCTCGGCCTGTTCATCGGCGCGAGTGCGCTCGCGGTCTATGCCGTTCCCGCCTCGCTCGTCGGCTTGCTGACCGACCAGCCGGTGCGCGCGATCGGAGCGGTCGCCGCCGCCCTCGGCCTCGCGGGATTGTCGCTGGCGCCGCGAGTTTCGATGTTGCTGTCGAAGCTGCCGTTGCCGCCGGTGCCCTCGCCCGGCACCCCGATCGACCCCACCGAGGACGACCCCGACGACCACCGCGCGCTGCCGACGATGGAAGTGCTGCGCGCCAAGTCCGAACGGGCCCGCATGTACCTGAGCGGCCTGGTCTCGGCGACCACCCTGGTCACCGCGGTCGGTGCGCTGGCGGCCACCGACCCCACCGGTGAGGGCTACTACTGGCAGGGCATCGCACTGGCGCTGGTATGCGCCGTGGTGCTGATGTTCCGCAGCCGCACCTACGCGGGCGCCGAACAGGCTGTCGTATTGATCGCGGGCGGTGCGGCGATCGTGCTGATCATGTTGATCGGCATGAGCTTCGTCGCGGAACTGCCACTGGCGGTGTTCGGTGCCGCGATGGCCATGCTGATCGCCGCGCTGATTCTCGGCATCATCATCCCGAACCAGTCGGCGACGCCGCCGATGCGTCGCGCCGTCGAATTGCTCGAATACGCGTTCGTCGCGGCCGTGCTGCCCCTGGTCTTCTGGGTGGCCTCGCTCTACTCCCTCGTTCGCGGGCTGTGAACGGGCGCCTTCGCGTCACGGCCGCCGCCCTGACGCTGGGTTTCAGCGCCTCGTTCGGGTTGAGCTTGGGCCAAGGCGTCGCGTATGCGGATCGGCCGCCGCCGATCGATATGGGGAGATTGCCCGCCGGGGATCCTGCGGTGCCGCCGGAACCGACCGAGCAGAAGTCGAATACGCCGTGCGCGAGCACGCAGCGGGGTGGGGACGGACCGACCATCCCTGGACCGCAACGGGCGCTCGACCTGCCACATGCCTGGAAATTCTCCCGCGGGGCAGGCCAGACCATCGCGGTCATCGATACCGGTGTCACTCCGCATCCACGGCTGCCGGGGCTGATGCCCGGCGGGGACTATGTCGCCGCGGGAGGCGACGGTCTTCAAGACTGCGACGCCCACGGCACGGTTGTGGCCGGCCTGATCGCGGCCAGTCAAGTTGACGGACAAGGCTTTTCGGGCGTTGCCCCCGACGCACGGATCCTGTCGATCCGGCAGACCAGTAGCAAGTTCCAGAAGAAGGGTCGTTCCACCGAGCAGCGGCCGGAGGATCCGCCGGATGGATACGGCAATATCGATGCACTCGCCTCTGCCGTACGCCGCGCCGCAGATCGCGGCGTATCGGTGATCAATATTTCCCTGGTTCTGTGTGTGCCGGGATCGCACAATCCCGCGGACTCGGCACTCGGGGCGGCACTTCGTTATGCGACGGTGGAAAAGAACGTCGTGGTGGTGGCCGCCGCGGGAAACAAGGACCAGACCTCCAAGTGCGGGGCGGGGAATCCGGACATCGACCCGCTCGACCCGACCGCCGACCTGTGGGAAAACCTGTCCACCAATGTCACCCCGGCACGCTACGACGATTACGTGCTGACGGTCGGCTCGATCGGACCGGACGGTCAACCGTCGGACTTCACGGTGCCCGGGCCGTGGGTGGATATCGCGGCGCCCGGCGAGGGAATCGTCTCCCTGGACACGCTGACCGACGGGACGATCGTCGCCAAGGGCGACGCGGATAAGATCACCACCTTGCAAGGCACCAGCTTTGCCGCCCCGTATGTTTCAGGTGTCGTCGCCCTGGTCCGGTCTCGTTTCCCGCATCTGACCGCACAGGAAGTCATCAAACGCCTACAGGCCACCGCCCATGCTCCCGCAGAGGGGTGGAACCCCTTTATCGGTTACGGCGCGGTGGATCCCGTCGCGGCCCTCACCAACGAGGTCCCCGACACCCCGTTGCAGGCCAAGCAGCCGAGCCCCGCCAAGAGCATCCAGCTACCGGTCCCCGCTCCCCCGCCCCCGCCGGACCATCTGGCGCGCAATGTGGCGTTGATCGGCACCGGAATCATCGGCGGCACATTGGTTCTCGGCTACCTGGCCTCGTTCCCGATTCGCCGCCGATTCGGTGTGCGGGAGGACTGAGAGCGCCGAGGCCCCGGCCAATACACCCTGACCAGACGAATGCGGCCCGTCGGAATGACGGGCCGCATTCGTTTACCTGTGTCGCCGATACGTCGAGTCGCAAGGCGCTGATACTCAGTCCTGACGCTCGATCAGCGAAAGGCATAGGCGGCCACCGTCATCCGGCAGCCGCCGACCTCACTTCCCGGCCGCGACCGGCTGTTGCGCCGGTGACGGGTCCGGCGCGACGCCGTCGTGGGCCACCATGGCCTCTTCGCGGCCGAGGCTCGGGCCGTTGGCGAGGAGGCCGACGATGGGCCAGGGGGCGGGTTCGGGGGTTTCGGGCAGGCCGAGGGCCTTGACGGCGTCGGCGTTCTTGATGCCGTAGCGGACACCGGTGTCGGCCACGTAGAACAAGGAGTCCTTGCGGCGGCTGTCTGGTTCGATACCGGTGGTCTGGACGTAGGCGCCGGAACCCGGTGGGATGTAGGCGGAGTCGGCGTTGGGGCCGGAGCCGTCGGCCTGGGCCAGCGGGACCAGTTTGGCCTTTTCCGACATCGGCAGGGTGATGCCGATGATCACCGTCAGTTCGGCCTGATTACCCGAATCCTCGGTCGCCGAGGTGATCGGCTTCCAGGACAGGCAGCTCACCGGCTGGTCCTTGGCTTCGACGATCGACGGTGCGGTGACCGGGTAGTCGTCCACCCGCAGGGCATTGGAGACGTCGGCCCTGGTGCGCACGGTCTGGTTGATGGTGGTGTCGCCGGTGGGCTGCGGGTTGGAGTTGCGGATGATGTCGGCCGTCAGCGGCGAGATCCGCTGCAAGCCGTCACGCAAGACCACGTAGTTCTCGGCCTCGTCGGCGGTGGAGACCTGGACGACCGTGCCGATGCGGAAATCGCCGATCGGCTTGTCCGGTATGCCACCCGGATCCACGATCTGCGGCGGCTTGATCTCGAGTACTTCGGGAATCGCGTTCAGCAGGCCCTCACTGATCGGGCGCGGGGTCATCCCGGTGATGTTCAGTGCGTCGGTGACGGCGCGGTCGGTCATGTCGACGCGGGCGCGTTTGCGGTCGTACACCAGGTAGGCGGCGTCATCGCCCTGCACGAGCAGCGCCTTGTCCGCACCCATCACCGAGGCCTTGTCACCCAGCTCGGGATCACCGGCCAGCACGGAGGTGGTGAGGTCGCGGCCGCCGTCCATCTTCATGGAATCGCACACCGACCAGGCGCGGCCCTTGCCGTCCTTGTCGAAGTTCAGTACACCGGGCGCACCGGGGATGCCGATCAGCGGCCCGCGGGCCTTCTTGCCGAGCTCGGATTCCTTGACGATGACGGCCTTGGGCGCGTCACCTGCGGCAAGACGCGCCGAGGCCAGATTCAGCGCGGGATGGACGACGTCGTTGAGGACGACGTACACCGCACCGGATTCCTTGCCGATCAGGATCTTGTTGTCGCCGATTTTGTCCTGCGGGCGTAGCAGGGCCAGCACACCGCAGCCGGCCAGCACCACGATGCCGAGGATGAGCCCGGCGGCGTAGGCGCGCGACTGGGAGCGCATGGGATCGTGCAGCATTCGCACGTCCCGGCGCACCAAGGCATGCTCCATCCGGCGCACCAGGAAGCGGTAACCGCTCACCTGCCAGCGCGTAGTGGGTTTTGAAGGCATGATTCCTCCCCCGAACAGTGCTCGCGTCCGCGGAACACAGTACAGTTCCCGGGGACTCTTGTTCAGCTCGGCCACACCGGAAGCGGCCGATACGGGTACTTGGGGGACGACGATGGCCGAACCTGCCGGCGCAGGACCGCGCCCGCTGCTGGGTCGCATCTCGCTGCGCAATCTGATGATCGCGCAATTCGTTGGGCTCGTCGCGGGTGCGATCGCGCTGCTGGCCGGGCTCGGCGTCTGGCCCGCGGTCGGTATCGGTGTGGTGGCCGGGTTGATTCCGTTGATTCCGGTCGGGCGGCGGGTGCTGCTGGATTGGATCGGCACCGGCGTCGGCTATCTCATCCAGCGCGATTACGAGATCGGCGACACCGTCGACTTCCGCGGCCCCGACGGACGTTCGCTCGGCCTGTACTGGGATGGCAGCCGGGTGGTGACCGTCGTCGAGGTGCTCGCTCCCAAGGGCGGGCTGACCCGCATCGCCCGCACCACCGTGCACGCCTCGCATCTGCTGCCGCTGCCGGAGCTGGCGCAGTGCCTGACCCAGCACGACATCCTGCTCAGCGGCATCGACATCATCAGCCACGGCCACCGCAGCCGCGCAGGCACGCCGGCGGGCAAGATCTACGAATCACTGCTCGGCCCGCTGCCCGCCACCGCCCACCGCACGGTGTGGCTCGCCATCAGCTTCGACGCGGTGGCCTGCCCCGGCGCGGCCGAACGGCGCGGCGGCGGTAACGAGGGCGCGTCCCGTGCGGTCACCATCGCCACGCAGCGGATCATGCGCGCGCTCGAAGACGCCGACTGCAATGCCCGAATTCTCACCGCCCCGGAAATCCGCAAGGCCGTTCTGCAGATCACCGCCGGTTACGATCCGCGCACCCTGACCCAGCGCTGGCGGTATGCCGAGCTGGGCAACAGCGTCAATATCGGTGGGGCGGTCGATCCGACGAAGCTCGGCTCGGATCTGCTGGCCCAGCTGTGGGTGGCCCCCTCACGCGGCACCACGGTTGCCGTCCGGTTGCGCCCCGGTAGCAGCGCCGATTCGGTGAATATCGGTGCGGCCTGGCGTTTGACGGCGCGTGAGCTGCCCGAACGCACCAAGCACGAGGGCATGGTGTCGATGAACGGCAGGCACCGCGATGGCCTGCTCGCGCATCTGCCGATCGGCATCCCCGACGTGGACGACACCGTCCCGATGTCGGAGTACCCGATCGATGTGATCGGCGCGCTGCACCTGCCGTCCTCGGGCTGCGGCCAGCTGATCGGCTCCGACGACGAGGGCAACGGTGTCGCGGTCCGCATCATCGGCGCGGGCATCTCGACGGTATACGTCGCCGGTGAGCTCTACCTCGCGCAGCAGCTGGTGTTCCGTGCGCTCGCCGTCGGCGAGCGGATCCTGATCCGCACCGACCGCGCGCACGCCTGGGAGAACCTGGTGACCACGATCGGCAATCCGGAGCGACTGACCATCGCGGTGGAAACCCACCAGTCCGACGCCGGATTCACCGCGACCGTGGTCGACGGCGTGCTCGCTCCGGCTCCGCACGCCGGTGTCACCACCATCTATGTGACCGGCGATCCGATGGGCTGGCCCGCGACCAAGCCGGATCTGTCGATCCAGCAGCCGGGCGCTATCGGCAACCATGTGGTGCTGCGTACCGGCACCGCGCAGGTCGATCTGACGCTGGTGTCGATCCCGCGCGAGGCCACCTACATCGGGCAGCCGCGCGGGCGCCGCGCCATGGCGCACCAGTAACGCACCGGCAGGGCTCGAGCTACGCCGAGCCGATCACCCCGGATACGGATCCGACACCCGGGCAGCCCGCAAAGTTCTTCCCCACCAGGACAATTGGCCGAGCATGCGTTCAGCCGCGTCGATGGCGGCGCCGTCCTGGGTCTGCCCGTGCGCGTCGAACTTCTTCTTGGCCTGGTGAAAGCTCACTGTCTCGCGCACCGACACCATGTGGATCTCGGCCACCACCTGACGCAGCTGCTCCACCGCGCGCAGCCCGCCCGACAGACCGCCGTACGCGACGAACCCGATCGGCTTGGCCCGCCACTCGTGTTTGGCGCTGTCGAGGGCTGTTTTCAACGAAGCCGGATAGCCGTGGTTGTACTCGGAAGTGACGGCGACGAACGCGTCGGCGGCGGCGAGTCTAGCCCGGAACCGCTGCACCTCGGGTGTTTCGGTGAGGTCGACGGCCAGCGGGGTGTCGATGAGATCGATGACACCGACATCGAATTCCGGACGGTCGCGCGCAGTGCGCAGGAACCAATCGGCGACCACCGGGGCGAACCGTTCCGGTCGCACACTGGCGACGATGACCTCGAGCCGCAACGGGGTGGTGGTGTCCACGGCGCGAGCCTATACCGCAGCCGTCAGGGCAGGTCGAACGGCAATGAGACACCGGCGTGCACCCGGCAGCGGGTGCAGGTGTCGGCCCCGTCGACGGCGCCGATCGCGCGCCGGATCAGGGCCTTGAACGGGGTGATGTTCTTTTCGAACTCGGCGAAGACGTCGGTGGCGTGCACACCGTCGCCTTCCTCCAGGCCGGCGTCCAGATCGGTCACCAGAGCGACCGCGGCGTAACACATTTCCAGTTCCCGGGCGAGCACGGCTTCGGGATGGCCGGTCATGTTCACCAGTTCCCAGCCCTGGGCGGCGAACCAGCGGCTCTCCGCGCGGGTGGAGAATCGCGGCCCCTGCACCACGACCATGGTGCCCGAGTCCCGCATCGGCAGCGCGTCGGTTGCCGCGCCGATGGCGGCGGTGCGCAATTCGTCGCAGTACGGGTCGGCGAAGGAGACGTGCACCCCGCCGGCGTCGAAGAAGGTCTGCGGACGCCCGGAGGTGCGGTCGACCAACTGGTCCGGAACCGCGACCGTCCCCGGCGCCCAGTCGGCACGCAGGCTGCCCACCGCGCAGGGCGCGAAGATCCGGCGTACGCCCAGCGACCGCAACGCCCACACATTCGCCTGATAGGGCAGGGTGTGCGGGGAGTACTCATGCCGTTTGCCGTGGCGCGGCAGGAACGCGACCGGCCTGCCCTCGACCTCCCCGATCGCGACCGGTGCGCTCGGTGCACCGTAGGGTGTGTCGACCTCGACGGCCACCGCCTCGTGATCGAAGAAGTCGTAGAAGCCGCTTCCGCCGATGACGGCGATCGCGGGCCTGGCATGCGAGCTCATGGCGACGATTGTGCCGCCCAGGCCGCTCGCCGGCGCCGGGAGGTGGCCGATTCGGCCGCTCACCTGACAATTCCCGCCGAGCGGTGTACCCTAGGGGGGTATTGAAGACCAGGCCGCCGACCCGGCAGGCAACGAGGAGGCAGTCGGTGACACCAAGCCCGTCGCAGAACAGCGACCACACCACGCACGACCATTCCGCCCACGGCTACATCACCGCCAAGGACGATTACCTCAAACGGCTACGCCGCATCGAGGGTCAGGCGCGCGGCCTGCAACGCATGGTCGAAGAGGAAAAATACTGCATCGACATCCTCACCCAGGTCTCCGCGATGACCAAAGCCCTGCAAGCGGTGGCCATGGGCCTGCTCGAAGACCACATCAGCCACTGCGTGGTCGATGCGGCGGTGGCAGGTGGCCCGGAAGCCGACGCCAAGATCAAGGAAGCCACCGACGCGATCGCGCGGATGGTGCGTTCCTGACCGCTCAGCCGTGCCAGCGCCGGTAGACCTGCGCGGCACCGGGATGGAGCGGGACGGTTCCGGTGCCGATGAGAAACCGCCCATCCAGGAACTGCGTGCCCGCGGCCTCGGCGGGCACCAGCTCATCGGCATGCCAGACCAGCAGCTCGACAATGGCGGCGGCGGCCTCGTCGGGCAGGGTCGCGGCCGCGAGCAGCAGGTTCGCGACTCCGATGGTGTGCACCGCCGGGCTGCCCGGGTAGGCATCGGCGGGGATGGCGACCAGGTCGTAGACGGGACCGTACTGTTCCCGCATAGGTTCTGCCAGTGCACCCAGGTCCAGCAATCGCATCCGGTCCGGCACGGCGAGCGCACCGGTCGGCACCCCACCGGCCCACAGCAGCGCATCGATCGCGCCGTCGGTCAGCGCCTTGGCGGCCTCGCGTAGCGGGCGATGCTCCACGATGACGTCGACCGCCGGATCCAGCCCGGCGCTCGCCAGCAGCCGCGGGCCGGTCACCGCCGCACCCGACCCCTCGGCCCCCAGATTGACCCGCCGTCCCCGGAGATCGGCGACCTGGCGGATCGGCCCGTCGGTGCGCACCGCCAGCTGCAGATAGTTCTCGTACACCCGGCCCAGCGCGAGCACGCGCCCGCCGTTGTCGCCCGCCGAATCCGCCAGCGCCAGCGCCGTTTCGACCTGCCCGTTGGCGAGCAGGCGCAGATTCTGTTGTGAGCCCGCGGTTTCCACCGGTTCGATGCGGATCACGTCGGAATCGTTCGCGGCAGCGGCGGCCAGCAGGCGAGCGAAGGCGAAGTAGAATCCGCCGTCCTCGCCGGAAGCCAGACCGACCGTGCTGCGGTCGCCGGTGCCGCAAGCCGCGACGCTCACGGACGCGAGCACGGCCAATGTCAGGGCGCGGCGCCTGGAGATCAGCGGTCGGTTCATCGGAACACCGCCATCGGCCGGAGTTCGCCCAGTTCGGATCGGTACATCGCCCTCGGCCGGAGGGCGCACCGCTCGATTCGGAACATCGTCATCCACCGGCGGGCCCCTGGCCCGAGCACAGCACAGCCGATTGCCTTCGGCCCGAAGGTAGCCGGTGCCGGGGCTCGGCGTATCAGTGCGTTCATCGGCGCACCGCCGGCAGCCGGATGACGACGGCGAGGCCGTGCGGCAGGACCGGTTCCACCGTCAAGGTGCCGCCCCTGGCCTTGGCCAGGGCATGGGCGATCGACAGGCCGAGACCGGTGCCGCCGGCCGTCGCACCTGATCCGCGGTAGAACCGCGCGGTGAGCTTGTCGATCTCGGCCGGATCCACCCCCGCGCCGTCATCGCGAACCCGCACGATCACCGAGCCCGCTTCGGTCAGCACATCGACGACGGTGTGCGCGCCGGGGCCTGCGTATCGGCACGAATTGCTCAGTGCCACATCGAGTATCTGTGCCAGCGCCGCCGCGCTGATCGCTGCGGCATGTGCGTAATCGCGCCCGCCCGAGTCCCGATCCTCCCCCGCGAGCGCGCCGACCTGCGCGCGTCCCATCGCCGCCGACGGCCCTTGAGCGAGTGCACCTGTCCGCTGGGCTGCGGAACTGTTGCCGACGGGGTCGCGGGTGGGGCCGGCGGCAGAATCGCAAGCGGGACCGACGGCTGTTACATCGCCGGGTTCGGCGGTCCATCGCTCTCCCAGCGCGCTGGTTCGCCCGGCCGCGCCGCCCTGCGCGTCAGCGACCCGACCGCCGGCTGTCAACGTCATCCCGGCCTCGGCGAACGCCGCTGACCAGGAGTCGATTCGATCGGCCACCACTTCGATGGCGTCACAGCGCTCCTCGGCCGACGCGGCCGTACCGAACGCGGCGGGTGCCTCCGCGACGGCCAGCTCGAGCAGCGCGTCCAGCAGGGCGGTCAGGCGGTCGACTTCGGCGCTCGCGCCGCGAAAGGTCGCCGACGCGCTCTCGGGGATCGCCGCCTCGAGCGAGTCGAGCCGAATTGTCAGTGCCGCCAGGGGGTTACGCATGGCGTGGGCGGTGTCGGCGACCAGTTGACGTTGTGCGTCCGCGGAGTCGGCGACCGCGGCGGCCATGGCATCGACCGATTCGGCCAGCGCGCGAACTTCCGGCGGGCCGCCGTATCGCCGGGTGATCGGTGCCGCTCCCGGCTCGACAGGGGCCTCTTGCGGCTCACTCGGCTGCACGCCGGCAGACCCACCTGCGGCCGCGCCTCCCCCGCCGCGCTGCGGTTCCGATATCGCCGGTTCGTTGCGCACGCCCGCGCATTTCTGCGGCGCGGGCGGGCCGGATCCGGCTCGGTCCGCAGGCTGGTGCGCCTCCGGCCGTGGCCTCGGCAAGGTCGCGGTGAGTTCGGCGACCGCGTCCGACATCGCCGCCAGCGGCCGCAGCACCCAACGGCTCACCACCAGTGCCAGCAGCACGAACACCACCATCGCACCCACCGCGCCCACCGCGATCACCGCCCACACCCGGGCGATCGCGGCGCGCGCCTCGGCGGTGGACGCCTCGATCACCACAGCGCCGTTGACCTGCACGCCCGAGCCGACGGGACGCGCGATGAGCATGACCGGGGCGCTCCACGGCGTCAACCGATCCACCTGCTGCGGACGCTGATTACGGCGCGCGGCCGCCACCGCCGCCATGATCCGCGGATCGCGCACATCGACCCCGGCATTGACGACCGGCGCCCCGCGCGCGTCGACCACCAGCACGTTCTCTCCGTAGAGCTCGTGGTAGCGCCCGACCTCATCGGCCAGTGCCTGCACTCCGCCCGCGGAACTTGCCGCGTCGGCCAACGTGGCGAAACGGTCCGCATCACCGGAGCGGCCGAGCACCAGTTGCTGGGTACGGCTGGTCGCGGCGGTCAACGACAGCGGCACCGCGAAGGCCAGCACCGCGAAGGCCGCGAAGACGGTGAGAACGATCAGCAGTCGGCGGCGCACACCGGCCTCCTGCTCGGCGGCGGACCGCCGCTGTACCCCCAACTCGCGCACCGGCTCTCCAGCGGACGCCATCGCCTCACGACGCCGACCAGCAGACGGCAGCGCATGCCGGCCGCCCGATCGGCGGCGGACAACAGCTGCACCCCCGACTCGCACACCGGTTGTTCAGCGGCCGAGGTAGCCGCACCACGAGGCCGATCAGCTGCGGCGTCGATCCGTGCCACCAGACCGGAAACCGGCCGACCCGATCCCGGCAGCCCCGGCGCCCCCGGGGAACGGATGCCCGCCCTTACTCGCCCCACCGGTACCCGTACCCGCGAATGGTGGTGATCAGTCCCGGCCGGTTCAGTTTCGCCCGCAAGCCGGTCATATGGACATCCAGCGACCGCGAGACCGCGACGAACGCGTCACCCCAGATCCGGTCCATCAATTGCTGCCTGCTCACCGCCGAACCCGGCCGTTCCACCAGTACCTCGACCAGCTCGAATTCCTTCTGGGTGAGCGGGATCGGGGTGCCGGCGACTTCCACCACCCTGGCCCGCAGGTCCACCCGAACGTCACCGGTCACCACCTCGGTCCGCGCCTGCTTCGCCACCGCGGCCGCTCGGCGCATCACCGTCTCCAGGCGCGCCATCAACTCCGCGATCCGAGGCGGCTTGACCACGTAGTCGTCGGCGCCGCCGCGCAATCCGCGCACGATCGAACGCTCATCACTGCGCGCGGTCAGGATCAGCACCGGCACCGCACTGACCTCACGCAGCTGCCGCAGCACCTGCAGGCCGTCGGCGTCGGGCAGGCCGAGATCGAGCAGGACGGCGTCGTAGTCGCGGTGGGCGATCAGCAGATCGGCGCCGCGGCGCATGCGATCGGCCCGGTAGCCGCGCGCCGTGAGCGCTTCCACCAGGGCATCGCCTACGCCGTCGTCGTCCTCGACCACCGCAAGCCGCACGCGCCGATCCTCCCATAGCGGCAGGATCGGCGCGGGCACCGGACGGTCAGGCACGAACGGCGACCGTCTCCCGTTCCGGCTCGGCTGTTCCGGTCTCGACGGCGGTTTCGGCGTCGATGGTGGATTCGGTCGAGGTCTCCCGCATGAAGTAGTAGGTGAGCAGCGAGATGGCGATACAGCCGGCGACGTAGAAGAAGTACAGCGACTCCAGGCCCGCCTTCTTCAACGCGAGCGCGATCATCTCGGCGGTGCCGCCGAAGATCGCGACCGTCAGGGCGTACGGCAGGCCGACACCGAGCGCACGGATCTTGGTCGGGAACAGCTCGGCCTTCACGATCGCGTTGATCGAGGTGTAGCCGGTGATGATGATCAGCGCGGTCATCATCAGGCCGAAC
>NZ_BAFY01000049.1 GCF_000308555.1 Nocardia cyriacigeorgica NBRC 100375 | reverse complement strand
GAGCACGAGCGCGTGCATGGGGTGGTCGGCGCTGTGCAGGCGCTGGCCGAGGTGATTCTGGAAGGCCAGCCGGAGCGGATCGTTGAAGCAGACGTTTCCGGCGAGCAGCACCGTCGAGGTGTCGGCGCCGATCGCGCGCGCGGCCGCCATGACCTCGATGACGGCGTCGTCGGCGGAGCGGGCGTCACGGGTGGCCTCGGGCGGGATGGCGACGTCGACCGATTCGGTCGGCTGCTCGTCATCGGCATGCACCGCGACCACCAGCATGGTGCGCCCATCGGAGTAGACGCCGGTGGCGCCGACACCGCGGGGATTCATCCGGTCGGGCGGGCGGACCAGCCCGAGCGCGCGCACATACCCCGACAACGCGACCGACTCCGGCAGTGGCTCGACCGTGACGTCGAGCTGCTCCACCAGCTCGCAGTAGGTGTCGACCTTCTCGTCCGGCCATCCGTCCGGGTACGGCAGAGCCACCACATCGGGCTTACCGCGCAGATACTTGCCGACCGCGGCCAGCGGGTTGTAGAGCCGGGCCCGGAACACAAGCTCGGCCGGCCAGGTGGCTCCGGCGATGACGATCTGCGGATGACCGAGGATGTCGCGCACGTCGGCGATGGCCATGCCCAGGTCGGGCCGCTGCCGGTCCAACCCCGCGGTATGCAGCCTGCCGGAGGCGTCCGCCAGCAGATATGCGGGAGTGGTGTAACTACCCTCGACCTGGACCGGGCGGATCGGGGTGCCCCCACCGCCGGCGGCCACGGACACCACATCCCACCCGAGATGTATTGCCCCTACTCGCACCATCACAGGCATCAGTGTGCCTGCTGTGCGCGCGACACGCTCGGCGCACCGGCAGACCGGCCGCTACCGGCGACGACACGCCCACTCATGACGCTGTCTTCTTCAGCCGTAGCCGGTGCCAGGTGACCACCGACAAGATCGCGGTCACCACCAGCAGCATGGCGATGTCGAGCAGCCAGATGCCCGCACTGTGTTCCCACAGCTTGTCGGGCTGGGCGTTGGCGAACAGCGTCCGGATGTCGACGGTCGACGCCGCGGCCGCGTAACCCCAGCGCGAGGGGAACAGCCAGGAGATCTGCTCGAGCACCACGCGATCGGTCACCGGGATCATGCCGCCCGCCATCACCAGCTGCACCATGATCGTCACCACCAGCAGCGGCATGACCTGTTCGTTGGATTTGGCCAGCGTCGACAGGGCCAACCCGACGACCACGCAGGACACCGCGGTGAACGCCACGCCGATATACAGCTCGAGACTGCCGGACGGTATCAACGCTCCCGCACCCGGCGGATTCTTTCCCGCCAGCGCGATGCCGATGAGCACGGCCGATTGCAACAGGGCCGCGACGCTGAAGACCACGATCTTGGCCATGGCGTAGGCCGAGGGCAGCAGGCCGACCGCGCGCTCGCGGAAGAAGATGGTGCGCTCGCCGACCAGGTCACGCACGGTCAGTGTCGAACCCATGAAGCAGGCGCCGAGCACCAGCACCACCAGCAGCTGCTGGGTTTCGCCGCCGCCCTGGTGGACGAACAGCTGCTCGCCGTTCGGCCCGGGCACCGGCACCTGCGGGCCCGGCGCGAAGCCGTTCTCACCCGGGACGACCAGCGTCAGCACGCCGAGAACGAACGGCAGGATCACCAGGAACGCGAGATAGCCGCGGTCGGCCAGGATCAATCGCACCTGCCGCCGTACCAAGGTGGAGAACTGCCGCCATCCGCTCGATTGCGGCGGGCTGCCCATCGCGCCGTGCCGCATCGGCGCGGGCGGAGGTGGCGGCGGTATGAACGCCTGCCGCGATCGATAGGCCGCGAACGCCTGGTCCGGGTTCGCCGCGACATTGGCGAAGATCTCCGCCCAGTCGCTGGTCCCGAGCGCGCTGCCGACACCGGCCGGGTTGCCCGCATAGGCGGTCTTACCGCCGGGCGCGAGCAGCACGACCTGATCGCACATGTCCAGGCAGGCCACCGAGTGGGTGACCACGATGACGACGCGGCCGGCGTCGGCCAGCTCGCGCAGCATCACCATCACCTGACGGTCCAGCGCCGGGTCGAGGCCGGAGGTCGGCTCATCCAGGATCAGCAGCGACGGACCGGTCAGCAGCTCCAGCGCCACCGACGCGCGCTTGCGCTGACCGCCCGAGAGCCGATCCACCCTGGTATCGGCGTGCTCGGTGAGCGAAAGCTCTTTGAGCACACCGTCGATGACCTGCTGCCGGTCGGCGCTCGAGGTATCGGGTGGCAGCCGCAGCTCGGCGGCGAACCCGAGCGCCTGGCGCACGGTGAGCTGGCGGTGCAGCACATCGTCCTGCGGGACCATGCCGATGCGGGAACGCAGCGCTTCGTATTCGGCGTGCAGGTTGCGGCCTTCGAAGGTGACCACACCGCCCGAGGGCTGGGTATTGCCCGCGATCAGCTTCGACAGCGTCGACTTACCCGCACCGGACGGGCCGATCAACGCGGTGAGCGTGCCGCGCCCGGCTTGCAGATTGACATCGACGAGCAGCTGCTTATTGCCCTCGACGGTGAATCCGACCCCGTGCACGTGCAGGCCCTGCTCGGCGACCGGGCGCTGCCGGTGCACCAGCGTGCCCTGCTGGACCACGAAGTCGACGTTGCCGATGGTGATGATGTCGCGCTCGCGCAGCACCGTGCGCTGCTGCCGGACACCGTTGACGAAGGTGCCGTTGGCCGAGCCGAGATCCTCGATGGTCAGGCCCTCGGACCCGGCGACCAGCCGGGCGTGCCTGCGCGAGGCCAGCGGATCGTTGACCACGATCTGGTTGTCGGCGGTACGGCCGATCGCCAGGCCACCGGCGGGCAGCCGGTCCGCGCGCGCGATCGGCGAGGTCGACGGCCTGGCCCGCACCGGAGGCAACGACGAGGTGTCGGCCTTGGTCGTCATATTGATATTGACGTTGGGCGCCGCCGGTTGCGGCTGCGGCGCACTGTGGAATCCGGCGATCCGGCTCGCCCCCGACTGCGGTCCCGAGTGCGGACGCTGCGGCGGCGCAGGCGGCGGCCGCAAGCCCTGCCGCGGCGGCTGCACCGGGTGCTGCGGCTGCGAGGAATGCTGCGGCGGACGAGATTGCGGCGCGGCGGGCAGCAGATGCAACAGCGGCCCGGTGATCGCGTCACCGAGCCGCACCTGCATGGGCCGATCAATGGACACCGGCCGGCTGAGCCGGGCCGCATCGACGAACACACCGTTGGTGCTGCCGTTGTCGCGCAGCACCCAGGCACCCCCCTGCCAGGCCAAGATCGCGTGTACCCGTGACACCAGCGGACTGTCGACGAACAGGGTCACTTCCGGCGCGCGGCCCATGGTGACCTGCTGGCTCGAATCGAAAATTCGTTCGGTTCCATCATGGCGCACGGTGATGGTCTGCGCCCCCGGTGAAGACATGCAGCGGATACTATTCCATCACCCGGACATCGGCGGTGCCCCCGATGCGCCATGCCCCGTTCCGGCGACCGAAACACCGACCGACCGGCCGACGAGGGGGAGGAACCGATGCGGCAACGTCGTGCGACCGCCGTCATCATCGCCGTGCTGTGCGCGGTCACCGTTGTGGCGGGGTGCACCCGATCCGTGGACGGCCGGGCCGTCTCGATCTACGACGACCCCTTCAAAGTGGCAGGCCTGCCGACCACCAGCGGCCCGAGCGGCCCCCGTCCCGACGTCCCCGACAGTGAGCTCAGCGCGACCAACGGCGACGGCGGCGAGGTCGACACCCTTGCCCTCAACGCCGTCGAGGACATCCAGGCCTACTGGGCCGAGGAGTACCCCAAGGAATTCGAGGGCGAGTTCGAACCGGTCGACAAGCTGGTCTCCTGGAGCGCCAAGGCCGCCCGCAACGACTCGGTCGAGTTCTGCACCGAAACCACCTACCGCCTGGTCAATGCCGCCTACTGCCGGCTCGACAACTCCATCGGCTGGGACCGTGCACTGCTGCTGCCGACCATGGAGGAAACCTTCGGCAAGATGTCGGTGGTCATGGTGCTGGCACACGAATACGGCCACGCCATCCAGACCATGTCCAAGATCGTCGGCCGCAAAGACCCGGTCATCGTCAAGGAACAGCAGGCCGACTGCTTCGCCGGCGCGTTCATGCGCCATGTCGCCGAAGGTAAGTCGAAGCACTTCACCATCAACACCTCCGACGGGCTCAACTCGGTGCTCGCCGCGACCGTCGCCATCCGCGACTCCGACCCGGACGATCCGGAGAGCGTGCACGGATCGGCATTCGAGCGGGTCACCGCCGTGCAGATCGGATTCACCGACGGCCCCAAGGGCTGCAAGGCCATCGACATGGATGAAATCGAGCGGCGCCGTGGTGATCTGCCGCAGAGCTTCGAAGGCGATGCCGGCCGCGGTGAATACCCGATCACCAAAGAGAACCTGATCGAGCTGAGCAAGGCGCTGGCCGCGATCCTGCCGATCGACACCGACCCCACCTACCGCTACGACGGCGCCCAGGTCGACTGCACCAACGGCGCCACCACCGAACCGGTGAGCTACTGCCCCGCCAGCAACACCATCGCCACCGACATCCCCGGCCTGGCCGAACGCGGCACCTCCGACACCGATCCGGACGATCCGCTGCCGGTGAAGGTGACCGGCGACTACAACGGTTACGTCGTCTTCGTCGCCCGCTACGCGCTGGCCGTGCAGCGGGCTCAGGGGCAGCAGCTGGTCGGCGCCAAGACGGGCCTGCGCTCGGCTTGCCTGTCCGGCGTCGTCACCGGCAAGCTCGCCGAACCCGGCAGGCCGCCATCGGAAGGCGATATCACCCTGGCCGCAGGGGATCTGGACGAAGCGGTGTCCGGGCTGCTCACCGACGGGCTCGCCGCCAGTGACATCAAGGGGCAGACGGTGCCGAGTGGTTTCGCCCGGGTCGACGCCTTCCGCGCCGGCGTGCTCAACGGCGAGACCACCTGCATGTCGCGGTACTCCTGACCGTCAGCCGAACGGTGGTGGTGCCGCGGGATCGAAGCGCAGCACCCGGTTGCCGATCATGATCTCGGTACCGGGCAGCAGCACCATCGGCTGGTTCGGTGGCAGCCGCACCCAGTCGCGATAGCCGGCCACCCGGGTGCGGGTGCCGTTGGTCGAGCCACGGTCCACCAGCGTCACATCCCAATTGACCAGCACGATCTCGGCGTGCGCGCGCGACATTCCGCCCGAGTTGTCCTCGATCTTGAGCGGGATCAGGCCGCGGCGGGCCTGCTCGGAATGCTCCGGATCACGTCCGATGACGGCGTCGGCGGCGAGCATGAACGTCATCCCGTCGTCGAGTACAAGCATGCCGAGCGGGGGCCGCACCACCTCGCTCAACGCCTGGGTCTGGTCGACCGGCATCCCGCAGACGGTGCAGAACGCCGAGCGCGGATCGCTGGGATGTGCCCGCGCGCATTTGAATCCCATGACCTTGACCGCGAGCGTGGTCGCGCGGGCGGTGGCCTCCAGCCGACGCTGCAACTGCGGGTCCGGCCGTGGTGAGGGGTCGGTGCCGGCGCGCTCTTCGGACGATTCCGGTGGCTGGTCGCCGTCGCTCATGTCGAGCATCGAGGTCGAGGCCTGCGTGGGCGTCACGTTCGGGTCCACCGGCGCCGATTGCGCCGCAACGGGTTCCGCCGAACGCTCCTGGTCGATGCGTGCGGTCGGCAGTGGCGGCGGCGCCGATCGCCGATGAGAGCCACCCTCGGTATGTTCGGCGCCGGCCCGGCGCGGTGCGTGGGCGCGCACCTCGTCGGACCAGACGATCACCCCGTCGGCCTGGGCGATACCTTCCACCAGCCAGCCGATTCCGCGTTCGGTGGGCAGCTCGGGCACTCGGCCGCCGTTGTCGTCGACGAACAGCGCGACCGCCTTCGACGGCACCGACGCCACCCGGTCGACGGTGAACGCCGCGTCGCTGCCCCGGTACCGTTCGACCCGCTCACCGGCGAGCACCGCGGTGACGGCGCCGTGCAGGAAGATCGCCACCCCACCGTTCTCGGCGGGTGACAAGATGCCGAAGTCGATCGGGCGGCCGGGACTGATCTGCTCGGCGTCCTTCATCAACCAGCGCGTGGCATGGCGCGCCACCAGTGCACCCGGGCCGGAAGGCTGCTGCTCGGCCGCGTCGCTCACCAACTCGGCCAGCGATTCCAGCGCTCGAACCGCAGGCGATTCCTGGGTGGGCTTACCCCGATCCCGGTGCGCCACGACCACCACCGCACCCGCGACCCTGGCCGCCGCGTGATTGCCGGCGACCACCTCGACCTGCCGATCCTTCAACGGTATCGGCCCTCCCCTGGATCGGAATGCTGGATCGTCGCCACCAGACCAGAGTATTGCAATGCGAACAACACCGGTCCTGTTACCCGCGGTTCGAGCACCGCTGCAGCGCCGCGATGTCGGACCGGTGCCGTACTATCCGCCTGACACACTCGAGTGAGGGGGGAGCGTGCGGTTCAACGCAGGATCTCATCGGTTCCGGGCCGTCATCGGCCTGCTGCTGGCATGCGCCGTTGTCGCGACGAGCTGCGGGTCCGACACCGAAACAGCCGCACCCGCGGTGGACCTGACGCAGTTCGACGTCGGCGGATACCCGACCCTGCCGCGCCAACTCGGCGCGCCGAAGAACAAAGACGTCCCCCGGCTCGTCGAAGCGCAGCGGCTCGCCAACATCATGCCGCTGCCGGTCGAGATCGATCCGAGGTTCGGATACCAGGGCCCCGGTACCCGCACCTTCCTGCTGCCGGGCGAGGCACATCTGAGCCCGATCCACCGCTGGATCAGCGAGGAGCACTTCGCCGATGACGCGAAGGGCTTCATCTCCGGGTTCTCCGCCACCGCGCAGTCGACCAAGGCTTCGGCCCTGGCGACCACGCTGTCGAGCAACGTCCTCATCTTCACCGATGCGGCCGCGGCCACCGAAGCCGCGGCGAAGCTGTCTCGTGCCCGGTTCCTTCGTGACGACAAGGGCCCGGTCGAACCGGCGAAGCTGGACAAGTTCCCCGCAGCTCATGTGCGGTGGCAGCCGGGCCAGCAGACGCTGGCGTCGTGGCTGGCGCAGGACGAGTTCGTCATTGTCACCATCGCCTACAACGCCGAGGCACTCATGCTGGGCGAATCCGACCTGCCCGGCCTGTCGGCGCTGGCCGAGAAGGCCATCACCGCCACGAGCACCAGCCTGGAGAAGTTCGAGCCGACCCCGGCGGACAAGCTGATGGAGAACTCGATCGACCCCGACGGCATGCGGTCGATCTCGCTGGCCCGTCCGATGGGCGATTCCTTCGTCAATGTCCCGGGCACCTACGACCTGCACGGTTCCCTGCATTTCCCGACCGACCCGGTCGAGCGTAAGCAGGAACTCGTCGACGCGGGCGTCGATCGGGTGGCCCATGACGCCGGCGAGCTGTACCGGACCGCCGATGCGGAATCCGCACAAGAGCTCAAAGACAAATCGTCGCAGCTCAATCGGATGTTCCGCAGCGCTCCGGCGCCGAAGGGGCTGCCTCAGGCCACCTGCACCGAGTACAAGGGCCCCGCCCAGGGCGCGATCCGGTTCTACTGCCATGTCGCCTTCGACCGCTATTACGCGTTCATGGCGGCCGAACAATTGCTGGACGCCCAGCAACGGATATCCGCCCAGTACGCCATTCTGGCCAATTCGAAGTAGGGCTGCGGCACATGCGAATTCGAACCATCCTTCGGTCATCATCGGCCCGGTATGCCGCGCTGGCCATGGCCGCGACCGCCGCACTCGCGGGTTGCTCCTCGGTGCCGGGGACCGCGATACCCGGCGAGCCCGACATCCGCGGCTTCGCCACCGGCAGCTACCCGACCACACCGCTCGACCTGCGCTGGGAGTACAACCCCACCCTGCTCGACGGCATCCAGCTGGCGATCATGCGACTGTCGGACAATGTCGTCAACGGCATCGACATCGACCCGAAGCTGAAGTACAACCGCGGCGCCGCGGGCTTCGACGATTCCGAATCGGCCACCGATCTGCTGGCCGACGTCAACGGGCCGGTGCTGGACCGGCACGGATTCATGTTCGGCCTCGGCATCACCTCCGCGGACCGGGCGAAGAAACCCGACAAATCGGTAGGGGAAACGGCGGTCACCATCGGTGTCCTGCAATTCCGTGACGACAAAGCCGCCGAGGCCGCCGCCCGCGAGCTCGACCGGACCGATTTCGCGGTGGCCCCCGACCTGAACAGGCCCGTAGAACTGAAGACCTACCCCGACGCCCATTCTCATTGGCGGCCGGGCATTCCCACCCTCGGCTCGACGATGGCCGTCGGCAGCTACGTGATCAACTTGCTGCTCTCCTGGCCGAGCGCCGATCTGGATGCGCTCACCGCGCTCGCCGAGAAGACCTACGCTGCCCAGGTGCCGCTGCTCGAGCAATTGCCCGCGCTGTCCAAGCGTGAGGTGGCCGCACTCCCGTTCGACCAGGAGTCGATGTTCCAGCGGATTCTGACCTCGGAGGATTTCTTCTTCTCACCCCGCGTCGGCAGCGTCGCCACCCACTCCCCGCGCGGCCTGCTGCACTGGGTGGGCGAGCCGACGGATGTGCAGAAGGCCATGGCAGACAGCGGCATCGACAGGGTCGCCATCGCCGACGACACCTACCTGTGGCGTGCGCGCGACGCCGACGGGGCCGCGAAGTTCGCCGACACCCGGCAGAAGTCGAGCCGGTGGAACCCGATCGATGCGCCGCCCGGCGTGCCGGAGGCGCGTTGCGCCGAGGACGCCAGCCCGTCGGACTCCGACCACAAGTACGTCTGCGTCGTTCGATACGGCCGCTACGCCGCCCAGGTCCAGAGCGGCCAGCCGGTCGACGTGAAACAGCGAGCCGCAGCGCAATACGCTCTGCTCGCCACCAGCCAGTACCAGTGAGAACAGTCCGGCGGCCGGGCAAGATTCCGGTCGTGCGGCGCACCGGTGCAGTACTATCCGGCTGACGCACTCGGAGTAAAGGGGGGAGCGTGCAGCTCACCGCGAGATCTCATCGTTTCCGGGCGGGGGTCGCCCTGCTGTTCGCCTGCGCTCTCGCCGCGGCGGGCTGCGGGTCCGATACCGAGGCCGCCGAGCCGGCGGTGGACCTGGCCCAGCTCGACGTCGGCGGCTACGCGACCCTCCCGCGCGAGCTCGGCCCACCGAAGAACAAGGACGTGCCCCGGTTCGTCGAGGCCCAGCGCCTCGGCAACGTCATGCCGCTACCGGTGGAGATCGACCCGAAGCTGGTGTATCAGCCGCCGGGCACGGTGCGTCCGTTCCTGCTCCCCGACGAGTCGCACCCGAGCCCGATCCACCGCTGGATCAAGGAGGACAACTTCGCCAACGACGCGAAGGGGTTCATCTCCGGGTTCTCGGCCACGGGGCAGTCCAACGAGATCAACACACTCGCCTACACGCTGTCGAACAACGTCCTCATCTTCTCCGACGCGAAAGCCGCGGCCGAAGCCGCGGCGAACCTGTCCCGAGCGGCTTTCTATGACGACGGCCCGGTCGAGCCCGCGAAGCTCGACAAGTACCCGGACGCGCATGTGCGCTGGCAGCCGAGCGGGCAGGTGCTCGCGTCCTGGCTGGCCAAAGACGAATTCGTGCTCGTCACGATCACCAACAATTTCGAGAACGTGGTCGTGGGCGAATCCGACAAGCCCGGTTTGACGGCGCTCGCGGAAAAGTCCATCGCCGCGACCATCTCCGCGCTGGACAAGTTCGAGCCGACTCCGCCCGATCAACTCATGAACAAGTCCATCGACCCGGACGGCATGCGTTCGATATCGCTGCGCCGTCCCGAGGGTGATTCGTTCCTGAACGTCCCCGGCACCTACGACCTGCATGGATCACTGCATTTCCCGATGGATCCGCTCGAACGCAAGCAGCTGCTGGTCGAGGCAGGGGTCGACCGGGTCGCCTACGACGCCGGCGAGCTGTACCGAGCGGCGGACGCGGATTCCGCGCGCGAGCTCAAAGAGAAGTCCTCGGAGCTCAATCGCTACTTCCGCAGCGCGGATTCGCCGAAGGGCCTACCGCAGGCCACCTGCACCGAGTACAAAGGCCCCGCCAAGGGCGCGATCCGGTTCTACTGCCACGTCGCCTACGACCGCTATTACGCGTTCATGGGTGCCGAACAGCTCCTGGACGCCCAGCAACGGATATCCGCCCAGTACGCCATCCTGGCCAACTCCGAGTAGGACTGCGGCACATGCGAATTCGAAGCATAATGACCAGGCACGCCGTTCGCGGCGCCGCGCTCGCCGTCGTGGCCGCCGCGGTACTGGCGGGCTGCTCATCGGTCTCGGGGACCCCGCAGGCGGCCGAGATCGACGTCCGTGAACTCGATACCGGCAGCTACCCGACCATTCCGCTGGATATGCGCATCGAGTACGTGAACTCGCTGCGGGCCGGCACCGAGTTCGCGATCATGCGATTGGCCGACAACGTCATCAACGGCATCGACGTCGACCCGAAGCTGAAATACAACCGCGGCATCAAGGGCTTCGACAATCCCCGCGCGGCCACCGAGCTGCTCGCCGACGTCAACGGGCCGGTGCTCGAGCGGCACAAGTTCATGTTCGGTCTCGGCCTCACCTCGGCCGACCGCGCCAAGCAGGAGAGCAAAACCGCGGGCGAAGTCTCGATGACCCTCGCCGTTCTGCAGTTCCCGGACGAGCAGACCGCGAAAACCGCCGCCCGCGACCTGGACCAGGCCGACTTCGACGTGGCGCGCGACCAGAACAAGCCAGTCCAGCTGAGCGACTACCCCGACGCGCATTCGCACTGGCGGCCGGGCATCCCATCGCTCGGGTCGTCCATGGCCGTCGGCAGCTATGTCATGAGCATGCTGGTCACCTGGACCAGCCCCGACCTCGACTCGCTGACCGCGCTCGCCGAGAAGACCTACGCGGCCCAGATCCCGCTGCTCGAAAAGCTCCCGCCGCTATCCAAGCGAGAAGCCCTCGAGCTCCCCTACGACCCGGACCTGATGTTCCAACGGACGCTGACGCCGGAGGACTACTTCTTCTCCCCCATGCTGGGCAGCACCGCGGTCCACACTCCGCGCGGGATCCTGCATTGGTCCGCCGAACCCGGCCCCGGTAAGAAGGCGATGGAAGAACACGGCGTCGATCGCATCGCGATGGCCGAGGACAATCTGCTCTGGCGCACCCAAGACGCGGCCGCCGCGAAGGGTTTCGCCGAGACCCGACTGACCGAAAGCAAATGGACACCGATCGACGCACCGAAGGACGTACCCGGCGTCCGTTGCGCCGAGGACTCGAGCGGATACGACGGCTCCGACACCCGGTACGGCTGCGTCGTCTTCTACGACAGGTACGTCGCCCAGGTCCACAGCGGTCAACCGGTCGACGTCCGGCAACGGGCGGCCGCGCAGTACGCACTACTGGCCAACGCCCAGTATCAGTAGGCCTCAGGAGTCCGTGACGCTCGGCCCGAACACGTCCCGCCGGCGCCCACTATGCTCCGGTGGACACACCGTAGCCGGCATCCGATGCCGCACCAGCCAAGACAGGAGACCGCGAGATGGCGATGAGCCCCGGCACCATCGTGGGCGGATATCGCATCCAGCGCGTACTCGGCGCGGGTGGGATGGGCACCGTCTACCTGGCCAAACACCCCAGCCTGCCGCGGATGGACGCGCTCAAGGTGCTCAGCGGACACCTCAGCGCGGACAACGAGTTCCGGGCCAGGTTCGAACGGGAAGCCAACCTGGCCGCCGGGCTCGACCACCCGAATATCGTGTCGGTCTACAACCGCGGCGAGGAGAACGGCCAGCTGTGGATCGCCATGCAGTACGTCGACGGCACCGATGCCGCCGCCGAACTCGAACGCGATCCGCGCGCCATGACCCCACAGCGTGCCCTGCGCATCGTCACCGAGGTCGGTAAAGGACTGGACTACGCGCACCGTCGCGGTCTGCTGCACCGCGACGTCAAACCGGCGAACTTCCTGCTCTCGGCCGAGCACGACGAAGAAGAACGCGTCCTGCTGACCGACTTCGGTGTCGCCAAATCTTCCGAAGACACCACCGACCTCACCCAGACCGGTAGCTTCGTCGCCACCATCGCCTACGCGCCCCCCGAACAGCTCGCCGGCGGCCGCCTCGACCACCGCGCCGACATCTACAGCCTGGCCTGCGCCTTCTACAAGCTGCTCACCGGCCAGAACCCCTACCCGGCAACCCAGCCCGCCATGGTCATGATGGGCCACCTGCACGAACCGCCGCCGCGCGCCACCGCCGTCAACCGCAACCTCCCACCCGCCATCGACCAGGTCTTCGCCCGCGCCCTGGCCAAGAACCCGGCCGAACGCTTCAACACCTGCCGCGAATTCACCGACGCCGCAACCCAGGTCCTGTCCGGATCCATCCCCCACGCCCCCGGCCCGAACTACACCTCCGGCGCCCACCAATACTCCACCGGAACCCTCGGCTACACCTCGGCCCCGCACGCCCAGGAACCCAGCTGGCCCCGCTACGCGGTCAACAACACCGCGGAGCAAACGCGTCCGCCCACCGACCCGCGCGCGCACATGTCAGCGCCCAACCAGTCGATCCCCTCGTCCTCCGCTCCCGCCGCACCCGCCCGCAAACGGCGCGGCATCCTCGCGGCAGCAGCCGCGGTGGTCGTGGTCGCCCTCGCCGCAGGCATCGGCATCTGGGCGCTCAGCGGCGGCGATACTCCGGCAGGCCCATCGGATACCTCGACAACCGCCGCAGCCCCCGGCTCCATCGAAGAAGCGCGCCAGAACAATCCGGCATTCGAAGGCAAAACCGTCACAGTCGTCGACGTCACCGGCGGCAAAGCCTACGACAACCAGCTCGCCATGTACCTCACCCCGAGCGACCAGGCGAAATTCCTCCAGGACCTCGGATTCGCCTTCAACTCCGCGTTCACCAGCACAGGCAACGAGACCTCCCCGAGGCCGGTCACCAAGGAGGACCGCTACACAACGTTCTCGAAAATCAACTCCGGCTACCTCATCGCCATCCGCAGTGACGAAGGAGCAGGCGGCGGCGGCCTTTCCGGTCTCGACCCCTACATCAACGATGTCAAAGCGACCGTGATCGTCGTCGACGACCCCGCCACGGTGAACGCCTTCCGCAACTGGACCTCGTCCTCCCAACCCCTGCTCCTGGAGAAGCTCATTCCGATCCTGCGAGCACAAGTGAAGTAGTATCCGTCCGGACCTACGAACACAAGGGGGAGGGCATGATCCATGCTGCGCGATCCGGACTGATCAGAACGATCGGCGCCGTGGCAATGTCAGGAGCGCTCGCGGTGACGCTCGGAGCTTGCGGGGGAAGCGAAGTCGAAGGCAAGGCAGCAACCGCAAAGCCCGATCTATCCGACCTCGACGTCGGCAACTATCAGGCGGAGCCGGTGGAGCTCGGAAATGCCAAGAACGACAAGCAAGCACTCATCCGAGAGTCGCAACGGCTGGCCGACTTCGTCTTGTTGCCGTTCGAGATCGACCCGGCGTACGTCCAACACGACCCAACGCGCGGGGCGAAGAGCAACGTAGTCGCCAACAGTAAAGCATTGTCCGATCTGGTCATCAACGACACGTTCGATGATCTCACCGACAATCTCGTGGCCGGCTGGATGAATTCGTGGACGACCGAGGGTGCCGTTGACCAGCCGCGCCGAACATTGCACGTGGCGGTCATGATGTTCGCCAATGCGGAGGCGGCAGCTCAGGTCGGGCCCGCCCTCGAACACGACGACTTCACCTACAACGCACAGAATCAGCCGGTTACTTTATCTAAATACCCCGAGACGAAAGCCCATTGGCGCCCAGACGTATCGTCGATCGGCAGTTGGACGACGCACAACCGCTACGTCATATTTCTCAAGTACGTGGACGACACGACTGCACCGAATTTGACCCCGCTGGTCGCACACGTCGAGAAGGCGCTCGACGCGCAGATTCCATTGCTCGATCAATTCGAACCCACACCCGCAGATAAGCAGGGATCGGTCCCGCTCGATCCGGACGGCATCCTTGGTCGGACCCTGCCCCGCGGTAGCGATACGTTCTCGACGTTGGTTACACCGAGCGGCGCATACCGCAGCAGAGGCGCTTTTCACACGCTGACCCTGCACTCACTCGACTTCGTGGACAGAGCCGACATCCAGGCTATCGGCGTCGGAGCCAGCCTGGTGTTCCGCGCGGGCAGTGTCGATAAGGCGAAGGAGCTCTGGAACGAGTGGAAACCTTCGACCACTGAAGAAGGAAAGGGCCGGATCGCGACTCCTCCGAAAGGCATCGACACCGGGATCGAGTGCTACACCTACCTTCACGATTCCGGCGAGCCCAAGGAAAGCGAGTGCGTGATCCAAGCAGGTCCGTATGTCGCCCAAGTGTCGTCGCCGCAGATCCAGGACCTGCATCAAAAGGCCGCAGCCCAATACGCGTTGCTCGTCAGCGAGTGAGGGACCAGCATGAGTAACTCGATCGGCACCACACGGCGTGCGCTTCTGACGTCCGTCACGATCATTGCCCTGGCATCGACCGCGACAGGTTGCGCCGGATCCATCGAGGGTAGAGCCCTTCCCGGAATGACCGCCGTGGACCTCGAGAAGCTCGACTACGGCGAATTCCCGAATGCGCCACACGATTACGTCTATGCGACGTCCAGGACGTCCGCCGAGGTGTACCGCATCGAGTCGCGCCGCATGCTCAGCTACCTGGTGTCTCCGTACGATGTAGACAAAGACATGTCATTATTGGAGAGCACCCGCCTCCTCGAAGGAGGGCAGTCCTTCGATGATGAGATCTTGCCCAAGGCATTCGAGCCTGTTGCGGACCGGCACCACATGTTCGCCGGCGTGTCCACCCGACGTTCCAACGGAAGCCTGCGTGCGCACAAGGGCATGTCGATCGCTATCCTTCGGTTTCCCTCGGAAGCTTCAGCACAAGCAGCGGCGAATGACTTCGATCGAGTGCTGGGTGAAATTGCCCCCGATCGCACATCATTGACGATCCCCCGACACAGCGACGTCAAAGCGTCGACGAGGGACATGAAGGGCTACCTGTTCAAGCACTCCGGTCAGTACGTGATCGTGAGCTCCGTGACCTGGCCGAAGGCCGATCCGCACGTGATCGCACAGACCCTGGCCGGCCTCCTCGACCAGCAGGTACCCAAGGTCGAAGCACTGCAACCCACCCGGCCGAACGATATTCTGGACCTGTCCACCAATCCCGACGGCATACTTCGACTGACGGTCAAGTCGGCGAAGACCTCCGCGACAGACCTTTCCGCCAAGAACGACGCCTTCGAGGGCGCGATTTTCGATGCGGCGGGAGCGCGTCACCTGAATTTCGACGCTGCTCGGATGGAGCATGTTTTGACCGAGGCAGGGGTTGACCTGGTTGCTCATATCGAGGGCACCCTGTATCGGACCCGGGATCTGGAGTCGGCCTTCCACCTCCAGTCGGCGCTCGCCGAACTCGGCGACCTCGATCAAGAGGTCCCGGGCCCACCCGGGATCACCGACGCGCGCTGCGTCAGCCGCGACCAATATCATCCGGTATTCGATACGAAAACCGAATGCATCATCGTTCACGGCCGGTATGTCGCCAAGCTCATCTCTTGGGGAATGGCAGGCGGACGAATCGATCCGCAGCTGTATCAGCGTACCGCTGCCCAATATGCCATTCTGTCGAAAGCCAGGTGATCGAGGAATGCGTATTGCGCACTCACGACTCGGCGTAATCGTTCTGGCGCTCGCCGTTTCGGCCTCACTCGTCAGCGGTTGCGGCGACTCCGACGCGAACGATGCCGTAGAGGGCGGCGTCGATACGGCGCAGCTCGATCCCGGTAACTACCCGACTAAGCCTCGTACCGACGACGAGCTGGCAACCCCCGCAGCGGGGGTGAATCGCGAAGCAGCGAGGCTGGCCGAACACGTGCCGCTCATGATGGATATCGATAGCCGCCTCGTCTATAGCCAGACGAATATGCAGGGTCGTCGGTACACGCCGTTCCAACCGCCGACTCATCGCGAAGACATGAGCATGGTGGAGAATTTCAACGAGGTAGTTCCCGGACTGGTTGTGGGGTGGGGAACCGGCGGGCAACGCAGGCAGGAAATCGGCCTGGGCGAAAACGCTAACCTCCGAGTTCTGCGCTTCCAGACCGCCGACCAGGCCATGCATGCACAGCGTGTGCTTCCCGATGGATTCCTGAAGAAGTACCCCGAGTACCGACCGATCGACATCCCTTCATACTCGGCCGCCCGCAGCTTTGCCAGCCCGAATGGCTGGGTGAGCACCTGGCACGTCCGCGATGCTTATCTCATATACGTCCACAGCGCGCCCGGGTTGAATCCGGCGAAAGATCCGACCCCTGCCGTCGACTTGGCGAAGAAGGTGCTCGACAAGCAGATCGAACTACTAAAGGGGTACCAGCCCACAGGCGTCGACCAGATACCTGCGCTTCCTGCCGATATCGATGGCCTGTTCGCCCGAACGCTGCCCGTCGAAGACGCCGCTCAGTCAGAGCTGCCCGAGGATGATGTCGTCGGGGTATATCCGGTCGAAGCCGGAATTCACCTGAGCAAACGGTTCGACCTGGACCAGCAGGCCTTCGCCGACGCAGGTGTCGACCTGGTGTCGCGGGGCGATTCGTGGGTCTTCCGCGCGAAAGACGACGGCGCGGCGGTCAGATTGCTTGCCGCCGAACTCGCGCAGGTCGATTGGCAGTACAAGCCGACGTCGAGCCCTCCCGGTATGCCGGATGCCAAGTGCTTCGAGAAGAACCAGGACGACCCGTTCGTCACCTACTCCCTGATGGCGCCGACCTGTTATTTCACCGTTGGCCGTCATGTCGCCATTGTGGAGGCAGACCAGATCCAGGCCTTGCATCAAAAATCCGCTGCCCAGTACCTACTACTCGCGAACCAGGACTAGTTGTCGGACGGGCGGCAGATTCGCAGCGTACGCAATCGACCGTCGAGACGACCTTGTGATCGACAGGAGAAGTGTCAGATGCCGTTGCGGCCCGGCGCGATCATCGGTGGATACCGCATACTTCACGTCCTCGGCAGCGGGGGCATGGGCACGGTCTACTTGGCTCAGAACCCCATCCTGCCTCGGCAGGACGCACTCAAAGTCCTCAGTCCCGATCTGTCGACCGACTCGGAGTTCCGCGCCCGGTTCGAGCGCGAAGCGAACCTTGCCGCCGCTCTGGATCACGCCAATCTTGTCGCGGTGTACAACCGCGGCGAGGAAGACGGGCAGTTGTGGATCGCGATGCAATACGTCGACGGCACCGACGCCGCGGAGGAGGCGAAAAAGGGGCCGCAGGTGATGACGCCGCAGCGCGCTCTACGGATCGTCTCCGAGATCGGTAAGGGACTCGATTACGCGCACCGGCGCGGCCTGCTGCATCGTGATGTCAAGCCGGCGAACTTCCTGCTGTCCAGTTCTGATGGTGGCGATGAGGAGCGGGTGTTCCTGACCGATTTCGGTGTCGCCAAATCTGCCGAGGATGGCCAGGACCTCACAAGGACAGGCAACTTCATGGCGACGGTTGCCTACGCCCCACCTGAGCAGCTCGTCGGTGAGGTACTCGATCATCGCGCGGATATCTACAGCCTCGGCTGCTCGTTCTACAAACTGTTGACCGGCCAGAACCCGTACCCATCGACCATGCCCGCCGTGGTGATGATGGGCCACATTCATGAGCCGCCACCGAGCTTGACCAAGGTCAGGCCGGACCTTCCCCCCGCATTGGACAGGGTGATCGCCAAGGTCATGGCGAAAGCCCCCGAGGATCGCTACAGCAACTGCCGCGAGTTCGTTCAGGATGCGGAAGCAGCCCTCTTCGGGCGTGTCATCGAGAGAGCGCCCGGAACCGGCAACTTCCCGACCGCTCCGAACTACACCCAGAGCTTCCACAGCAATACCACTGCGGTCGGAGTTGTCGCACAGCACCGTCCACCCCCGGATCAGACGACAGTACGAAGGTCGTCGGCCGACTCCATCGACCAGCATTCCTTGCAACCGCAGGTGCGTAGACGTCGAGGGGCGCTCCTCGCTGCCGCGGGTTTGGTCACCGCCCTCTTGGTCGCCTTCGGTGCCTACATGGTCGTCGGCGGTGACAAAGGTGCCGACTCCACAGATTTGGCGTCAGTCCGGACTGAACACCCCGAATTCACCAACAAGACCGTCGCCGCCTATGACATCTCCAACTCGTCGGTCGCGGTGACGTTGGACGGCTCTGATCAGGCAAAATTCCTGCGCGATATCGGTTTTCGGTACAGCGATGCCTATCAACCGATTGGTGACGAGAAATCGCCGCGCACATTGCAATCCGGCTTCTCCGTCTCGCAACCGATCGATGTCGTCCTCGCCATAAGATCGGATAGTGAGGCAGGCAACGGGGGGTTGCGTGGCCTCCCGCCGACCTTGCTCAATGCATCGGCAACGATCGTCGTTATCGACGAGCCCGAAGCGGTGCAGGCATACCGAGTGTGGACGAATCAGTCCACACAGACCTTGGTCGACCGAATGGTCCCCGCGATCGCCAAGGCACTCGACTGAACCCACCGCGTGGAGCAGAGGCGTTGCGCGACATGTAGCTTCGACGCAGATGCCATCGACACCCCGCTCAGAACCGTTGAACAAAGAGTGCGCCCCAGCGTTTTATGCCGGGGCGCACTCCATTTGGTTCATCAGGTCGGATCAGGAGACCCACGAACGCGCGTTCATCGCGTCCATTTCGGTCATTGCGATCGCACCGTCCTCCACGACCTTCGCGATCGTCTCGAGGATATTGGCAAGATCGGCCTGGGCGTCGTTCCAACGGTTCTGGCGTTCGGTGTAGTCGATCTTCGCCTGGCCTTCCCATTCGGAGGTCAGCTGCGCGACATAACCCTTGAGGTCGTCCCCGGACTGAACGATGCGCTGGCTGGAAGAGCGGATGTCAGATGCGAGCTGGACAAGCTGTTCGTGTGAATACTTCATCAGTTGGTTCTCCTAGTCTCTTCCGCGATATCAGGGGTTCGTGATGTTCAGGCTCGAGCCGACGCTGGCAACACGCGACTTGTTGTCTTCCTCAGCCGCGGTGAAGTTCTTGCCGTTCGACCGAATACCGGCTTCGATCTCCTCGAGAGCCTGGTGCAGGCGATTCGAGGCATCTTTGTAGTCGAGCATCACCTGGTCGAATGCCGCCTGCGCCTCGCCCTCCCAGCTGTCCCGCGAGCCTTGTACGAGACCTTCCACGGTCTTCAGCTCCCCCTGAAGGGCCTGGTTTACGGTGTCGACGTGGTTGGCACCCGCCTCCATAGAGGCGGCATCATTCCTCACGTTTCCCGACATCATGCACTCCGTTCTTGTGACTTGATTCGGCCGCCCTCGTGGACCGAGCCGATTCGCTCCAACTACTAGATTGGACGCAGAGACCCGCCCAATCGGTTCCATCAATCTGGAAGAAAATTTGGGCTGGTGTCATGGGATGACTTCCAGCGTGGTTGCGACATCTGCACAGAGCTGTGTTGTCGTGTCTTGCCCCCCTGTCTGATATTGGCACCCGATGCCGACTTGGGTGCTGTGTTCGACGATAACATGCCAGTCGACTTGTGAACCGTCGTCTGGATGTTCGGTATAGGCCAGGCCCGATCGGCCGCCGAAGACCACGTCGCGGCGGAGCGGGCTCATGGTTCCAGCCGGCCGTTGCTTGATCTGCGCCTCGAGGTCGGCTGCGACCTTCTCATAACCGACGCCAGGGACGACTTGCTTCTGGGTGAGCGTGATTCGCGCCTTTGTGCCGTCTTCGGGAACCAAGTAGATGCGCGATCCACCAGCGGCCTCGGTGACTTTCCAGCCCGCCGGAACTTCGAACCGGATGTTTCCGATTGTTCGGGACGCTGGTGCGGCCTTCGTCATGGTCGTCTGCGCTGGGGTTGCCGGAGCGACCGTGGACGTCGAAGGTTCGGCCACGGTGGACGACTGGGCCGCAGCCGTCGCACCGGCCGAATCTCCCGGCTGATTGCGTACCACAGCCGCGCCGACGCCTGCGACGAGTATCGCGGCGGCCGCAGCTACACCGATGTAGATCGGCGTACGCGAACGAGGCGGACGGGTAGCAGCGGCGCGTTCACGCAGCGGCTGCAACCATTCGGTCTGTGGGAGCGGAGGAATCGCTGCCGTCGGGTAGGGCGAGGCTTCCGCCTGCTTGTTGCGGGCGAGGTCCGCGTTCGGCACCGTGCGTAAGTCGGTGTCGGAACCGGAGACTTCAACGACCGCCGAACCGATCAGTTCGAGGAAGCCGGTGTCGGCACCACCTACGACCAGCACACTGTCGGTGGGTCCACCGGACAGCAGACGCTCGAGAAGGGCGCGTAGCTCGCTGAAACCGGGACTGTCAGGGACGATCTCAGCGGCCGCAAGATTCGGCTCATGCTCGCACGCTTCGATCTCGGGGCCTCGCTGGCCGTAGATGATCGACGTGGCGGTCGTCGACAGTGGGCCGAATTCGAGTACCACGGTTCGCCGGTCACGGTTGCGGGTGTCCGCTGCTACGGCCCGAAGGGCTGCCTCGTAGAACTCGACCTCGGATGCGACGCGCAACCCGGCCGCTTCGATGGCCGACCGGCGTCTGGTTCCCCACTCGGTCGGGGTTACGACGGTGAGACGCTCGCAGGGCGCCGGTACCCGAAGCTCGGCAAGCAATCGGCCGAACACAGCGGTCATGCCGTCGACGGGCGAGGGCAAGCTCGGCAGGTACGCGATCCTGTCGGCGGTCAGCAATTGCACCGCCGAACAGGCCATCGACCGCGGTACGAGTGGTTCGCCCACGACGAGACTCATTCCGTCGCTGCCCGGCGCCACCGATGGTGGCATGTCCGCGTGGGTGTTCGAGGTCCGCGCCCAGAGCCGCGTTTCGGTGAGAGTCAGCTCGACGGCGGTCATGAGATGGGTGGCATCCACGAGGTCTGGATCAACTCGACACCCGCGCGGCTGACCATAGTGCCCCGGCCCGGCGGCATCGCGCTCGGGCGAACATTGCCGAGCAGGTTTCCTTCCTCGCGGCTGCCGCTCATGATCAGGCCCGGCGTAGCCAGGTCACGCAGACGCGCGATAGTGGCCTCGTACATTGCCCGGGACGCACCACCGGACCGGCGAGCGATCACGAGATGGAAACCCACGTCCTTGGCGTGCGGCAGATACTCGACGATCGGCGAAATCGGATTGCCGCTGCCTGTGACGACCAAGTCATAGTCGTCGACGATCAGGTACAGGTCCGGGCCCGACCACCAGGATCGATCGCGCAACTGCTGAGGGGTGATGTCCGGACCGGGCATGCGCGTCTGAAGGAGCCCGGCAAGGTCGGCGACGTTCGTACTCAAGCCTTGCGCGCTGGTTGCGTAAGCGGCGATGTGATCGCCCTCGACGGCTCCTAGCAGCGTTCGCCGGTAGTCGGCCAGAATGATCGCCGCTTCCTGAGGCCGGTTGGACTCCATGATGCCTTGGCAGATGCCACGCAGCAGCGTTGTCTTGCCGCATTCGGTGTCGCCGAAGATGAGGAAGTGCGGTTGCTCGTTGAAGTTGAGGAAGACCGGCGCAAGTTCGGATTCGCTGATGCCGATCGGGATGCTGGTGTTCTTTCGGAGGGGCACGATCGTCCCCCAGCCCTCGAGCGTTG
>NZ_BAFY01000050.1 GCF_000308555.1 Nocardia cyriacigeorgica NBRC 100375 | reverse complement strand
ATGGTCGACTGCGACACCGTGGTCGGCGTCACCGGCGGCTGCGTGGTCTCCGGCGGCGTGGTCGGCTCGACGGTCGGCGGAACGCCGGTGTCTTGCGGGCCGGTTGTCGGCGGATTGGTCGGTGCTGTCGTGTCCGGTGCTGTGGTCACCGGCGGCTTGGTACCCGACACCGTTGGGTCGACACCCATGATCGTTGGTGCGGTGCTGCCGCTGTCGCCGCCGACGCCACCCGGACGTGTGGTCTCGGGCGAACCCGGACGTGCGGTCTCGTTGGGTGTCGTCGTGACGCCGCCCGGACGCGTGGTCTGCTCGAGCTGGGCGGCCGCCTCCGGCGACACCTTGCGTAGCTCGTCGAGCAGCTGCTGCCAGCGCTCCATCAGAACCCCGCGCTTGGCCGGATCGTCGACCTGGGTCGCGTTGGTCGACGCCTGCGCCAACCGGGCCCTGGCCCGTTCGGGATTGCCCTGCTCGATCAGCTCCTGCGCCGCGGCCAGATCGTCGTCGGCGCGCTGCACCACGGTCGACTGGGCCTGCTCGCTGAACACCACTTCCTTGACCCGCCACAGCGGATCACCGGGCTCGGCGTTATAAGAAAAGGCCGTCATACCGCCGAACACCAGCGCCAAGGCCGCAGCGGTGCCCGCGATCGGGCGCACCAGCCGCAGCCGGCCACCCGCCTTGGCACCGACCCGCGCCTGGCGCGCGCCGATTTCCTGATTGACCGCCGCCACCACCGTGTCGAGATCCGGAGCATCCGGAATCGGTGGTGCGATGATCTCTGCCCGCCAGTCGGCCAGCAAAGCCGCCAGCTGGAACTCTTCGGTGCTGTCGGTCTGGACCGGCCCGTCGCTGGCGATGGCATCGATCAGCGCGTCGTCGCGGCGTACCGCCGCGATGTCCACCGGAGCGTTGTCGCCAGAGGACCCCTCGGCGTAGGGACCGCTGTCTCGCGATCCACGTCGCGCCCTCCAGTCACCCCGACCGCGCCCGCCATCCCTAGCCATACATTTCACCTGCCCTCGCCACTTGTGACTTCAATTTCGCGAGTGCCCGGTGCTGGGCTACTCGTATAGCTCCCGCCGTACTGCCCACGGCGGTCGCGGTTTCTTCTGCCGACAAACCCATGACCAAGCGCAGGATCAGGATCTCTCGATGCTTTTCCGGAAGCGTGGCAAGCAAACGGTTCATCTGCCTGCTCGTTTCCGATTCGAGAGCGCGCTGCTCCGGCCCGTGGTCGGTGGATATGACATCTGGTACTTCGGCCATCGCCTCCGCCTTGTTACGTGAGGCGTTGCGATGAGCGTCGGCGACCTTGTGCGAAGCGATTCCGTATACGAAGGCCATGAAGGGCCTGCCCTGGTCTTGATACCTGGGCAGAGCTGTCATGACCGCCAGACAGACCTCCTGCGCAACGTCGTCCGCGGATAGCGATCCACGCTCCGCAGCTCCGATCCGTGCGCGGCAATAACGCATCACCAGCGGGCGGATCAACTCCAGTACCTGAGCTAGAGCGGATCTGTCGCCCTGCGCAGCGGCAGCGACGGCGAGGTCCAACTCTTCGCCCGTGTGCGTCATCGTCAGAGATTTTCCTGGCGTTACAAGTGGCACGGCCGGTATCGGCCGATGCTTCCGCGGGTGTAGCGGAACGGATCTAACAATAGCGACACCCGTTGCCGAACCGGGCATCTGCGTCGTCAACCGGCTGCCGACCGGGCAGATCGGAGCATGCGGTGAATGTCAGCCTGCGGCGGCCGGACGGAAGCGCCCACCGAGCCGTTCGATGGCGGCGGCGCATTCGGCCGCCTCGCGCTGTGCCGCAGTGCGATCGATATCACGCACCGCCACTCCGGTCCGCAACATGGCACAGGCCCAGCGCAGCGGCAGCAGCCCGTGCTCACGACATTCGGCGGCGACGGTCTCGGCGAGCTCGCCGGCCCGGTCAGCGGACCCGACGGCGGCGGTGGCGGCAGCGAGCAACAGCCGCGATTTCACCCGATGCCGTACCGAAGGACTTTGTTCGGCGAGGGCGAGCGCGGCCTCGGCATGCGGTAGGGCCGCGGCGGAGCGCCCGGCCGCGAAGGCCGTCTCGGCGCTCACCCAGTGCAGCCGGATCGCGAGCCGCAGCCGGTCCGGGCCGGGGGTCTCGGCGGCCTCGGCGGCCTCGTCGAGCAGGGTGCGCACCCGGGCGAGCAGATCGGCGGCGAGATCGGTGCGTCCGGTGCCGAGGGCGTCGGCGGCCAGCCCGGTCAGCGCGTCGCAGGCGGCGTCGAGGCGGCCAGGGCCGCGCCCGCCCGCCGACTGCTCCTCGGCCAGGCCGGGCAGGACGAGAGCCGCGGCCGCCCCGTCGTGCCCGGACGCCACGGCATGCCAGCCCAGTTGACGCAGCAGCGAGCCGCGGGTCGCGGCGGCGAGGGACGCGAGCACCGGGTCGGCCCGGTGGATCGTCAACCCCCGCAGCTCGGCGCGGGCGGCGGCGTATCGGCCCTGACCGCCCAGCGCCACCGCGCGCAGCCAGGCTTCGCGAGCATCGCGGGCGGCCGGCAACTCGGCAGCTGCCGTTCCGGGGCAGGCGCCGAAGGCGGCGTCGGCGAGCAGCGCGGCGTGCGGGTCGAGGGAAGGAACCGGTGCGAACACGGCCGCACCCTATCCCGCCCGGTACCACCTGCGCCGACTCCGGCGAGGCACGCGGTGCGCGAGCAACCGTTCAGCCTTCTTTTGCGCGTGACGCATACAGAGAATCGAATGTGTCGGTACGCGTCATGTTTCCATCAGGTAAAACTCACCCCGGCAATCGGCCGGCATGCACCCCTCGAATTCATATGCGTTTCGCGCAATTAACCCGCGCGCCCCGTTATCGCCATCTCCCCCTGCCCGGATCGCTCCCCCGGCGGAGCGCACCGGCAACGCCGGCCGGGCGACGATCGCTCGACTATCGATACAGCGCCCCGAACACCGCTGCCACCTGCACGAATTCACGGACACCGAACACCTGTCGGCACACGACTCCCGAGCCAACCGGCCATTATCGCCGGAAGGAACGTTAAAAGTAAACAGTGCCGAGGTTAAATTTAGCCGCTGAACATTTGAGAAACCGCTGCGCCGAACTATTGACGGAAATTCGCGCCGGGACCTAACGTAACTCATCGCCACGGACGGCGCCGCGCGAAATTGCAGCGACCATCATTGGCGGGCTCTCGGACGACACACGCCGCACCGTGGCCGGAATGTGCTCGGCCGGATCACTTTCCGCGCCGGGAGAAGTTGCAGACCACCTGCTCGACAACGTCGACGAGCTCGCACCACGAGGAGTTCACACATGCCCATGCCCACCCACCTTCCCGGACCGAACGCCGATGTCTGGGATTGGCAGATGCGCGGATCCTGCCGCGGTGTGGACTCCGCGGTGTTCTTCCATCCCGACGGCGAGCGCGGCCGCGCCCGGACCGCGCGCGAGATGCGCGCCAAAGAGATCTGCCACAGCTGCCCGGTACTGATGCAGTGCCGCAGCCATGCCCTCAAAGTGAGCGAGCCCTACGGCATCTGGGGCGGCATGTCCGAGACCGAGCGGGAGATGCATGCCCGGCGCAATCGGCGCCGGATGGCGGTCTGAGTCGCCGCTGGTCACCCGCACACGTCGGCGTTCGCGACGGATTACGAATCCCTTCCCATCCGCATCGCGCAGGGCGCCGAATTCCTAGCAACAACTGCTGACAGCACTATCGGTCGAGTCGCGCGCCGGCACACGGTCGTTCGGCTCGTACGCACGACAACGCCCGTCAGGCCCTCGGTCACCACCGAGTGCGCCTGTCGGCGTCGAAACGCACGCTGCCACACAGGGCCCCTGCCGAGCGAATCCGATAGCGGCACGCTACGGTAGTGACCGATGACACAGAATGGAGCGTTGTGACAACGCGGCCGCCGGCCGCAGAGGGCGACTCGTTCCGTGGAGAAGCCTTTCCACTCAGTGTGGAATCTGCGGTCTCGGCACGCGCAGCTGAAAGCATCGAACTCGCCGCGCTTTTACATCGGTGTGGCCAGTCCGACCAGGAAGCCTTCGCCGAGCTCTACGACCGAACGTGTGCGCGCGTCTACGGTCTGGTGTTGCGCGTCCTCCATGACCCGGGCTATGCGGAGGAGACCGCACAAGAGGTCTATCTCCAGGTCTGGCGAACGGCGGCGAGTTTCGATCCGGACAAGGGGTCGGCCGCCACCTGGCTGATGACGCTGGCCCATCGCCGCGCCGTCGACCGGGTGCGGGCCGAGCAGGCCCATACCCAACGCGAAGTCGCTTACGGGATACGGGTTCTCGGCAACGACTTCGACGAGGTCACCGAGGAGGTCGAGCGTAAATTCGAACAGCAGGCCGTCCTCGACAGTCTCGGTGCCCTCACCGAGACGCAGCGGGAGGCCATCTCGCTCGCCTACTACGGCGGGCGAACCTACGCCGAGGTGGCCAGCCATCTGGGCGTAGGGTTACCGACCGTTAAGTCCCGAATTCGGGACGGATTGACACGACTGAAGAAAAGTTTGGGGGTGACGTGAGATGAACGAACGCCAGATCGATCTCGCGCACACCGTCGCGCTCGGATCGATCGACGACGAAGACCATCAAGCGGTACAAGAACTGCTCGACAGTGAAGACCCCGCTCGGCGTGCCGAGTTCATCACCGAGGTGCACTTCACCAGGGAGGCCCTCGGAGCGCTCGCCGCCGCCACGGCTGTTCAGCCGCCGGCGGCGCTGCGCGGGCGGCTGCTCACCGCGATCGCCGCGGAGCAGCCGCCGGTCGCTTCCTGACTTCTTCCCGGGCGTCGGCCCGGATTCTCTTGCGGTATCCCGCGTCCCGCGCTCGAACGGTCGAAAGACGAACGGACCGTTCACGTCCGCGGGGACATGAACGGTCCGCTCGATCAACCCGAAGGCCGCGGCCTGCCTGTCAGTGACTGTGGCCGTGCCCGTGATCGTCGCCCTCGTCGGCCGGCTTGTCGACGATCGCGCTTTCGGTGGTGAGCACCATCCGCGCCACCGACGCGGCGTTGATCACCGCCGAACGAGTCACCTTCACCGGATCGACGACACCGTCGGTGAGCAGATCGCCGTAGCTGAGGGTGGCGGCGTTGAAGCCTTCCTTGCCCTCGGCGACCTTGCTGACCACGACCGAGCCGTCGACGCCCGCGTTGGTGGCGATCCAGAACAGCGGCGCGCGCAGCGCCTGGCGCACCACCTCGACGCCGACCGCCTCGTCGCCGGACAGCGAATCGCGCAGCTCTACCAGCTTGGTGCTTGCCTGCACCAGCGCGGTGCCGCCGCCGGGGACGATGCCCTCCTCGACCGCCGCCTTGGCCGCGCTGACCGCGTCCTCGACCCGGTACTTGCGCTCCTTGAGGGCGGTTTCGGTGGCCGCGCCGACCTTGATCACCGCGACGCCACCGGCCAGCTTGGCCAGCCGCTCCTCGAGCTTCTCCCGATCCCAATCGGAATCGGTCGCCTCGATCTCGCGACGCAGCTGGGCGCCGCGGGCCGCGATGTCCTCGGCGGTGCCCGCACCATCGATGATGGTGGTGTCGTCCTTGGTGACGACGACGCGGCGGGCCTTGCCGAGCACCTCGAGTCCGGCCTCCCGCAGGTTGATGCCGAGGTCGGGGTTGACCACGGTGCCGGCGGTGACGACGGCGAGGTCGTCGAGGAAGGCCTTGCGGCGGTCACCGAAGAACGGCGCCTTGACCGCGACGGCCTTGATCGTCTTGCGAATCGCGTTGACCACCAGGGTGGACAGCGCCTCGCCCTCGACGTCCTCGGCGATGATCAGCACCGGCTTGCCGGATTCGGCGATCTTCTCCAGCAGCGGCAGGAAATCGGGCAGCGAACTGATCTTTTCCCGGTGCAGCAGGACGTAGGCGTCCTCGAACACGGCCTGCTGGGTGTCGGTGTCGGTGACGAAGTAGGGCGAGAGGTAGCCCTTGTCGAACTGGACACCCTCGGTGACCACGAGCTCGGTCTGCAGGGTCGAGGACTCCTCGACGGTGACCACGCCGTCCTTGCCGACGGTGGTCAGCGCCTTGCCGACCATCTCGCCGATCTCCTCGTCGCGCGAGGAGACGGTGGCGACCTGCGCGATGGCCTGCTCGCCGGAGACCGGGGTGGCCTGCGCCAGCAGGGCCTCGGAGACGGCGTCGGCGGCCTTGGCGATGCCGGAGCCGATCGCGATCGGGTTGGCGCCCGCGGCGATGTTCTTCAGTCCGGCGCGCACCAGGGCCTGGGCCAGCACGGTGGCGGTGGTGGTGCCGTCACCGGCGACATCGTTGGTCTTGGTGGCGACGCTCTTGACCAGCTGAGCGCCGAGGTTCTCGAACGGGTCCTCGAGATCGATGTCGCGCGCGATGGTGACACCGTCGTTGGTCACGGTCGGGCCACCGAACGCCTTGGCGAGCACGACGTGCCGGCCGCGCGGGCCGAGGGTGACCTTGACCGCGTCGGCGAGCTTGTCGACACCGCGCTCGAGAGCCCGGCGAGCCTTCTCGTCGAACTCGATCTGCTTTGCCATATGTGTTCGCTCCTGTGTTTCGGTGCGCTGTCACAGTGCGCGGAACGCACTCCGCCCCGGGGTCAGCGGTCGACACCGGGGCGGAACGCCATGCGCAGCGATGACTTACTTGCTGACGACAGCCAGCACGTCGCGCGCGGACAGGATCAGGTATTCCTCACCCTGGTACTTGATCTCGGTGCCGCCGTACTTGCTGTAGATGACGGTGTCGCCCTCCTGGACATCCAGCGGGATGCGCTTCTCGCCATCCTCATCCCACCGGCCGGGGCCGACGGCGACAACGGTGCCCTCCTGCGGCTTTTCCTTCGCCGTGTCCGGGATGACCAGGCCGGAGGCCGTCGTCGTCTCGGCCTCGTTGGCCTGGACGAGGATCTTGTCCTCGAGCGGCTTGATGTTCACGCTCGCCACGTTGAGCCCTCCACTTTCAGGGGATAACGGTCGTCCGGGACTGTTGTCCCGGACCATCGGTTCGGTCACGATGCCGACGCCTGCGCACAGCCCCGTCGTCGCGGGTGCCGGGACCTGCTCAGTAGTCGAACTGGCACTGGCACACACATCACACAGCGCCACTAGCACTCTATACACGAGAGTGCCAGCGCTCAAGGGCGGGCTGTGCCAATTCGCCGGATCGTCATCACAGTCATCGCCGCAGCGCAGGGCCGATCTATACATTCGGCGCGCCCCCGGCCTCGAGGGCTTCCTATTACTTCACAAAATCTGTAACGTTCGGATAACGGATTGTGACAGTATGGACGACGGTCGCTCGGCGGCCGCCGGGTTCATCACGAACCGGCGTCCCGGCGAACGACAGGCCGTCACGAACGATCCGGCCAGCTGCACAGAAGAGCCAAGCAACACCTGATCCACCCGTCCCGGCGCCCACCAGGCAACGAGACGGCCCCGGATAGCGAACCCGGTTCGATCGTCATCCACACGGTGCTCCGGGAGTCCATTCGAGATGGTCGCCCGACACCAGGACCATCCGCTCGAAGGGAGGTGAACATGCGAACATCCCTCGGTATCTCCGCCGGGAACGAGGTGGTGTGCTCGGCGCTCGTCGCCACCGCAGGCAACGGAGCCCAAAGCTTCGACTACCGCGTGGTGTCGGCCGACGCCCATTCCGATCTCGGCGATCTGGTCGCCTCGTCGATCGAGCTGATGACCACCCAGCTGCCGACGACCCATCCGCACGATACGGGCTACGCGGGCACCAAGGCCTTCGAGCTCGACGCGGCGCTGAGCAGCCCGCCGACCGCCGTCGCGGTCGCCTACCGCAGCAAGGCCCAGGCCCAGGCCATCCGCTCGGCCACCGGCAAGCAGCACGAGCTCCAGCTGGTGCCGGAGGCCACCGCCGCGCTCGCCTACCTACGCCATACCGGCCTGGTCGACCGGTACCGCACCGTCGCGCTGGTCGACATGGGCGCGTCCGGGGTCACCGTCACCGTCGCCACCCAGGCCGACGGCACCGTACTGCATTCGGCGCGCACCACCACCGTCAGCGGCAACGCCATCGACGAACTCATCTACCACCATCTGGTCGACGCCCATTACGCCCGCCGCGGCACCCGCCCCAACCGGACCATGCTCACCAACCGGGGCCGCGCCGCCAAGGAGCACCTGTCCGTCGCGCCTGCGGTCACCATCGACCACGTGGCCGGGCGCCCACTCAAGCTCACCCGCACCGATTTCGAAGAACTGATCGCCGATCAGCTGCGCGAGTTGGCCGCCTTCACCGCGGTCACCTTCGGGCGCGCACCCGAGCGCCCGGAAGCGGTGTGCGTCATCGGCGGCGGCGCCAACGTTCCCGCGGTGGTCGACACCCTCCAGCACGAACTCGACATCCCGGTGCTCACCGTCCCGGATCCGGACGCCGTCATCGCCAAGGGCGCCGCCCTGGTCGCCGATGAGACCCAGCCCGCCGCGGGCGCGGTCGCCGCGCTCGCCTCGGACGCGCCGGTGGGGACCTTCACCAAGGTCGTCGGCACGCTGGCCGGTGCGATCGTCGTCGTCGGGCTGGTCATCGGGTACGGGGTAAAGGCGCTCGCCCCGACCTCCGGCGAGGAGGTCTCCCCCGCGGGCACCACCAGCAGCACCGAGCTACCGCCGACGATGACGTCCTACCCGCCCGCGGTCCCCGGCAGCGCCACCACCGACGGCGAGCGTGAAAACCCGGTCCGTCCCACCGGCACCACCATCGCCCCGAGCCCCAGCCCCGATCAGGTGCCGAGCACCACCGGTGTCGCACCGACCACGTCGCGCCCCTCGTCCACCCAGCCGACGTTGCGTCCCGACCCGAACCTGCCGTCCATCCCGTTCCCGGAGCTGCCCGAGCTGCTCGGCCCGCTGTTCCCGCCCAGCACCACCGCGCCATCGGGTTCGGGGGCCGCTCCCGAGACGGGCCGCGAAGGCGCCGACACAGCGCCGACCCCCAGCGGCACACCGACACCGGGTGCCGCGCCGACCACCGTACGGCCGAGCGGTCCACCGGCTCAGGCACCCGCGCAGGGCCGCGTGCCGATCCCCCGGGCCGGCACAGGATCATCGGACGGGCAGCCGACCGCACCTGCGCACTGAGCGAGCCGGCATACACCGGGTGCGCCCAGGACACAGGCAGCGAATGCGCCTCAGGACACCTGACTGACCGACACCGGCAGCCCCGGATCGGTCGCCACGGTCAACGGCGAGGGCTGCGCTCCCCCCGCGATCACGTGGGCGCCCAGCGCCGCGATCATCACCCCGTTGTCGGTGCACAACCGCGGCTTGGGCACCCGCAGCTCCAAACCCGCCGCCGCGCAACGCTCTTCGGCCAGCGACCGGATCCGGGAATTGGCCGTCGCACCGCCGCCGAGCACCAGCGTGCCGACGCCGACGTCCTGCGCTGCGCGCACGGCCTTCATGGTGAGCACGTCGGCGACCGCCTCCTGGAACGAGGCCGCGATATCCGGGATCGGCAGGTCCTCGGTCGCCACCCCATCGCGTTGCGCCGCCTCGACATAGCGGGCCACCGCGGTCTTCAACCCGGAGAACGAGAAGTCGTAGCGGGGATCGCGTGGGCCGGTCATGCCGCGCGGGAACGCGATGGCCTTCGGGTCGCCGGAGCGGGCGGCCGCGTCCAGCGCGGGGCCGCCCGGGAAGCCGAGGCCGAGCAGCCGCGCGACCTTGTCGAACGCCTCGCCCGCCGCGTCGTCGACGGTGCTGCCCAACTCCACGATCGGCTCCGCCAGATCGGTGACGTGCAGCAGGTGCGTGTGCCCGCCCGATACGAGCAGCGCCACGCACGGCGGCATGGGACCGTGTTCGAGCGTGTCGACCGCGACGTGCCCGCCGAGGTGGTTGAGCGCGTAGAACGGCACATCCCAGGCCGCGGCGTAGGCCTTGGCGGCGGCGACTCCCACCAGCAGCGCACCGGCGAGTCCGGGGCCGATGGTGACCGCGAGAGCGTCGGGGGCGACGATGCCCGCACTCGACAACGCCCGCCGCATCGCGGGCACGATGGCCTCCAGATGCGCGCGCGAGGCGATCTCGGGCACCACACCGCCGAAACGGGCGTGCTGGTCGACGCTCGAGGCCACCTCGTCGGCCAGCAGTTCACATGTGCCGTCCGGGTGGCGCCGCACGATGCCGACACCGGTTTCGTCGCAGGAACTCTCGATACCCATGACGATCACGACAGCACCTCATCCGGTCGATTAGCCTCGCCCCACTGCGCGCCCGCCGACGACAACGCGGGCCTGCGCATGGTGTAGGCGTCGGCGCCGCTGGGGTGGTAGTAGTTCTTGCGCAGGCCGATGATGTGGAAGCCGTGCTTGGCGTAGAGCGCGATGGCCGCGGCGTTGTCGGTGCGCACCTCGAGGAACACCGGCCCACCGCGCGCCCCGGCCTCGGCCAGCAGCGCTTCCAGCAGCTTCGTGCCGATACCCGCGCGATGGCATTGCGGGTCGACACCGATGGTGTGCACCTCGGCCTCCGGATGCTCGTTGTCGCCGAGCAGGGCGATGCCCGCGTAGCCGACCATCTGGCCGTCCTCGTCGCGGGCGGTGATGTAGCGGTTGTGGCCTGCCGCGAGCTCCGACCGGAACGACACCGCGTGCCACGGATCGTCTTCGGGGAACAGCAGTTGCTCGAGTTCCACGCAGCGGTCGATATCGGCGACCGTCATCGGTTCGATGCGGATGCCCACGGCTACGCCCCTGTCCGATCGAGGGTGCGGTAGCTCTGCTCGACCGCGTCGGGCCTGCGCAGATACAGCGGGACCAGCGGTTCCGGCACGGCCCGCGCCAGCACCTGCGGTGCGGCGACCCGGACCAGACCGGCCGGTGACGGCGTCTCCACCGGAAGCACCGGCAGGTCGAACAGGTCGACGTGGGAGGCCGAGCCCGCGATGACGGTGGCCTTCTCGGTGTCCAGCTCGGCCGGCTTGCCGACCTCGGGGCCTGCGACCCGACGGCCGATGCCACCGAGCGTCCACGGCACGTCCTCGCGGTAGCGCGCCGAGTACACCTCCCGGCGGCGCGCGTCCGTGACCACGAGCAGCTCCGCTCCTGGAGCAAGGTCGCGGGCGCCGTCGGCGGCGATGGCGTCGAGGCTGCACACGCCGTACACCGGGATGCCGAGGGCGTCACCGAAGGCGGCCGCGGTGGCCATGCCGACCCGTAATCCGGTGAACGGTCCTGGGCCGACGCCGACCACAACGGCCGCGATATCGGTCCTGGATCGCCCTGCCTCGGTGAGGCATTCGAGGATCTGCGGGGTGAGCACCTCGGCGTGGGCGCGGGCGTCGACCCGCACCCGGACGGCGATGGTGCGCACGTCGGCCGGTGCCTCGGCACCGGCCGCGGACTGCTCCAATTCCACCAATCCCGCTGTAACGGCGGGCGTCGCGGTGTCGACAGCAAGTACAAGCATGATTGGCCCAACGATACCGGTTGGTCCCCACGCGCCGCGCAGCCATGAGGGTCGCGGCGCGCAGCCGTGTGCGCGTGCCTCCGGCGAGGTTGCCCACGTCACAGCCCTGCCGGGCAGCCGCGGGTGTCCGAACCACCGCCGCCGGTGGCTCGAGTAGGCCGCTAGCCTTCCGCGGGATCGGCCGAGCGCTTGATCCATTCCCAGGTCGCGACACGCACCTCCGACTCCGGTTCGCGGGCCAGCCGCACCCGCAGATGACGGTCGGTGAGGTGCTCGACGACGCCGCCACCCCATTCGACGACGACCACCGCGTCATGCAGATCGGTGTCGAGGTCGAGGGCGTCGAGCTCGTCCAGCCCGCCGCCGAGCCGGTAGGCGTCGACGTGCACCAGCGCCACCGGAGCCGCACCGCGGCGCTCGCCGGCGCGGTGCCTGCGCGCGATGATGAACGTCGGCGAGCTGACCCGCCCCTGTACGCCGAGCCCGTCGGCGATGCCTCGGGTCAGCGCGGTCTTGCCCGCGCCGAGCGGACCGTCGAGCACCACCAGATCGCCCGCGACCAGACCCGCGGCGAGTTCCCGGCCGAGTGCTTCGGTGTCGGCCACGGTGGGCAGGGTGCGTCGGTGTTCAGTCATCGGCCACCTCCGGTGTGTCGGTCGCGGCGACGACGCCCGCGCGCAGCAGCAGCCGGTCCAGGGCGGCGTCGACCAGATCGGCGAACTGCAGTTGCGGCATGTGCGCGGCTTCCGGCAGCTCCACGAGTTCGGCCCGCGGCAGCTCACGGGCGAGCGCGCGGGAGTTGCGGAACGGGATCACCAGATCGTGTTTGCCGCCCATGATCAGCACCGGGATATCGGCGAGCACCGGCAGCGCGGCCGATTCGTCGTGCAGCTCGATCGCCTTCAGGAACTTGACGATCGTCTCCACGGGAGTGCGGTCGATCATCAGGGTGGCGAACCGCGACAGGGTCGGGCTCACCGAGCCGTGGAAGGAGCTGACGTGCAGGATCGGCGCGATGACATGCTTGGCCGTCATCCGCCCGGTCTGCACCAGCGCCGGCGCGGTGTGCACCGCCATCCGGAAACCGTCGACGGTGGGATTGCGCAACAGCTGGCCCAGCCCCGCACTGGCCACTTCGGCCGCCGCCGTCGACAGCAACGCCACCCCCGCCACCCGCTGCTCGAACAGTTGCGGATACTGCGCCGCCGCGGCCAGGATCGCCATCCCGCCGAGCGAATGCCCGACCAGCACCAGTGGCCCGTCCGGCGCCTTCGCCTCGATGACACGCACCAGGTCGCGGCCGAGCTGACGGACCGTGCAACTGTCGGTCTCCGGCACTCCCGAACGCCCGTGCCCGCGCAGATCGAACAGCACCATCCGCACCCGCGGACCCCAGCGCTGCTCGAGATGACGACGCTGGAAGTGGAACGACTCCATGGTGTTGCAGAAGCCGTGTACGAAGACGACGGTGACGGGGGCATCGGCGGGACCGCATTCGCGGGTGGCCAGGGCTACACCGTCGTCGGCGAGGACCTCGTCGGCCGGGTCGGCATCGATCAGCGAGAAGTCCTCGCCGCGATAGGGGTCCGGGCTCACCGGCACCAGCACCCGCGCCCCCGCCCGGCGCAGCGCGTGCACTCCGGCCAACGCCGCGACCAGGCCCGCGGTCGCCATACCGCCACGAAGGACGGTCACTTTCCGTTTGGTCACCGCGGGCCGCCTCGGAACCGCCGGACCGCCCGGCCCCGGGGCGAGCACACCACTTCGTAGTGGATGGTCTCGAGCAGATCGGCCCATTCCTGGGCGTGTGGTTGTCCGTTTTCGCCGGTGCCGAACAGGACCGCGGTGTCGCCCTCGGTGACGCCGTCGAGGTTCTCGCCGAGGTCGACGACCAACTGATCCATGCACACCCGCCCGATACTGGGCCGGCGCGCACCGCGCACCCAGACCTCGAAGCGCCCGCCGAGCTTGCGCGCGACGCCGTCGGCGTATCCGGCGGGAATGAGCGCGACGGTGGTGTCGTGCGGTGCGATCCATTCGTGGCCGTAGGAGACACCCTCACCGGCGGCGACCTGTTTGATCAGCGAGACCTGCGCTTGGAAGGTCATGGCCGGGCGCAGACCGAAATCGCCCAGTTCCGGGACCGGCGACAGGCCGTAGACCGCGATGCCCGGGCGCACCATGTCGAAGGCGAGGTCGGGGCGGGTCAGCGTGGCGGCCGAGTTGGCCAGGTGCCTGATCTCCGGTTCCAGGCCGTATTCCTTCGCGGTGGCGATGGCCTCGACGAAGCGGTCGCGCTGGACGTCGATGATCGGATGGTGCGGCTCGTCGGCGTGCGCGAGATGGGAGAAGATCGCGCGGAAGCGCACCACTTGCTCGTCGACGAGGCCACGCAGCGCGGTGAGGACGTCACGGTATTCGGTGACCGAGACGCCGTTGCGGTTGAGGCCGGTGTCGACCTTGAGGGTCAGCGTCGCCGTCCGCCCGAGCCGCCGCGCCGCGGCCTCGACACCGCGCAACTGCGACAGCGAGGACACGCCGATCTCGATATCGGCGGCGATCGCGGCGCCGTAATCGGCGTCGGAGTTGTTGAGCCAGCTCAGGATCGGCGCGGTGATCCCGGCCTCGCGCAGCTGCACCGCTTCGCTGATGGTGGTGACGCCGAGCTCGGCCGCTCCCGCCGCCAGCGCGGCCCGCCCCACCTCGACCGCGCCATGGTTGTAGCCGTCGGCCTTCACCACGATCATCACCGCGGCGCCGCCGGCGTGTTCACGCAGGATCCGCACGTTATGAGCGATGGCATCCAGATCGACGACCGTCTCCACTTGCGCATTCACGATTCCCGATCCTGCCACCAACGCGGTCGTCGGGGACGGGCGACCACCCCGGTCTTCGGCATACGCCGAGGGCAAAGGCCCGTGGGTGCCGCCGAACGTCAGCCGGCCACAGCGCGCAATGTGCCGATCGCGGCCCGCAAGTGATGGAGCAGCGGCGTCGCCGAGATCGGCGCGGGGGCCGGTCCCTCGGCGGCGGCGAGGTTGGCGGCCAGGGCGTGTACTCGCGCGGCCGCGGCGGCGGCCCAGCCCGGCTCCCGGCCTGCGGCGAGCAGCGCGCCGATCACACCGGACAGCACGTCACCGGCACCCGCCGTCGCGGCCCAGGATCCGCCTGCCTCGTTCACCAGGATCGGCTTGCCGGGCTCGGCGACCAGCGTGGCGCGGCCCTTGAGCAGCACCGTCACCCCCCACGATTCGGCCAGTTCACCGACCGCGGCGACCCGATCGGCGCCCAGCGGCTGCCCGGTCAGGCGGGCGAATTCGCCGGCGTGCGGGGTCAGCACCGTCGGTGCGGTGCGGTCGCGCACCATGGCGGGATGCTCGGCGAGCAGCGTCAGGCCGTCGGCGTCGACCACGACGGGCAGGTCGGTGGACAGGATCTGCGCCATCCGGGCCCACGCGCCGTCATCGGTGCCCGATCCGGGGCCGAACACCCAGGACTGGACCCGGCCGGCAAGTGCGACATTGCGCGCTGCCACCACCTCCGGATAGTGCGCGAGCACCTCGTCCGCGCCGCTGCCCGCGTATCGCACCATCCCGGAGGTCGCCGCCACGGCCGCCCCGGTACACAGCACCGCCGCACCCGGGTACGCGGCACTGCCGGCACAGATGCCGGTGACGCCCTGGCTGTACTTGTCGTCGGTCGCGCCCGGCACCGGCCACTTCGCCCCGATCTCGCGCGGTTCGAGGGCGGCGAGTCCGGGCTCGGGTAGCCGTAACCCGATAGGTACCAACTCGATTCGCCCGCACCGATCCGCGGCCAGCGCGTGCACGGGTTTGCAGGCGCCGAAGGCGACGGTCACCTGTGCCCGCACCGCCGGACCGTCGACCGCGCCGGTGTCGGGATCGACTCCGCTCGGCAGATCCGCCGCGATGATCGGCGCCTCGATCCGGGACACGATCGCTGCCGCGTCCGGCCGCAGCGATCCGCGCCCGGAGATGCCAACGATCCCGTCGATCACCAGGTCCGGCCGTCCCACGTCCGTCCGCACCCGGCCGCCGGCTTTGCGCAGCGCCGCGAGCCCTTCCGCATGAGCGCGCTCCGGTTTCAGCAACACCGCTTCGACCGCCACACCGCGGCGCCGCAGGAACGACCCCGCCCACAACGCGTCCCCGCCGTTGTCGCCCGAGCCGACCAGCAGCGTCACCGACCGGCCCGCCACACCTCCGGTGCGGGCCCGCAATTCTCCTGCGACGACGAGCGCCAGCCCGTACGCCGCCCGCCGCATCGGCACCCCGGCCGCGACCCTGGTGAACAGCTCCGCCTCGGCCGCCCGGACCGCGTCGACGGAGTAATAACCCCGCTGCGAACACATCGGACACGCACCTCCACTGGTTGCTCGGGCCGCGACCTCCGCAGACTACGCTTGATCATCATGCCTACGCCGCGTCGTCACGCCACCGTCATCGCCACCGGATTCGTCCTCGCGGCGGCGCTACTGTCCGGCTGCGGCTCCGACGAGGAATCCGTCTCCACGCCGACAACCACCGCGATCTCGGCGGCCACCTCCGCCCCCGCCGCCGACGGTCAGGCCCAGACCGTCGTCGTCGACGTCGACGACATGACGTTCTCCCCCGCCGACCTCACCATCTCCGTCGGCGACACCGTCGCCTGGAAGTTCTCCGACGACGTCGTGCACGGCGTGCAGGGCATCGGCGACAAGGCGATGGGCATCAACAGCCCGCTGTTCACCGAGGGCGAGTGGAGCCACACCTTCACCACCGCCGGGACGTTCCGCTACCTGTGCCCCATCCATCCGGAGATGCGCGGCACCATCACCGTGCGGTAGACCTCACACCGGACGATATTCGCGGGTGCGCGGACTGCCGGCGTTCAACGCCTCGACGGCCGAGACCAGCGGCGCCAGTTCGGGATTCGCGGCCGCCTGTTGCAGTGCGCTGGTCAACGCCGCGTCGTGGGTGGGACGGGCCCGGTCGAGCAGTTCGAGGCCGGCCGGCGTGACGTCGGTGTAGATGCCGCGGCGATCGTCCGGGCACAGGTACCGCTGCAACAGCCCGCGATCCTCCAGCCGGGAGACCAGCCGCGTCGTCGCACTCTGACTCAGCACGACCGCCTCGGCGACCTGATTCATCCGCAGGTGCCCGCCGGGCCCGTCGTGCTGCCGGGACAGCACCACCAGCAGTGAGTACTCGCGCACGCTGAGATCGTGGCCGGTCTGCAACGCGCGTTCGATATGCGCCTCGATCCGGTCGTGCAGCAGCGACAGCGCGTACCAGCCATCGGCGAGGCCGGTGAGAGCGGCGTCGGCGGTCATGGATGGTCCTTCCTTCGGAATCTGCCCACCAGGATAGATGACTTCCGAAATAGCCCGCGCTTGCAATTAAATGCATACGCAATTATTGTCGACGCCTGTAAAGCTCGCAGACAACAGTGGAGGCGTTTCCATGCCGCTCGCCCTGCTCGCCCTGACCCTCGGGGCGTTCGCCATCGGCACAACCGAATTCGTCGTGGTGGGGCTGCTGCCCGATATCGCGGCCGACTACACCGTGTCCATCCCGACCGCAGGCCTGCTGGTCACCGGCTACGCGCTCGGGGTCGTGGCGGGCGCGCCCGTGATGACCGGGCTCGGCACCCGCGTCTCCCGCAAACGCATGCTGCTCGCTTCGCTGCTGCTACTGATCGCCGGAAACCTGCTGTCGGCCGTGGCGCCCAGCTTCGCGCTCATGCTGACCGGGCGGATCGTCGCCTCACTCGCACACGGCGCGTTCTTCGGCATCGGCGCGGTGGTCGCGGGCAGCCTCGTCGCCGCGGACCGCAAGGCCGACGCGATCGCCATCATGTTCACCGGCCTCACCGCCGCGACCGTCGTCGGCGTGCCGCTCGGCACCCTGCTCGGCCAGCAGTTCGGCTGGCGCCTCACCTTCGCGCTGGTGGCCGTGATCGGTGTGATCGGGTTCGTCGGCGTCGTCGCGCTGGTCCCCGATCAGCCGGCACCGCGCGATGCCCGGTTGCGTTCCGAATTCTCCGCACTGGCCAACCCGCAGGTGCTGCTCGCCATGGCCATGACGGTCCTCGGCTTCGGTGGCGTCTTCGCCGCGATCACCTACCTCGCGCCGATGATGACCGAGGTGGCCGGCTACTCCGAAAGCTCGGTGACCTGGCTGCTCGTGCTGTTCGGTCTCGGCATGTTCGCGGGAAACCTCATCGGTGGCCGCTACGCCGACCGGCACCTCATGCCGATGCTGTACATCTCGCTCGGTCTGCTCGCCGCGGTGCTGGCGCTGTTCACCGTCACCGCGCACAACAAACCGCTGGCCGCGATCACTGTGATGCTGATCGGTGCGCTCGGTTTCGCCACCGTGCCGCCTTTGCAGAAGCGGGTCCTGGATCAGGCGGCGGGAGCTCCCACGCTGGCCTCGGCGATCAATATCGGCGCCTTCAATCTGGGCAACGCGCTGGCCGCCTGGCTCGGCGGTCTCGTCATCTCGGCCGGGCTCGGCTACACCGCACCCAACTGGGTGGGCGCGCTGCTCGCCGCGAGCGCGCTGGGGTTGGCCGTCGTGTCGGCAAGGCTGGAACGTAGTGCCGCGCGCGTGCCGAACCTCCCGGGCACGGCCGATCCTGCCGCCATCGACAGCCAGGCCATGGCACCCGTCCGCTAGCACGCATCGCCCCGTAGCCCATAGTCCACGCGGCCACCGGCCTCCCGCGAGAGGCCACGTGCGCGAGAGGGCTACTCGCACGATGCGGCAGCCATGTAGCTCTCGACGCTCCGCGGGCTCGGGCGCCGGCGGGCGGATAGACGACGACCCGGACCGATAGCGGTCCGGGTCGTCGTCTGTCGTCGGGCGATCTATTCGACTGTGACGGATTTGGCCAGGTTGCGGGGCTTGTCGACGTCGTACCCGCGCGCCTGCGCCACCTCGGCGGCGAAGATCTGCAAAGGCACCGTCGACAGCAACGGCTGGAACAACGTCGGCGCGGACGGGATCTCGATGAGATCGTCGGCGAACGGGCGCACCGTATCGTCGCCCTCCTCCGCGATGACGATGGTGCGTGCCCCGCGCGCCTGGATCTCACGGATATTGCTCAGCAGCTTCGAGTGCAGCACCGCGCGCCCCTTCGGCGACGGCATCACCACGATCACCGGCAGACCGTCTTCGATCAGCGCGATCGGACCGTGCTTGAGCTCGCCCGCCGCGAAACCCTCCGCGTGCATGTACGCCAGCTCCTTGAGCTTGAGCGCACCCTCGAGCGCGACCGGATACCCCACGTGGCGGCCGAGGAACAGCACCGTCGGCACCTTCGCCAGCTCCCGCGCGATCGCCCGCACCTGCGGCGCCGTCTCCAGCACCCGCGCCACCAGCTTCGGCATGGCCTCCAGCTCGGCGAACTCGCGTGCCACCTCGTCGGGATACTTGGTGCCGCGTGCCTGCGCCAACGCCAGCCCGACCAGGTAGTTGGCCGTCACCTGCGCCAGGAACGCCTTCGTCGACGCGACACCGATCTCCGGCCCGGCCCTGGTGTAGAGCACCGCATCGGATTCGCGGGGAATCTGCGCGCCATTGGTATTGCAGATGGCCAGCACGCGCGCCTTCTGTTCCTTGGCGTGCCGCACCGCTTCCAGCGTGTCGGCGGTTTCGCCGGACTGCGAGATCGCCACCACCAGCGTGGAGCGGTCCAGCACCGGGTCGCGGTAGCGGAACTCACTGGCCAGCTCCACCTCGACGGGCAGCCGCGTCCAGTGCTCGATCGCGTACTTGGCCAGCAGACCCGAGTGGTAAGCGCTGCCGCACGCGACGACGAACACCTTGTCGACGTCACGCAATTCCTGATCGGCGAGGCGCTGCTCGTCGAGCACGATGCGCCCGGAGCCGCCCTGCCCGGTGTCGAAATGCCCCATCAGGGTTTCGGCGACCGCGGCGGGCTGCTCCTCGATCTCCTTGAGCATGAAGTAGTCGTGACCGCCTTTTTCGGCGGCGGCGAGATCCCAGTCGATCGTGAACGGCCGGGTGCGCGAACCCGCGTCGTTGCCGGCGAAGTCGGTGACCCGGTAGCTGTCGGCGGTGATCACCACCGCCTGGTCCTGGCCGAGTTCGACGGCCTCGCGGGTGTGCTCGATGAACGCCGTCACGTCCGAGGCGATGAACATCTCGCCCTTGCCCACGCCCACGACCAGCGGGGTGGACCGGCGCGCGGCGATGATCTTGTCCGGATGGTCGGCATGGGTGAAGACCAGCGTGAACGCGCCCTCCAGGCGGCGCAGCACAGCCAGCGCGCTCGCCTCGAAATCACCCGCCGTCGGACCCTCGGCGTAGGCCCGCGAGACCAGGTGCACCGCGACCTCGGTATCGGTGTCGCTGCGCAGCTCGACACCGGCGTCTTCGAGTTCGCGACGCAGCGGCGCGAAATTCTCGATGATGCCGTTGTGCACCACCGCGACGGCGCCCGCCTCGTCTCGATGCGGATGCGCGTTGCGATCGGTCGGCGCGCCGTGCGTGGCCCAGCGGGTATGCCCCATGCCGGTGCTGCCCGCGAACGCGCCCGCACCGGCTTCGCCCAGCTCAGCCTCCAGATTCGCGAGGCGACCGGCCTTACGTTCCACCGCGATGGCGCCCGCTCCGTCGAGGATCGCGACGCCCGCCGAGTCGTATCCGCGATACTCCATGCGGCGCAATGCGTCGACGACGACGCCGAGAGCATCCCGGTACCCGACGTACCCCACGATTCCGCACATGGCTCACCAGAGTACTTATCGGATAACGTTCACGTCGTGTCGGCGTCTGTGAAATCCCTCCTGAGCACCCTGACCAGCCGCGGCCCGCATCGGGTGCTGCGCGGCAACCTGGCCATCGCGGGCCAGCCCGGCGTCGTGTACACCCCCGATTCGGGCCGCAACCTACCCGCCGTGGCGTTCGGCCACGGCTGGATGTCCGGCTCCGACCACTACCGGTCGCTACTGGAACACCTGGCGTCCTGGGGTTTCGTCGCCGCCGCCCCCGACACCGAACGCGGCCCCATCCCGTCGCATGTCGGCCTGGCCACCGACCTGCTCACCACCCTCGACATCTGCGCCGGCGTTCGCCTCGGCGACGGCGCGATCAGCGTCCACCCCGACAAGCTGGTCCTGGCCGGCCACGCCATGGGCGCCGGCGCGGCCGTCATCGCCGCCGCCCAACGCCGGGTAGCCGCCGTAGCCGCCCTCTTCCCGGCCCCCACCGCCCCCGCCGCCGAGTCCATCGCCGCCGACATCGACACCCCCGCCCTCATCCTCGCCGGCGCCACCGACCTGCGCTCCACCAACTCCAACGCCGTCCCCCTGGCCGCCGCCTGGGGCGGGCCGATGTTGCTGCGCACCATCGACAAGGCCTCCGCCGACGGCCTCGCCGAAGGCCGCCACCTGATGACCCTGCTCGGCGCGGGCAAGCACGAACACAAGACCAGCCGAGCCACGCGAGCGCTGCTCACCGGCTACTTGCTCGCCACCGTCCAGGGCGACAAGACCTACGCAGCCTTCGCCGACCCCGAAGCCTCCATCCCCCACACCCACCTCATCGACCCCCACGCCGACGAGGTGCCCATCGACAAGCCGAGCCCGGCGAAGTTGGGGCAGTTGGTGGCGTTGATGCGGAAGTAGGGCGATGCGGGGCTCCTCCGCGCCCCGCATCGCCCAGCACGAGGCCGCCGACACCCGGGCTGATCCGCCTCAGCAATCCAGCGGTCGATCCTCGGTCTCCCCGCCCCTGGCCCGAATTCCTCACGGCCGCCCTGCGATCAGGCGTCGGCTCCGAACCCGGCAGCACGATCGATACAAGTCGACCAGACCGCCACACCCAGCTAACACATCAGCGCGGCCCCTCTCGGGTTAACCGCGCCGACATGCCACTCGCCGGATTTCCGGCCCCGCCCCGCAGCCGACTACCTAGACCAACCAACTCTTCCGCTGGTAGTACTGCGCCTCTTCATCGTCTTCATCGATCGGCGCGACCACATCCTTGGACCGTCGCGCCTGCATCGACCGAGCGATAGCCTCCCGCTGCTCCCGAGCTTCGGCCTCGAGCCGTTCGCGCTCTTCAGCGGCGAGTCGCTCTTTCTCGGCTTCAACCTCAGCCGCCTCACGGTTCTTCTCATACTCGGCCTCGAGCTTTTCAAGTTCGACTGCCGCTTCTTCCCAGAACTGGCGCATCTCGACGGCATAACGATCAGCTAATTCTTGACCCTTGGCCGCCGTTCGCTGGTTTATCTCTGCAAGGTCGTCCTGCAGACGCGCAGACTGCCACTTGGCTTCTTCGATAATCCGGTCCATTTCGGCCCGATAGTTCACCATGACGGTTCTCCCCGAGTTTCACGCCCTACATCGGTGAAGCACATCACAACGGACCTGCCTCCGAAAGTTCCGCGCCGGTGTCGAACGGCTGCGGCGGTACCTGCTCCGGCGGTACGTGCTGGGGCGGCAGCGGCTGTGCGGGTGGAACAGGCTCCTGTTCTGGCACAGGGATCGGCTCTGGCACGAACCCAGCATCCATACCTTCAGTCTCTGACTGGGGGTAGTTCTGCGACTTGTGTTCGCCATCCTCTTCGCGTTTACCACCAGGCACGCCGCGCGGCATCGCGCCCCCCGACTGCCCCTGGTTCTGATCGGAGTTCTCGGCCTTCTCCCCGTCCGCCTTTTCACCACCGGTTTCGCCAGCCTCACCGACCACCACGGGCAGACCTTGTTCGTTGAGCTCGACCTTATAGTCCGTGGTGGTGCCGTCCGGTTCTGTGACCACCATTTTCAGTTGTCCATCCGGGCCCATTTCCAGCTTGACCTGTTTGCCCGCCAGGTCGAGTCCCGCGTCTTCGTCGGGCTTGCCGTCAGCGTCTTTGTCGTTATCCGGCACACCGTCGCCATCGGTGTCGACCAGCCCGGTGGCACCGGTCTGCAACTGTTGCAATGCGCCGTCGACACCTTCGGTTATCGCCCCTGCCAGCGAGCTCAACCCGTCGCCGACCGCCGAGGCAACGGTGGTGATCAACGGGGCGAGTTCAGTCGCAACATCAGCCAACGCCGCGAGGCCGGTTACAAGCGAGTCGGTGGTCGACTCCTCGTCCTCTTCCTCGGTGGAGGGTGTACTCGGCGTGCTCGGAGTACTTGGAGTACTTGGGGTCGAAGGAGTGCTCGGTGTACTAGGCGTACTAGGTGTACTGGGCTGGCTGGGGGTGCTCGTCTTCGGAGTCGCGGTTGGGCATGGGTACGGCTCCTCCGACAACCCTTTGAAGGAGTCGGTTATTTTCTTGTACGCCTCTTTGACAAGGCCATCGGTCTTGTCGCAGGCCTCGGTGAACTTCTGAACCTTGTCAGGATAATCTTTCTTAAAGACTTCATCGACCCAGTCCCTACACCGTTGCCGCATCTTCTCGTGATACGGACCTTCAAACGGAGCAGCAACATTTCCTACGAGGGCAGTTCCATATTGCCCCCATTTTTCGATCATCCCAACACCGTCGTCGACCTCAGGAAATATCGCCTGCAACCTACTCAGCGCCGTAGATCCCCACATCGCATGAGAAGGACCCATCTCCCGACCTTCGATGATGGTATGGACGTCATCGCGGGATTTTCCATCGATTCTCGCCTCTACGCCGTGCTCCAGAATCTGGAGAACCACATCCGCCTTGATCTTTACCGCTGCGCGCAGTGCCGCAGGCGCAGCGTCCAAGGCATCCCATACGTGCTGAACTACCTCAATATCTTTCTGAGCCAACGTCAATTGCCGGCCGATCATGTATGAAGCGTTCGATGCCGCCTCTCCCTGCCAAATATTGGGTAGAGTCTGCGCATAACCCTGCTGAACACCAAGCTGCTCGCGAGTGCTATCGAGAACCTGCTTTATCGCGTCCGCTGCATTCTGAAATTTTCCTTCGTCGAGATCGCGTTGCTCATCAAGGCGTTGAGCTAGTTTCCCATACTCAGGGATTCCAACGGCGGCAGGCTCGACCATCTTGTAAAGGGGGCCGAAGTGCTCAAAGTAAACCAAACTGCCTGTGGCGATCTCTAGCAGTTCGTTAACACTTGCACCCTCAGGAACAGAGAAAGTCCTATTTTCCGCCACCGGAATCAGCTCCCAGCCTTGGTCGTATCCGTGGCATTCTGCTCGTCTACATTGGATATGGACACAATGTTGGCACCGATTGTGTCACCTGAGATGGATCCGGCCTCAGCCCAGTCCTCCAACCATTTCTTTACAGCTTCCAAACCGGTCTGGATATCGCGGCCTTCGGTGCTGTAATGCCTACCAACCACCGACGGACCGACCAAATTGTCGGCGACTTTCTTGACCTGGTCTTTGATCACCGCCGCCGAGCTACGCAAGTCATTCCCCAGCTTCCCCAACTCACCGGTCTTGACCCCGACCGTCGAGCCCGAATCCGTCGTCATCGACCAGTCCCCTCCATCCCTGCTCCTCGTTCACGACCCGAACCGTGCTCGGGGTCGAGTGCTGTCTACTAGGTTTCGACGCACTCGACCCCGGTTCGGTTCCATCGGATCTCGCCCGGTTCGCCGGCGAGATCGCTTGCGGGGAAATCTACTGGGCTCGGCGGGGCCGGCCAAGCGCAGCCGAACGCCCCTACTTCTCCCCCAACCGCCCCTCGTCGGTCTTCCTCCACTCCCCCGACCCGTCCGGGTTCCGGTGGTACTCCCACGCCGCGTAGTCCCCGTCGTCCTCCACCACGGTGACGTGGTCGGCGTAGCCGTCGAGGTCGGTGTCGGTCCAGACGTGCATGCCGTCGTCGTCGGTGGTGGTGATGGAGTCGAGGATGCCGTCGCCGTTGATGTCCTGGGTGGGGCTGTTGAGTTCGACGGCCCCTAGGCCGTCCAGGGACGAGGATGCGTCGATGTCGGGCAGATCGAGGCCGGGGAATTCACCCGAGCTGATCATGGCTCCTCCTGAAACGGGGCTCGTGGGGGCGCGGTCACCAGCCGAATGGCGGACGGCTACATCCTGTCATCCGCTCGCGGTCGCCGTCGAGTGCGCTGCGGCCGCTGTCATTCGACGACGAGGCGGTCGCGGTCGAGCTCGGATGGGGCTGCACGAGTCGGCGGCCGCGCGATGATCCGCGCGGCCGCCGTTCAAGAGGCTCGGAAGCCCCTGCCTACTTCTTCGGGATGATGATCCACAGCACCAGGTAGACCAGGAACTGCGGTCCCGGCAGCAGGCAGGACAGTACGAAGGCCAGGCGGACGATATTGGCGTTCCACCCGAAGTATTCGGCGATGCCGCCGCAGACTCCGGCGATCCACTTGTCGCTGGTGGAGCGGGTGAAACGGCGTGCGGGTGCGGTCATGGGAACTCTCCTCGTGTCGATCGCTTCCCCATCCACTGTCCGCGAATCCGGCCGTCGTGGCATCGGTCCCGGTACTGATACCCACCCTGATTTCCGCAGGGCCCGGACTCAGGGTGTCCACCGACACACGGCACACTCGTGCAGGTGAGCACCACTCTGCACGCGCGCGGCCTGTCCGCCGAACACGGCGAACGCACCTTGTTCAGCGGCCTGGACCTGACGCTCGCGCCGGGCGATGTGATCGGCCTGGTCGGCGTGAACGGCGCGGGTAAATCGACCTTGCTGCGCATGCTGGCCGACCGCAGGGCCGCGTCGGGCTCCATCACGCTCAGCCCGCCGGACGCGACGATCGGCTATCTCGCACAGGAACCCGAACGCATCCCCGGTGAGACGGTGCTCGAATTCCTCGGCCGCAGAACCGGCGTGACGGCCGCGCAGCAGATCATGGACGCCGCCGCGGAACGTCTGGCCGACGGCGGCGACGACGAATACTCACCCGCCCTCGAACACTGGCTCGCCCTCGGCGGCGCCGATCTGGATCAACGGGCACTGGAGGTGGCCGGCGAACTCGGCTTGACCGACAGCCTGCCCAATGGCCTCGACACCCCGATGACGGCCTTGTCCGGCGGTCAGGCCGCGCGTGCGGGTTTGGCCTCGGTCTTGTTGTCCCGCTTCGACATCCTGCTGCTGGACGAACCGACGAACGACCTGGATCTGGACGGTTTGGCCCGCTTGGAGCAGTTCGTCACCGGCGTCCGGGTTCCGCTCATGGTGATCAGCCACGATCGGGAATTCTTGGCCCGCACGGTGAATCGGATCGTCGAGCTGGATCTTCCGCAGCAACGGGTCGATGTCTACGACGGCGGCTACGAGGCTTTCCTCGCCGAACGCGAGATCGCCCGCAGGCATGCCCGCGAAGCCTACGAGGAATTCGCCGACACCAAGGCGAATCTCGAAGCGCGCGCCCAAATGCAGCGCAATTGGCTCGAACACGGTGTCCGCAACGCACGCCGCAAGTCCCGCACCGATTCCGATAAGGCCGGCCGCAAGATGCGCGCGGAGTCCACCGAGAAACAGGCGGCGAAGGCCAGGCAGACCCAGCGCCGCATCGAGCGACTCGAGGTGGTCGAGGAGCCGCGCAAGGAGTGGGAGCTGCGGATGACGATCGCCGCCGCACCACGCAGCGGCTCGGTGGTCGCCACCCTGTCCGAAGCGACCGTGTGTCGCGGAGATTTCCGGCTCGGCCCGATCACCACGCAGATCGACTGGGCCGACCGTATCGTGCTCACCGGCGCGAACGGCGCGGGCAAGTCGACGCTGATCTCCCTGCTGCTGGGAAAGTCGCTGCCCGACAGCGGATCCGCGTCGCTCGGGTCGGGCGTCGAAATCGGCGAGGTCGACCAAGCCCGCGGCCTCTTCCGCGGCGAGTCCCCACTCGCGCACACCTTCGGAACCGAAATGCCCGACTGGCCCGACGCCGACGTGCGCACCCTCCTCGCCAAATTCGGTCTACGCGGCCCGCACGTCGGCCGCCCCTGCGAGACCTTGTCTCCCGGCGAACGCACCAGGGCCGCACTGGCTTTGCTCCAGGCGCGTGGCGTCAACTTGCTCGTCCTCGACGAGCCCACCAACCACCTCGACCTCCCCGCCATCGAACAGCTCGAGCAGGCCATCGACTCGTTCACCGGCACCATGCTGCTGATCACGCACGACCGCCGCATGCTCGACTCGGTTCGCGCCACCCGCCGCTGGCATCTGGCCGACGGCCTGTTGTCCGAGGGGTGAGGGTGCGACCCGAGCTGCCGGCGAATGGCACACGTCCTAGTATCGACCCGGTCGACCGATCGGACGGGGGAAGGCGAGCTGGATGCGTGAGGGTGAGGTCTTCGCCGGCTATACGATCGACCGGCAACTGGGTCGAGGCGGGATGGGAGCGGTCTACCTGGCCCGGCACCCGCGCCTGCCGCGCCGTATCGCACTGAAACTGCTGAACGAGGAACTGTTCTCCGACAAGGAACTCCGGGCCAGGTTCGAACGCGAGGCCGACCTGGTCGCGCAACTCGACCACCCCAATATCGTCGCCGTCTACGACCGCGGCGCCGACGACGGCAGGCTGTGGATCTCGATGCATTACGTCGACGGCGTCGACGCGGCGACCGTCGACCCGCGCACGCTGCCCCCGACGCGTGCCGTCCAGATCGTCGCCGAAACCGCCAAGGCACTCGACTTCGCGCACAGCAGAGGCGTGCTGCACCGCGACGTCAAACCCGCGAACATCCTGCTCGCCAACGGCGGCAACGGCCAGGAACGTGTCTTCCTCACCGATTTCGGGATCGCCCGCATCGCCGGCGAAGCCAACCGGCTCACCCAAACCGGCACGTTCACGGCCACACTCGCGTACGCGTCCCCGGAACAGCTCACCGGCGCGGACATGGACGGCCGGTCCGATCAGTACTCGCTGGCATGCACGCTGTACTGGCTGCTGACCGGTTCCGCGCCGTACGAATCCACGCATCCGGCCACCGTCATCCAGGGCCACCTGCAACGGCAACCGCCGCCGGTGTCGACGGCTCGTGCCGGGCTTCCCCCGGCCCTCGATGCCGTGCTGGCCCGGGCGATGGCGAAACGCCCGGCCGACCGGTTCGCCTCCTGTTCCGAGTTCGCGGAGGCGGCTCGGCGCGCGTTGGCCGGTGAAAGCCCGCATCGATCAGCACCGCATATCCCGTATCCATCGGCACCGAACGCGTCGGCGGCACCGGGCCCCGCGCCGCATGCCTCGGCGCCGTCGATACCCGGCACGCCGGCCATCGGCCCAGGGCATCCGAGCTTCCCGCAGCACATCCACGGCCACCCACCGCAGCAGAGCCCGATCCCACCGGGCGCGTTCGCCTATCCCCCGATGCGCCCGCGCCGCCGTTCATACGTCGGGTTGTGGATCGGTCTCAGCATGATGCTGATCATCGCTGTTGTCGCCGGCATCGGAACGTGGGTGGCGATCGCCAACCGCGATACCACTCCACCCCAGCGTGATATCGAGGAAATGCGACTCGCCTTCCCGAACTTGCTTCCACCAGGTGAGGTTCCGGCGGGACAGACCTGGGCGCAGGGCCGCGGGTTCGGCGACATGGGTTGCAGCGCCACCGTGATGAACGACCGCAGCCGGCTCCACTGGACCTTCATCCACGGTGCCGCCCCGGACATGGGGAAGCCGACCGCCTACTGGGATTGCTACTACGCCGGCAGCTACATGATCCCGGAAGACATCATCCGCTGGCCGCAGATGCGAGTCTTCCGGTACAAGTCGGCATCCGAAGTCCAGCAGGTCATCCAGGGCCTCGGGGCGAGCCCCGTCGAACAAGACCTCAACAACAACGGCAGACAGTACTCCAACGTCAAGGCGGGCTCCGAACCCACTTCTTCTCCCCGAATCGCGACGATCTTCCCGAACGACCCGAAGCGTGAGAACCTGCTGATCTACTCCTACGGCCTCGGCGCGAGCAATGATCCGTCGATGGATCAGCTGCTCGACTGGTGGAAGAAGCTGCCGATCGACTGAGGGCGGGCCGTGCCCGCCGTCGGCCACCTCGACCCCGACGGGTGCCTCACGACCGACGGCGAGCCGGCAATGACGTGATGGCCGCTGCGTGCGTCCCCTCGCCGGAGACTCGGGGACTCACGTCAAGCGGCTGCACTCAGCTACGGTCGAACCTGCCGTCGGCGATCCCAGCAGTGAATGCTTGCCAATCGCTCGGGGCGAAGGTGAGCATGCCGCCTGCCGGATTCTTGGAGTCACGAACGCCGACCCGGTCGCTCGGGAGGAATGCGACTTCTACGCACTCGCCCGTGCCCTGGCTGTAACTGCTTTTGAACCACTCGGCAGATGTTGGATCGGATGTCATGCCAAGTACTCCTTCGCTACCTGCCGTAGCAGGCCCCTGCTGGTCACTGCATCCAGCGATCGCGCACGGATGCGGTCGTACGTTTGACGGTAACACGCGACGTCCGCAGGCTTCTCCAGATACAGATTGCCCACCGTACTTCCTTCGATGAAGACGACGGATGGCTCGACGGGCCTGTTTACCGCACTTGTGCCGAAATCCAGAATCACGCACGGGCCGACTGACATCCCGGCAGGAAACCCCGCGCTGAACGGCAACACGAGCAGCTCTACGTTCGGAAGTGTCGACATGTCGGCAAGCTTCTTCAGTTGCATTGCCATCACTCTCGGGCTGCCGTTTATCCTGCGCAACGCACTCTCGCCGATGACAGCATTCACAGTGACCGGCTGGCGCTTGCGCGTGACGACGTGCTGACGTTTCAGCTTCAGCTGTACCCAGGCATCCTGTAGCTGGTCGCTGGCGTTCGGCATGGCCACCACGTTCAAAGCACGCACGTAGTCAGCGGTCTGAAACAGTCCTGGTACCAGCTCGGGCTGAAAGGTAGTGATTTTGGTTGCCGCAGACTCCAGCCCGAAATACACGTCGAAGTCCCTCGGGATCAGATCGCCGAACTCATGCCACCAGCTCTTCACGTTCTTCTGCTTGCCGAGCCCGGTGAATGCGGCGACCAGTCCTTCTGGAACCCCGTAGAGCTCACACGCCGCCTCGACGTGGCCGATGTTGACCTTGTCGTTCTGTCCGTGTTCCAACCGGTACAGAGTGGTCTGTCCGATCCCGAGTAGCTCAGCCGCCTGCCGCAGGCTCAGCCCGGCGCGCGTTCGCCAGTCCATCAAGTAATGCCCGAGCCGTCGTCGCGGCACATTGGATCCGGTGTCCTGCATGGAGTCCTCCCCATCGAGGGCGGGCCAGTCGACCCGCAAAACGGGTAGAGCAAGGGCACTGCCGCGGGAGAAATGCTGGGCTTTTGCGCGATCACGGCCGCTCGGCCGCAGTCCGTTCACATCACCCCGGGACAGATGGTTCGCTGATGCGTGCCGATGCCGCCCCTGAAGAATCCGAACTCAATGTAGCAGCATCGGCGCAGGACGAAAGCCCTTATCCCAGAGCTCGATCGGAGCCCGACCATGCAGGAGGTCTCGTGTAGCGAAGGTCCGCCATCGACCCCGCCGAATCGGAACGGAACGGTGAGACGACGCGATCAGAAGTAGGAGTCTTCTTCCTGTTCGCGCAGCACCCGGACACCATCCTCGATCCACCGAGTGAAGGCGCTCGTGAAGTCCTGCGGATTGGCGGGGCGGACATCGAGGTGAGTCCGGTTGCGCTCCTCCAGGTAGCGACCGTCGGCGGAGATGTCGTACCACTGCATCGCACGGAAGCGACTGGGCGCGGCATGAAAGTTGCCGAGCCGGAGGATGGCATTTCCACCACCGTCGGCAGGGCGCCGTGCCAGCCGATCGAAGCGTTCGCGTTCTCGACTACGGACGTCATCGCCGAAGTACCCGTTCCCGGAACCGGATTCGATATCCCGCACATCGAATGTGGCGGGCCGTTCGCGGCCAGGCGGACATGGCGGTATCGAGGCAGTGAGAGCCGCGGGAAGTTGGTCGGAACGAATCAGTTGAGCGCGAATATCGCCGAACTCTTCGCCGATTGCAGTCTGGCTCAGTACGGCCGCGTAAGAGTAGTTGCGCGCACCGACGATGCGCAGGTCCTTGCGGGTACGACCGTCCCCACCCCGATGCGCTGTCGAGCCGAAGAAGATCTCCACCCGCATGTCACAGTTCGCAACGGTGTGTTTCAGCAGATCGATACGCTCACGCTCGTCACCGGTGTACTTGGCGTGAACAGCGGCACAATGCGCCTCATACCCGCCGAGGGTAGGGAATCGACTGCGGTAACGCAGCGGCGTGGGCATCCGGTCGTTACCCTCGTCGAACCAGAGGGCGGCAAAGGTGTCCGGCTCCCATGTCCAGGCCATTCGGTCAAATCCGTTTCATTCGTGCGTAATTCGGTGTGGGTGCGGTGAGCGGGGGCACCTTCATCACATCGTCTGGCGTGCGATCCCTGCCGAGCCCAGTGCGGACGCACCGGTTATCGGGTCATGTTCGAGGCGGGCCATCCGCAGGCCGGGCGGCGGGGATGTCCGCGCCGAGCACGCCACCGGGAATCGTGCGGGGCTCATCGCCGAGCAGCTCCCGCGCGTTTTCCTCGTTGACAAGGTAGTCGGGCGTCTTGCGGTCGGTCTCGTTTTCGCCTCCGCTGCCGCGCCCCGCCCCTGGTGCACCCATCATCGGCATGCCGGAGCGTCCAGCACCAGCGCCGGCGGCCCCCGAACCTCCTGCGCCCGCAGCGGCGGGAACACCGGTCACCATCGGATTTCCGGCGAGGCTGCGCCCGGCCCCGGGAATACCAGACCCTGGCAGGCCGCTCGAACCCGAAGAACCGCCCGAACCGCCCGAACCGCCTGCGCCGGGGAATCCGCCGCCCGACCCTGGCAACCCTGAGGTCGAAGAGGCAGAGGTCGTGGGGCTCGAAGCCGAGCTGCTCGGCACCGTACTCGCCGGCGTTGTGGACGTGGGATCCGTCGAGGACGGCGTCGTGGTGTCGTCCGTGGTGGAGTCCTCGGTGGTCTCGTCCTCGGTCTGTTCCTCGGTACCGGGCTGCACTTCCTCGCCGGTATCCCCGCCACCGTTGTCGTCGCCGCCTATACCGCCGCCGGTGTCGCCACCACCGTTACCGCCGCCCCCGCTGCCATCGCCACCACCGTCGCCGCCGCCCTTTTTCCACTCTCCCGGTGGCACGTCCCCGAGTGCCACCGGATCCCGCGGCTGCGGCAACGACGGAATCAGCTTGTCGGTGATCCGGGCCGCGTCTGTGTATGAAGTGCGGACGAGATTCTGAGCCTCCCGCTCCAGGTCACCCTCGTGGTCTCCGTCGAACCAGTCGCCCGGATTCAGCGGCGACTGAGGGTCGTCGGAGTACTCGGGCATGTTCTTCTTGGTCTCGCTGACCGCATTCACCATCTCGCTGACTCGAGAACTCAATGCGTTCAGCGCTGGAGTCAGAGCCAGTGCGTCGCTGGCGTAATCGGAGATTGCCTGCCGGGCCGCTTGCGCCGCGGGGCCGTCCCACGCTGATTCGCTCGATCGTCGTATCCGGGCGGCGAACACTGTGACAGTGTCGTCCCAATCTTTTGCGATCGCCGCGTACTGGTCCTTTGCCGCGTTGGCCTCGGTAGGATCCATCCCTTCGAAAGTGCTCCGAAGGGTAGCGTGCGAGTGCGCTCCGGGGTTCTCCGGATCACGGATTCGTTCGTCCTCGAATGTGAATCCGGTCATTTCTTCCCCTGTAGACCGTGCGGAATCGAGGCCTGCGCTTGGTTGTACTCGGCCGCGAACGAACTGTCAGTCTGCTGATATCGTTCAGCTATTGTGCGATGAAGTTCTTGAATACTGTCGACTATTTGGTAGTGGCGTTCCAGGATCGCATGCACGGTGTTTCCGCTCGGATCTCCTTCCGCCTTGCCGCGGAACCACGACACCAAGGTCCCGCCGGTCTTGATCCACTCAACACCTTCGCCGAGGCCCCACTTTTGACGCCCAGAAATGTCTTTAGCTAGCGTTTGCAGATCTCGAATCTTGTTCTTCATTGCTTCGCAGTCACGCTCGATGTAAACGAACTCTTCAGCGTTGACGCGGATGCTCTCATTGAACGATAGCGATACCTGTCCATCCTTGGCGGCGTCGATTATGTCCTGCATCGGACGTTTACCATCCTGAGTCATTGCCCCTCCCCGAGTCCTGAACTGATACGCATCCTCATGCCCCCGCCGGAACCAACGGCAGCACCTTTCCAGCCAGCCGGAGCGCAATGTCGCATGCGTTCTCGTGCCCCGTCTTTCGACCGGACGTCGGGTTATTAACCGAGAACTCGAGGCTCCCGCCTTGCATCTGCGCATTCAGTCGACATTGCGTTGTATCGCCAGCAGTATCGGGTGCATACAGCACGGTGCGGCCGCTGACAGTGCCCTCCTGGCTACCGGGGTTGGCCTTTTCACGAACCATGTCGAGAGTGAGGTTCGTCGCGCTGATGCCCGCGCCGTAGCCATCGGAGACCACCCATCGGCACCCCTGCCACTTCACCTTGCCGCGCTGCATGTTGTCCTTGGACGATTCCCCGCCCGTAGAACGCAGCCCCTCTGAATCCAGGACCTCCTGCGGGATGTCTGTGCATGGCGCGAACCCGCTTGGCACGTCCTCCGCAATCGTCTGTTCAGCCGCTGACGTACCGGCCGACCCCCCCGTCGGCTCCGCCGTCCCCTCCGTGGACGACCCACACCCCGCCAGCACCAATACAGCACTCAGACCGGCCGCTGCGGCATACGCCGACTTGCGCATGATGTTCATCAATCCCCTTCGCCGATGCCCGATACATGCCGCCGCTGGGCCCGGACCGGCTCCTCCGCCCCCGCGAAAACTACCGATGACGGTATCGGGCACCGGTCCAGCTGGCAACAGGCGCGCAGGCAAAGTCGGGTGCGCCGGCCGAAGGCAGCTTTTCCGGTCACGCCGGCGATCAGCCCGCAGGTTTCACCGGGCCAGGAAATGCCAGCCGAGCCAAATCCACAGCGGGAGAGTCAGCAGGCGGGCGGTTCTCGTACGCAAGGCGAAGGCTACTACGGCGCCGAGTGGGGCGAGGGTGTCGCGGCGTAGGTGCGCTATCAGCGTGAGAGTCAGCGCGATTCCTAGGAGGATCGCGAAACCGGTGATGAGGACGGCTCTTTCGCTCATCGCCGTACCAGCCACCAGCCGGCCGCGAGCCAGGCCAGCCAGCCCGCGTACCGGACGGGGCCCTGTTCGAGCAGTGGATCCAGCAAGGTCGACAGGGTCGGATAGTCGTCGTGAGCGATCGACCGATCCGGTTGCCGCAGATAGGCATACCCCTGCCAGGCGAGCAGCGCGACGAGAAGCAAGGACCAAGCGATCAGGCCCCTGCGGAGTGCGGCTGATTTCGACGCGGAACCGCGCATCGCGGGACGGGGTGTCCCGCCGACGCCGTTATCGCCCGGCCTGGCCCACGGTAGGAAACGGGACGGGCACAACGCCAACACTGCCGCGACGATGGCGACGGCGGCGACCATCGTGGCCGAGGACCAGTGAAACGGTGACGTCAGCGCGCCGATGAGAGCCAGTCCGACCAGGCACACCGGCACCACAGCGCGCCCGAGGGCCGGGCGCCGGGCAGATGACGGCTCAGCGGCCATAGCTCGCAGGATACGGCTGAAGAACCGACATCGGCCCCAGGCCGACGATCTTCGTCCGCGCTGGGCCCCGGATCGCAATGCGGGCCCTCTGCCGTGAGCAGCCGGGCCGGACGCATCGGGCCACAGCACCCGCCCGCTAGGTTGAGGGCGTGAGTAGCACCGAAGGTATGCGGCTGGTCCTGGCACACGGCGCGGAGGCGGAGTTCGCGTTGGGTCTCGACACGCGGCTGACGCTTCTCGCCACGGGCCTGATCTTCCTTTCGGCGCTGGTCCTGGGCACCTGGAAGTACCACGGCATCCGCACCTCACCCGACGGAGCCGCGCACATCTACGTCGACATCGCGCACCGGGCCGCGCTCATGTACGCCTTCGCCGGCCTGGTCCTCGCCGTCTTCACCGAGCTCAGCGCGTGGCCGACGGCGGTGAATCTGGCGGCGGACGCGATCGTGCTCGCATTCTTCGCCGGCGCCATCGCCACCTACGCCTGGCACGGATACCGCCGCGACACCACCAACCAATTCCGCGGCGACATCGACCTGAGCATGCGGCTATCGATGCTGGCCCTCATCGCCGGGGAGATCGGCGGCTTTCTGGTGCTGTTCACCGGCTTCCTGGCCGGCCAGTTCTGACGAACCCCGGCCAGTGCTGAGGAAACCTCAGACCGCGGCGACTCGTTTGGCGAGATCCTCGGCCAACTGCTCGGCGCGGGCCAGGTCGGTGGCTTCCACCATCACCCGGATGAGTTGCTCGGTTCCGCTGGGCCGCAGCAGGACTCGGCCGGAATCGGCGAGCGCGCGTTCGGCTTCGGCGACGGCGTCGAGGACGTCGGTCGCGGCCATCACGGCGGCCTTGTCGCTGACCGGCACATTCACCAGAATCTGCGGCACGGTCTGCAATACCGACGCCAGGTCGGCCAGGGTGCGGCCGGTCGCGGCCATGCGGGCCATGAGTTTGAGGCCGGTGAGGATGCCGTCGCCGGTGGTGCCGTGGGCCGGGAGAACGACGTGGCCGGACTGTTCGCCGCCGAGGGTGAAGTGGCCGCGGCGCAACTCTTCGAGCACGTAGCGATCGCCGACGGCGGTGGTGCGTACGGTGATTCCGGCTTCGCGCATGGCGATGTGCAGGCCGAGGTTACTCATTACGGTGGCGACCAGGGTGTTCTCGGCGAGCTCGCCGGCATCGCGCATGGCAAGCGCGAGGATGGCGAGGATGGCGTCGCCGTCGACGACGTTGCCAGCGGCATCGACGGCCAGGCAGCGGTCGGCGTCGCCGTCGTGGGCCAGCCCGAGGTCGGCGCCGTGTTCGCGAACCGCGCGCCGGACCTGGTCGAGGTGGGTGGAGCCGCAGCCGTCGTTGATGTTGAGGCCGTCGGGGTCGGCGTTGATCGCGATGACATTCGCGCCCGCTTCCCGGTACGCGGCCGGGCCCACCTCGGAGGCGGCGCCGTGCGCGCAGTCGACCACCACGGTCAGGCCGTTGAGTTCCTGCCCGGTGGCCTCCACCAGATGCTCGACGTAGCGCTCGTGCGTTCCGGCGACGCTGTACTGGTCGGGAATGGCGAACCCGTGATCGCGCACCCCGGTCGAGCCGAGGACCCGGCCGATCCCGGCGCCGGTCGGCCGCACCGGAGGCTCGTTCATCAGCGCCTCGATCCGGTCCTCGATCGCGTCGTCGAGTTTGCGCCCACCGGCGGCGAAGATCTTGATCCCGTTGTCCGGCATGGGATTATGCGAGGCGGAGATCATCACGCCGAGGCATGCGTCGTAGAGGCCGGTGAGGTAGGCGACGGCGGGCGTCGGCAGCACGCCGACCGACAGCACATCGACCCCGGCGGCGGTGAGCCCCGCGGTGACGGCCGCCTCCAGCATCTCTCCGCTGGCCCGCGGATCACGCCCGACGACGGCCAGCGCGCGCTTCTTGCCTCGACTCAGAATCTGTGCCGCGGCGCCGGACACACGCAGCGCCAACTCCGGCGTCAGCGACTCGTTGGCCAGTCCGCGAACCCCATCGGTGCCGAACAGACGTCCCATACCTCGTCCCTCGATCGATGCATCCTGCCGCGTCCGCGACCCCACCCCGCGAACGCCGCACTTCCATACAGCACGAGAGCAGGCGCCCAGCGATGCTGGAAGCCTGCTCTCGTACAGGTGCCGCGCCGACCGTACCGCTTCCGGCACCAGCAGGGTGCCGGAAGCGGGCAGTCGACGATGCGAAAATCAGCGCTTCGAGTACTGAGGCGCCTTACGGGCCTTCTTCAGACCGTACTTCTTACGCTCGGTGGCGCGCGGGTCACGAGTCAGGAAGCCGGCCCGCTTCAGGGCGGGACGATCCTCGGGGGTGACCTCGATCAGCGCACGGGCGATGGCCAGGCGCAGCGCGCCGGCCTGGCCCGACGGGCCACCGCCGACCAGGCGAGCGTGCACGTCGAAGCTCTCGGTGCGCTCGACGGTGACCAGCGGCGACTTCACCAGCTGCTGGTGCACCTTGTTCGGGAAGTAGTCCTCGATGGTGCGGCCGTTGAGCACGAAGTTGCCGGTGCCCGGCAGCAGCCGGACGCGGACGACGGCTTCCTTGCGGCGGCCGACGGTCTGCACCGGACGGTCGATGACGACCGGGCTGTAGGTCGCCTCGGAGTCGTAGCCGGCCTCTTCGTAACCGGCACCGTCCTCGACCACCTCGACGGTGGTGTCCTCGACGGTGTATTCCTCGTTGAATTCCTCGGGAGCGGTCACTGGGCCACCTGCTTGATCTCGAACGGAACGGGCTGCTGGGCGGCGTGCGGGTGGTTCGGGCCCGCGTAGACCTTCAGCTTGCCCGCGATCGCGTTACCGAGCTTGTTCTTCGGGATCATGCCCTTGACGGCCTTCTCCACGAGACGATCGGGCCGCGACTCCAGCACCTGACCGACAGTGCGCGACTTGAGGCCGCCCGGATGCCCGGAGTGGTGGTGGATGAGCTTGTCCTGCTTCTTGTTGCCGCTGATGGCAACCTTGTCAGCGTTGATGATGATGACGAAATCGCCACCATCGACGTGCGGAGCGTAGGTCGGCTTGTGCTTGCCACGCAGCAGATTCGCTGCCTGAACGGCAAGACGGCCGAGCACTACGTCAGTGGCGTCGATGACGTACCACTTGCGGGTCACGTCACCAGCCTTCGGGCTGTACGTAGGCACAGTGCTTCCCTGTCTGTCGTCGGTGCTGCCGGCCAGGTGCGTGGTCGAGGTCGTTCCCGGCGGCCGGTTGAGACCCGGGCCTCGGCATGCCACACACCAGCTGGCCACGATACCAGTCGGGTATGGGTGCGGCGAAACCGGAGCGTGCGCGTGGGCCGCCGCGGTGGCTCAGATCTCGAGCGGTGGCCCGAAGTCGGCTGCTCCCGGCGGACCCGGCACCAGGTAGCGCAGGGTGTTGACGCCGGGTTGCTCGCATTCGCCCGGGAGGGTGCCGCGCACCGTGGAGATGCCCGACGGCGGTTCCAAGATCGCTTCCGGGGTGAGCGAGCAGGCCACCGGTGCCGCGCTGGTGCCCGCGGCCGCGGCGAGCTCGGCCGCCCCCGCCTCCGACGACATCGCGAACGCCACGAGCGCGACCGCACCGGCCGCCGCCTGGGCTCCGAACAGGTTTCCCTTCATCTTGTCCCACACCTTGCCCTTGCGGTCGAGGTGGTCGTGATCATCGGCATGATCTCGGCTCGGCGACGACGCGGCGGCGGATTCGCCGGCAGGCCGCGCGTACGGCGCGGGCGCACCGCCAACTTCCGGCGGACGGGTGAACCGGCTCGCGGCGGCCTCCGCGCTGTGACGCCCCCCGCCCTCGGCCATCGGCGGCCGTTCCCGCATCTGCGGGTTCGGCGGCGGTGTCGGCCGCTGCTGCATCGGTGGACGTTGCGCACCCGGTGGTTGCTGCGGCGGGCGGGCGGCCTGCGGATGCTGCGGCGGCGCCGGGCGCGACGGCGGCGGCCCGGGCGGGGCAGGCCTGCCGCCGGGCTCCGGAT
>NZ_BAFY01000051.1 GCF_000308555.1 Nocardia cyriacigeorgica NBRC 100375 | reverse complement strand
GGCCGGGTTCGTCGTGCTGGCCTCGATGATCGGCCCGATCGACTTCGACGGCGCCACCATGGGCGAACAGGTGTGGACTCCGGCGACGACCGCGGACCTGAAACCGGATTACGGCGTCACGATGGGGTCGGGCACGCTGGACCTGCGTGAACTGGCGCTCACCGAGAACCGCACCGTCGACATGTCGGTGCGGATGGGCGAGGCAATCGTGCTGGTGCCTGAGAATATGAACGTCCGCGCCGACTGCACGGTGCGGATGGGCGATGCGCAATGCCCCGAAGGTCTGATCGGGCCCGGCGGTGACGCACCGGTGCTCGATCTCACCATCGATGTCCGAGCGGGAAGTGCGGAGGTGCGCCGTGGCTGACAACCACACCGAAACCCGTCACGGGCCGTCGTTCTCGCTGCTGATCGTCGGCCTGCTCGCGGTCGCGTTGAGTGTCTGGGCCTTGGTCGGTCCGGTGTCCTGGCCGGCGACCGGCGTGATCTCGATCGGCTGGATCGTGGTCGTGACGGCCATCGTCGTCGGCCTGCTGCTCGTGCTGTCGCCCCGTAAACGCCGATAGGACAACTGCATACGTATGGCCCGCCCGCCCCGGCGGGCCATACGCATCGAACACCCGGATCCACCCACCGCGGTCGGACCTGAACGCCACCGCGGCAACCCGATTCGACCGACAGGAGATCCCGTGTCGCAGCACAGTTCCGACCATCCCGAACAGCGCGACCATCCGCCGATAGCGCCACAGGAGGATCCGGTCGAGCCCGCTCGCACCGCACCGGCCGACGGAATCCCGCTCGGCCGCCTCATCCTCGGCCGGGCCTGGCCCTACCGGGTCGGGTGAATCACTCCCACTCGATGGTGCCCGGCGGCTTGCTGGTCACGTCCAGCACCACGCGGTTGACCTCGGCCACCTCGTTGGTGATCCGGGTGGAGATGCGCTCGAGCACGTCGTAGGGCAGCCGGGTCCAATCCGCGGTCATGGCGTCCTCGCTGGACACCGGGCGCAACACGATCGGATGACCGTAGGTGCGGCCGTCGCCCTGGACGCCGACGCTGCGCACATCGGCCAGCAGCACCACCGGGCACTGCCAGATCTGACGGTCCAGCCCGGCCGCGGTGAGTTCCTCGCGGGCGATGGCGTCGGCCTGACGCAGCGTGTTCAGCCGGTCCTCGGTCACCTCGCCGACGATGCGGATGGCCAGGCCGGGGCCGGGGAACGGCTGACGATTGATGATCTCCTCGGGCAGGCCGAGCTCACGGCCGACCGCACGCACCTCGTCCTTGAACAGCAGCCGCAGCGGTTCGACGAGCTCGAATTCCAGATCGTCGGGCAGGCCGCCGACATTGTGGTGGGACTTGATGTTGGCCGTGCCGGCGCCGCCGCCGGATTCCACCACGTCCGGGTAGAGCGTGCCCTGCACCAGGAACTCGACCTTCGGCGCGGCGCCCTCGCTGTCGGACTGCTCGCCGACCACTTCGGCAACCGCGTCCTCGAAGGAGCGGATGAACTCCCGCCCGATGATCTTGCGCTTCTCTTCCGGATCGGTGACGCCCTTCAGCTCACCGAGGAATTGATCCACCGCGTCCACGGTCACCAGCCGGGCGCCGGTCGCAGCGACGAAGTCCTGCTGCACCTGCTCACGTTCTCCCGAACGCAGCAGGCCGTGGTCGACGAATACGCAGGTCAGCTTGTCACCGATAGCGCGCTGCACCAGCGCACCGGCGACGGCACTGTCCACACCGCCGGACAGACCGCAGATGGCGTGCCCGTCGCCGACCTGCTCGCGCACCCGTTCGATCAGCGATTCGGCGATATTGGCCGGTGTCCAGGTGGCCGGGATCCCGGCGATCTCGTGCAGGAAGCGGCTGAGCACCTGCTGGCCGTGCGGGGAATGCAGCACCTCGGGGTGGTATTGCACACCGGCCAGCCTGCGCGCCGGATCCTCGAAAGCGGCGACCGGCGCACCGGCGGTGGTTCCGGTGACCTCGAAACCGGCGGGCGCGTCGGTCACGGCGTCGCCGTGGCTCATCCACACCGGCTGGATCGTCGGCAGGCCACCGTGCAACACACCGCCATCGATATTGAGTTCGGTGCGGCCGTATTCGCGGGTACCGGTGTGGGCGACGGTGCCGCCGAGGGCCTGCGCCATCGCCTGGAAGCCGTAGCAGATGCCGAACACCGGCACCTCGAGATCGAACAGCTGGGCATCCAGCTGCGGGGCGCCCTCGGCGTAGACGCTGGACGGCCCGCCGGACAGGATGACGGCCAGCGGCCGGCGTTCGGCGATCTCCTCGACCGAGGCAGTGTGCGGGATCACCTCGGAGTAGACACTCGCCTCGCGGACTCGACGGGCGATCAGCTGCGCGTACTGCGCACCGAAGTCGACGACGAGGACGGGTCTCTGCGAATCTGCCACTCGACCAGTTTAGAGCTCGGCCTTTCCCGCTCCGACCGCAGCCCGCGCGGCGCCGAATCGCCCGACGCGCCCCCGTGCGGCTGACTATCCTCGACGTCGTGCCATTCGCCCGCGCGATCGATGCCGACATCCACTACGAGGACACCGGCGGCAACGGTCCGCTGGTGCTCTTGGCACACGAATTCTTCATGGACCGCACCATGTTCGCCGAGCAGATGGACGCGCTGGCCCCGGAGTTCCGCATCGTCACCTGGGATGCGCGCGGGCACGGCCACACCAGGGACCAGGGCCTGCCGTTCACTTACTGGACCGCCGCGCGGGACGCGCTGACCGTCCTGGACCATCTCGGCGCCGAACGCGCCGTGGTCGGCGGCACCGCCCAGGGCGGGTTCACCGCTTTGCGCACCGCCCTCATCGCACCCGAACGGGTCGCGGGGTTGATCCTGATCAGCACCGAAGCCCACGGCCCGACCCCTGAACAATCAACGGCCACACAGCGTTTCCTGGCCGAGTGGTACGACGACGGTTCCCGCCCGCGCGCGGTGCAACGCCTCGCGCACTGGCTCATCGGCGACCACGACCGGCATCGCTCGGTGTGGACCGAACGCTGGCTCACCCACGACCGCCACCGCATCGAAGTCGCCGCCGGCTGCCTGCTCGGCCGCGATTCGGTGCTGGACCGACTGTCCGAGATCAGCTGCCCGGCCCTTGTGGTGCACGCCAGCCACAGTGGCATCGCCCGTGAACGCGGCAAACTGCTCGCCGAAGCGATCCCTGGATCGACGTTCGTTGAGATCGACGGCGCACGGCTGGCGGTGACCATGACCCATCCGGACCCGGTCAATCAGGCCATCCGGCAGTTCCTGCGCGGCCGGGCAGTCAGCATGGTCGCGCGCGGACGCTGAGCCGATCAGCCGCGACCGCCGAGTGGCTGGGCGCGGACGCCGGGTGTCCTAGGCGCGGACGCTGAGTCCGACCTTCTGGAACTCCTTCAGATCCGAGTACCCGGCCTTCGCCATCGAACGGCGCAAGCCGCCGACGAGGTTGAGCGAACCGAACGGATCGTCCGACGGTCCGAACAGCACCCGCTCCAGGCTCGGCCGCACCGAGTCCTCGCCGTCACCACCCAGTTCCCACGGATCGTCGACATGCAGCAGCGAACCGCGCGGCACCGAAGGATGCGCCGCCGCCGACGGCCAATACCAGCCACGTCCCGGCGCCTCGGCGGCCGCGGCCAGCGGCACCCCGATCATCGCCGCGTCCGCGCCGCAGGCGATGGCCTTGGCCAGCTGACCCGAGGCCGCGATATCGCCGTCGGCGATCACGTGCACATAGCGGCCGCCGGTCTCGTCGAGGTAGTCGCGCCGCGCCGCGGCGGCATCCGCGATCGCCGTCGCCATCGGCACCCCGATACCCAGCACCTCACCGGTGGTGGTCGCGCCGGGGTAGGAGCCGTAGCCGACGATGACGCCGGCCGCGCCGGTGCGCATCAGATGCAGCGCGGTGCGGTGATCGCTCACTCCACCGGCCACCACCGGCACATCCAGCTCGGCGATGAAGGTCTTGAGGTTCAGCGGTTCGCCGTCGCCGACGTGCTCGGCGGAGATGATCGTGCCGTGCACCACCAGCAGGTCGATACCGGCCTGCACCAGCGCGGGAGTCAGCGACTGAGCGTTCTGCGGGCTCACCCGCACCGCCGTCGTCACGCCGGCGGCCCGCACCTGCGCGACCGCGGCCGCCAGCAGATCCGGCTGCATCGGCGCGGCATGCAGTTCCTGCAGGAACGAGATCGCCCGGTCGTAGCCGCCCTTGGCGACCAGGTCGAGCAACTGCTCGATCTTGGCCGACACATCGGCGTGCCGCGCCCACAGGCCCTCACCGTTGATGACGCCCAGACCACCGAGCCGGCCGAGTTCGATCGCGAACTCCGGCGAGACCAGCGCATCGGTGGGGTGGGTCAGGAACGGGATCTCGAACCGGTAGGCATCCAGCTGCCAGGCCAGCGATACCTGCTTGGCCGAGCGGGTGCGGCGCGAGGGGACGATGTCGATATCGTCCAGCTCATAGGTACGGCGGGCCGTCCGGCCCATCCCGATCTCGACCATGTCGCGCACTGCTAGCTCCTGTGTTTTCGGCCGCTGGCGCGGCGTGTTCGCCGGCCCTTGGTGTCTCGCGTTTCCGCTGCCGCCGTTTGGCTCGGCGTGCGCAGCGGCAGCGTGAACGGGCCGCGATCGGGGCTCCTCGAGGTCGCCCCTCCGATGTGCGGACTTGCGGCACCATGGCTACGCAAGCTCGCGTCCGTGGGCAGGCCACGGCCTGATTCTGTTTGTGTGGTCACGGCACGGCTGTGCCATCACCGATACCGAACGATACCCATCGCGGCACTGGCCGCGGTCGAGGGCATGCCGGTACGGCCCGGGCGAACTCGGTTTTCCGGGCCGGGCCGAGCGGTACGGCGCCGGCCCCTGCCGGTGGGCGGGGCCGGCTCGGATCAGCCGCGACCGGTGTAGTTCGGTGCCTCGACCGTCATGGTGATGTCGTGCGGGTGGCTTTCCTTCAACCCGGCCGCGGTGATCTGCACGAACTGTGCTTCCTGCAGGTCGGCGACGGACTGCGAACCGGTGTAGCCCATGGCCGCGCGCAGGCCGCCGACGAGCTGGTGGATGACCTGGTTGACCGGGCCGCGGAACGGCACCCGGCCCTCGATGCCCTCGGGGACCAGCTTGTCCTCGGCCAGCACGTCGTCCTGGAAGTAGCGGTCCTTGGAGAAGGACTTGGCCTGTCCGCGGCCCTGCATGGCGCCGAGCGAACCCATGCCGCGGTAGCTCTTGAACTGCTTGCCGCCGACCAGGATCAGCTCGCCGGGCGATTCGGCGGTACCGGCGAGCAGCGAACCGAGCATCACGGTGGACGCGCCCGCGGCGATGGCCTTGGCGATATCGCCGGAGAACTGGATGCCGCCGTCGGCGATCACCGGAACACCGGCTGGCTTGCAGGCCGCGACCGCCTCCAAGATGGCGGTGATCTGCGGGGCACCGACACCGGCGACCACGCGGGTGGTGCAGATCGAGCCCGGCCCGACGCCCACTTTCACCGCATCCGCGCCGGCCTCGACCAGCGCCTGCGCGCCGGCGCGGGTGGCGATATTGCCGCCGACCACCTGGATGCGGTCGCCGACCTCGGCCTTGACCTTGGTGACCATCTGCAGCACCTGCGCCTGATGGCCGTGCGCGGTGTCGACCACCAGCACGTCGACGCCGGCGTCGGCCAGCGTCATCGCCCGCGACCAGGCGTCGTCGCCGACACCGACCGCAGCGCCGACCAGCAGGCGGCCGTCGCGGTCCTTGGTGGCGTTCGGGTACTGATCGGTCTTGACGAAGTCCTTGACGGTGATCAGGCCGCGCAGCCTGCCCTCACCGTCGACGATCGGCAGCTTCTCGATCTTGTGCCTGCGCAGCAGGCCGAGCGCGGCCTCGGCCGTCACGCCCTCCTGGGCGGTGATCAGCGGCGCCTTGGTCATCACATCGGCGACCCGGCGGTCCTGGTCGACCTCGAACCGCATATCGCGGTTGGTGATGATGCCGACCAGCGCGCCGGTCTCGTCCACCACGGGCAGGCCGGAGATACGGAAACGCGCGCACATCGCGTCCACTTCGGCGAGGGTGTCGGTCGGGCGACAGGTCACCGGATCGGTCACCATTCCCGCCTCGGAACGCTTGACCGTCTCCACCTGGCTCGCCTGATCGGCCACCGACAGATTGCGGTGCAGCACGCCCATACCGCCCGCCCGGGCCATCGCGATCGCCATCCTGGCCTCGGTGACGGTATCCATGGCCGAACTGCACAGCGGCGTACGCAGCCGGATCTCCCTGGTCAGCTGGCTCGAAGTCTCGACCGAACTGGGAATGAGATCCGACGCCGCGGGCAGCAGCAGCACATCGTCGAACGTGAGGCCGAGCATGGCGATCTTGTTCGGATCGTCACCACCCGTATGAGGGCGGACAGCGCTTCGTTCGCCCGGTACGGGATTACTCATTCGGATCGACCCCTCCTGGACGTCGACAGTGCCGCGAGGGCCGGACCGGCCGTGCGGACTGTTTCATGGGATGGACTGTGCGGATCTGACACCGCCGACGGGTGTCGGGTACACGTCGGCGGGTTTCACCTATGGTATCTGTCCGGTGGAACACGCCTCGAGTGAGGCCGCCGGGGAAACTGGCCGCGCGCATAGCTGGCGCAGACCACCCTGTTCTGCGTACCGTGGGGATGTGCGTGACCATCTACCACCTGGCTTGCCGCCGGATCCATTCGCCGGAGACCCCTCCGACCCGTCGGCCGCGCTCGATGCCATCGAGCCGGGCGAACCGCTGGATCCTCATGAGCGCCTCGCGGTCGAGGAGGATCTCGCCGACCTCGCGGTGTACGAAGCGCTACTCGGCCACCGCGGCATCCGCGGCCTGGTCGTGAGCTGCGAGGACTGCAGGCAGGATCACTACCACGACTGGGACATGCTGCGCGCCAATCTGCTCCAGCTACTGGTCGACGGCACGGTCCGCCCGCATGAGCCGGCCTACGATCCGACCCCCGAGGCCTACGTCACCTGGGATTACTGCCGGGGCTACGCCGACGCTTCGATGAACGAGGCGTTCCACGGCGACGGCTTCGACGGTTTCGACAGCTGATCGGTTCCCTCGGCCATAACGGTCCGATTCCTCGGTCCGCCACGCGAACACGCCACGCGTGCGCCAGATCATGATGTGCGTCTTCTCACGCGCCTTCCCAGCCTCTGGAAAAACCACGGACACAAAAACACCGACCGTCTTCCGACGATCGGTTTCACCCGTCTTTGAATCCCGCTTCGGTCAGTGGTGACCGATGACGCTCGGTCAGCCCGTGGTCGCCCCGCCCGTGCCCGGTGTCCCGGTACCACCACCACCACCGGCCGTCGGCACGGTGGTGATGACCGGCGGCTCGATG
>NZ_BAFY01000052.1 GCF_000308555.1 Nocardia cyriacigeorgica NBRC 100375 | reverse complement strand
CCCTGGGTTCGATAGTGGATCTTGGCCACCTGGGAGACGATCTGGTCGAAGGCCGGGTAGACGAACCCGTCGAATTGGATCTCGCACACCGGCCGGAATCCACGCAGCGCCATGCCGAACGCGGTTCCGATGATGCCGGATTCAGCCAGCGGCGCATCGATGACGCGGTTGTTGCCGAAATCCTTCTGCAGCGTGTCGGTCACCCGGAACACCCCACCGAGGCGGCCGATGTCCTCGCCCATGAGCAGCACCTTCGGATCGTCCTCCAGCGCCCGGCGCAGACCGGAATTGAGTGCGGCTGCGAAGGTGGTGATCATGACGGGACTCCTTCCGTAGGCGCGTGGGCGGCCAGGTGCTGCGCATACGCGCGCCGTTGTTCGGCGATCAGCGGATGCTCGGTGCTGTAGACGTGATCGAACAGCTCCATCGGATCGGGATCGGGCATGTCGATGGTCGCGGTGCGGACCACGGTGGCGATCTCGTCGGCCTTGTCGCGGACCCGCTGCTCGAACTGCTCGTCCAGCAGGTTCTCCCGATCGAGCAGCCGGTGCACCCGGTCGATCGGGTCGCGCCTCTTCCATTCCTCGGTTTCGGCGTCGGAGCGATAGCGGGTCGGATCGTCGGCGGTGGTGTGCGGACCCATCCGGTAGGTGATCGCCTCGATGAACGACGGGCCGCCACCGGCGTGAGCGCGGGCCAGCGCCTGCCGGGTGACGGCGAGCACCGCCAGCACATCATTGCCGTCGACCTGCACCGAGGGGATGCCGTAGCCGAGGGCGCGCTGGGCGATGGGGGTTGCGCTCTGCAACCGGACCGGTTCGCTGATCGCCCAGTGATTGTTCTGGCAGAAGAACACCACCGGCGCGCTCCAGCTCGCGGCGAAACCCAGCGCCTCGGCGATATCGCCCTGACTGGTGGCGCCGTCACCGAAGTAGGCGATGGCGGCGATATCGGCGCCTTCCAGATGCGCGGCGTAGGCGTAGCCGGTGGCGTGCAAGCCCTGCGCGCCGACGACGATGGCCGGATTGGTCATATTGATGGCATCGGGATCCCAGCAGGAATGGGCGACACCGCGCCACATCCGGGTCAATCGGGCCGGGTCGACGCCGCGGCAATAGGCGACCGCGGACTCCCGGTAGCTGCAGAACACATAGTCGTCGGGGCGCAGGGCGCGCGCCGATCCCACCTGCGCGGCCTCCTGGCCGAGCAATGGCGCCCATAGCCCGAGCCGGCCCTGCCGCTGCAAGGCTGTCGCCTCGGTGTCGATGCGGCGGGTCACCACCAGGTCTTCGTAGAGGTCACGCAGCCTGTCGGGCCCGACATCGGCGACCACCGCGGCGTGTTCGCGGTCGAGGACGCGCCGTCCGTCGGGCTGGATCAGTTGTACCGGATAGCTGGGTTTGCCGAGCATCTCCTTCACCGCCTCCTGCACATCGGAGTCAGGATTGTGTCCTGTATCACACAGCATCCACGATCCTGCGTTGTGCGCAAGCGAGCGACACGAAACTGAGCAGAGTGCGCGATTCCGGGGCACCGGCGCCGGTCATATTGCACGTTGTGACAGATCAACTACTCGGCGCGGCGCTATCACCGCTGCTCCGAGGCGGAACTGAGCCCCGGCAGGCGGACGGGCGGACTCGATGACCCACCCAGGCCCACCATGGCTGCGCCGAGTCGCACCGTCGTCTCGTACGAGAACGGAGCCGACGGATCGGACCTGGTAACCACAGCCAGAAGTTCCGCTGTAACGGCCCGACGGGCACCCCGATAGTCTCCGTGGGCCGCGCGGCCGAGCCAAACCTGTTAGAAGAAGGGCATATTCGGCCGTCCTCGCGCCCAGCATCGCCATCGAGATGCCGGCTCTGGCGATGCCGCACGGCTCGGTCCGATCCGCGACCGAGACGATCTCACCGCAGTCGAACAAAGGATTTCTCATGTCGTTCACCAAGCTGCTCGGCGCAGGCGTCGCGGCACTGGCTCTCGGCACCGTTCTCACCGCGGGTCCGGCCATCGCCGAGCCGCTGCCCGTCACCCCGATGGTCACCCCGGTGGTCGCACCGGGTGAACCCGCACCGGGCGGGGCGTCCTCGGGTAGCGCGGTGCTTTCGCTGATCGATCGCCTGATGTGCGGCTCGTCGATCACCTGCCCGTACTGACGGTAGGCCGAATCGAGGGCACGGGCGGATACTCCGCCCGTGCCTGGCACACCAAGGCCGCCGCAGGCACTGATCGCCCGTGTCAGGCAGCCGGCGCGTGTCATCATGCGATATATGACCGGTCGAGAGCTCGCCGATCCCGCCGTCGACGCCACCGACGCGCGGCTGCTGCTGGAACTGGTGGACAACCCGCGAGCGACCGGTGTCGAGCTGGCCGCGCGGCTCGGGTTGTCCCGCAATACCGTGCAGGCGCGACTGGCGCGGTGGGAGGCCAATGGTGTGCTGGCCAGTTTCGAGCGTCGCGTCGAGGCGCGAGCGCTGGGCTATCCGCTGGCCGCGTTCGTGGCCGTGGTGGTCGACCAGCACAAACTCGATCCCGTGGTCGACGAACTCGCCGAAGTCCCCGAGGTCACCGAGGTCTGCGGCATGACCGGTGCCACCGATCTCACCGTCCGTGTGGTGGCCCGCGACGCGGACGATCTCTACCGCATCACCGGCCGCATCCTGAAGATCCCGGGCGTGGAGCGGACCAATATGGCTCTGGTGATGCGCGAATTGGTCGGGCCGCGGATCTCGCCGCTATTGGAACGGATCGCCGAATCGGGCTGACCGGGCGTCGCGGATATCGGTGGCCGATGCGGAGTCAGCTGCGAGATCGTCCGGGCACGGCGCGAGCATGCGACCGCTATCGTGCGGGCATGGATATTTCGGGCAAAGTCGCCGTCGTCACCGGAGCCGGCGCGGGAATCGGAGCGGCGCTGGCGCGACGGCTGGTAGCGGGCGGCGCGCGCGTGGTGGTCGCGGATCTCGACGTCGCGGCGGCGCAGGACGTGGCGGATTCGCTCGGCACCGCCGCGATCGCGGTGGGCGGTGACGTCGCCGACGACGCGGTGATCGCCACTCTCATCGAACGCGCCGAAGCCGAATTCGGCCCGGTGGACCTGTTCTTCGCCAATGCGGGCATCGGCGGCGGGCCCGGCCTGGACAGCACCGATGCGCAGTGGACGGCCGCGCTCGAGGTCAATGTGCTCGGGCATGTGCGCGCGGCACGGCAGCTCGTGCCCGGATGGCTGGAACGAGGCAGCGGCTACTTCGTGACGACCGCGTCGGCGGCGGGTCTGCTCACCCAGATCGGGTCGGCGCCGTACTCGGTGTCCAAGCATGCGGCGGTGGGCTTCGCCGAATGGTTGTCGGTGACCTACGGCGACAAGGGCATTCGGGTCAGCTGCCTGTGCCCGATGGGAGTGGACACCCAACTGCTGCACGGTGGCATGATGCCGCCGGAGAATGCCGAGGCCGGCGAACTCGCGATCAAGGCGGTGACGACGGCCGGTGCGGTACTCACCCCGGAAGAGGTCGCCGAGACGGTGATGGCCGGTATCGAGGCCGAGACCTTCCTCATCCTCCCGCATCCAGAGGTGCTGAAGATGTACCGCTACAAGGGCAGCGATTACGACCGCTGGCTCGACGGTATGCGCCGGTTCCAGGCGGCCCTACAGAATTCGATGGCCTGATCAGTCCGTGACGAGCTGGGCCGCGGCGGTACGGATGACCTCGGGGATCTGCACCGGCTTGCGGGTCTCGGAATCCACGTAGACGTGCACGAAGGTGCCGGTGGCGGCCAACTCCAGCGCGCCGTCGGCCTCGCGGAAGATCGCCAGGTCGTAGGTGATGCTGGAGCGGCCGAGCCGCGAGATCCGCAGGCCGACCTGGAGTTGGTCGGGGAAGCTGATCGAGCCGAGGTACTGGCACGAGGTCTGCGCCACCACCCCGAGGGCGGGCAGGTCGCGGATATCGGTGCCGGTGGCGTGCATCAACCACGCGTTGACCGCGGTGTCGAAGTACGAGTAGTAGGTCACGTTGTTGACGTGCCCGTAGTGGTCGTTGTCGGCCCACCGGGTGGGCACCGGCCAGAGCACCGGATACTGCTGCGTCACCCGGCCGACGATACCGGCGACGGTCCCGCGCCCCTGCGGTGGTCGCGCGGGCTCACGCCGAACTGGCGTTTGAAGGCCGAGCTGAGCGCGAACGCGCTGCCGTAACCGACCTGGCGCGCGATGGACTCGATGGTGGCGTCGGAGTCCTGGAGCAGGTCGGCCGCCAGCGCCAGCCGCCATTCGGTCAGGAACGCCATCGGCGGCTCCCCCACCAGATCGGTGAACCGGCGCGCCAGCGCGGCCCTCGACACCCCGACCGCCGCGGCCAGGCTCGCCACCGTCCAGCCGTGCGCCGGATTGTGCTGCAACAGCCGCAGTGCCTTGCCGACCAGCGGATCGTCGTAGGCGTGGTACCACGCGGGGGCGTCGTTACGGGCGAACCAGGCGCGCAGGGCCGCGATGAGCAGCAGGTCCAGCAGGCGATCCAGGACGGCGCCCTGTGCGGGCTGATCCTTGGACATCTCATCGACGAGCAGTTCGAGCAGCCGGGTGTCGCATTCACCGCGCGGCAGCACGATGACAGGCGGAAGGGCGCGCAACAGACCCTGGCTGACCGCACCCGCCGATTCGTAGGTGCCGGTGACCATCATGGTCTCGCCGTTCGGGTCGGTGCCCCACTCGCGCACGCCCAGACTCAGGGTCTCGCAGAGGATGTCACCGTCGGGCGTCATCGTCACCTGGCCGGGCTTGATGATGATCTGCGGTTCGGTGGACGGATCGTCGGCCACGTCGTATGGGCGTCCGCCGCTGAACACCACGACGTCGCCCGCGTTCGCCCGGCGGCCCTCGGGTTCGTCATCGGTCATGAGCCACGCACTTCCCCTGATCATCGCGAGCACCGTCAACGGCGCCTCGTCCTCGATGCGCAGCGACCACGGCGGTTGCAGCACCGACCGCATCAGAAAGGCACCGCGTGCCCGTGGGCCTTCGAGCAAGCCGGCCAGCGCGTCCATGCCCTTACTGTACGACGCGGCGCACCGGCGGCGAACCGTACGAAAACACCCGCATCGGCCCGCAACTACGCCGATTCTGTCGGTGCCGGATGCGAGTATGGAACGCATCGAGAAAGGGGGCGCGCATGATGGGGATCGACGTCGTTTTCACCGAGGACCGGGTGTGCTTCGGCAGCGAGCACCTCTCGGCCGCCGACCTGCCCGACGGGCGTGAAGTGCCCGCCGCCGATATTCGCGACGCCGACCCGGCCGCGTTTCCGCCGGAGATCCGCACCCGCACGGGGCTCACGCTGTTCGTGTCGGCGAAGCAGCGCGACGAGCTGACCGAGTTCTGCACGGCGAATGCCATTCCGATCACGCACCGCGTCGACGTGTGGGCCGACCTGCTCGAACCATATCTGGACACCGAGTTCTCCGAGGCGGCCCAGCAGGCCACCGTTGCCCGGCTGGCACGCGCGGGCATCCCCGCCGCCGAGGTCGCGAGCATCCGTGCGCGGGTGGGGCCGGTCGTGCACGCGTACAACGTCAAAGTCTGGGAATGGGTGCATCTCGGGCTGTGCGACCTACTCGAGGCGGCGACAACCCGTTTCGTGCCACAGCAGGTCCGCGACGGGCTCGGCGACCTCGCCGAGTTCCGGTCCTGGGCGATGCGCATCGCCGAGCGGCCCGTCGACGGAGCCGGTGCGGATCCGGCTCGTCCGAACCGGTGAGCGGCGGTACCGTCGAGGCGGTGGGTGCCTCGACGATCGACCCGATGGTGCGGACCGCCCGCGCGGCGGTGTTCACCGTCTTCGGGCTCAACGGGTTCCTGCTCGCCATGTGGGTGGTGCATATTCCGGCGATCACCGAACGCACCGGCATCGCCCATTCCACGCTCGGCATGTTCATCCTGTTGATGGCGGGCGCTGGCATCGTGGGCATGCGGTTGGCCGGGCCGCTCGCGGACCGGTTCGGCAGCCGGGCGCTGGTCGGCGTGGCCGGGGTGACGGCGTCGGTATGTGTGATCGGGCCGGGGCTGGCGAGCGGGCCGGTGTCGCTGGCGATCGCGCTGGCGGCGTTCGGGTTCGGCAACGGCGCCCTGGACGTGTCGATGAATACCCAAGCGGTGCATGTGGAACGGGAGTATCGGCGCCCGATCCTTTCGGCCTTCCACGCGCTGTTCTCCGGGGGCGGTCTGCTCGGCGCGCTGGCCGGAGCGCTCACCCTGCGGTTGAACTGGCCGCCATGGCTGACGATGTCGCTGGCGGCGGCCGCGGGAGTCGTCATCGTGCTGGCCTGCCTGCCCCGGCTGCTGCCGCATGCCCCACCGCAACACGAGGCAGACGAGGCCGACGGCGGCGGTTCCCGCAAGGTGTGGGCGCTGGCGGCGCTGGCGTTCGGCCTCCTGCTCACCGAGGGCGTCGCCAACGACTGGAGCACGCTGCAGATGCGCGTGCACCTCGATACCGACGAGTCCACCGCGGCCTTGGCTTTCGGCGCGTTCTCGGTCACCATGACGCTCGGCCGTTTCACCGCCGACCGGGTCAGCGGCGCCTTCGGCCGGGTCGCGGTGGTGCGCTACGGTTCGTTGCTCGCCGCGCTCGGATTGCTGCTCATCCTGGTGTCGCCGTGGGTGCCGCTCACACTGGCCGGCTGGGCGCTGTGCGGGCTCGGCTTGGCGGGCGGCATCCCGCAGATCTTCACCGCCGCTGGCAATCTCGGTTCCGGCAATGCCGCGACGGATATGTCACGGGTGTTCAGCATCGGCTATGTGGGGTTGCTTGCTGGTCCGGCGGTGATCGGCTGGCTCACGGCGCTGATCCCGCTCACGGCCACGTTCGTGGTGCCCTTGGCGATCGTGGTGCTGTGCTGCGTGTTCGCCGGTGTCGTGGCCCCGCCCGCAACGTCGGCCGCGACCACCCCGGCCGAATCGGCGAAGCACTCCGTGGAGTGATCGCGCAACGCGGGCTCCGACGTCCCGGCCGTTCTCGGGCCGCCGATCCGTCGCCTGTCGAATCGCACCGCGCAAACAGCCGCCTCGAGGCACGCCTCGAATGATCAGCCCCGCATCGACAGCTCGACCATCGGCACGGTGTCGATACCCTGCCCGGTGGCCTCCTGGATGACGCCGCTGAGCTCCTGGTACGCCTTCGGATGGCGCACCCGGTACCCGGCCAGCACAGCCGCGGTTTCTTCGATGCCGAGCATGCGAGCCACGGCGGGGGCGCGGTGGCGCCATCCGACGCTGACCCGGCAGTGCGGTTCGGCCAGCAGGTTGCGGTACCACTGTGCGGTCTTGCCGAAGCCGGAGGCGATGATGACGGTGTCGGCGTCGGGCCGGTCGACCGTCTCCAGCACCACGTAGCGCACCTGCCCGGACGTGCGGCCGAGATGTTCGAGCAGCAGCAGCCGGCCACCGAACAGGAATCCGAGGCGTGCTCGGAACACCCAGATGGGCGCCCGCACGAACCACCGCGTCCGCAACAGCTTCGCTCCGATACTCGGCATGCCGACGACGGTAACAGCGCCATCGCCGCAACCCCCGTGCCATGCGGTCCGACACGCCAGCACCCTGCCGCGCGAGCGGGCCGGCGGCCCCGCACACCGCGTGGATCATGATTGCGTCGAAACCACCACACCCAGAACAGGATTCGGCCATGCCGGACGACCCGGGACATCCCCCGAAAATCGGCCCATCGGATTCGCCGCCGTCGACGACTTCACGGAAGTGCCGCGCGGGATCGCCCGCGCCGGCGAACTTACAGGTACATCCCGGATTCGGCCGGCTTGGCCGCCGTCACGATCTGGTCGGCCCCATCCCGCAACGCGATCAGTTCCGCCAGCGTCGCGCCGCCGGCCGGAACCTCCACGCGCTCAGCGTGTTCGCCCAGCCAGACCAGCGATTCGGCATAGCTGAGCCGACCCACTTCGAGCTGGGCCAGGCACCGCCCCGGCCGGGTGACAGCTGGATGCAGGCGGGACAGATCCTCGTTGGTGGTGATCGCGATCAGCACATCCCGGCCCTGGCCGAGCATCCCGTCGGTCAGGTTCAACAGCCGGGAAAGGCCCTGTCCCGCAGACTCTTTGGCCTCGGCGCGGATCAGTTCGTCGCAATCCTCGAGCACCAGCAGCCGCCAGCGCCCGGCCCCCTGTTCGCCGCCGTCGGCACCCATCGCCGCCGACATCAGGTATCCCGGCTGGGAGAACAAGACCTCCGGATCGAGCACACAATCGGCCTGACACCAGGCACCCCAGGAGCGCGCGAGGGCCCGCAGCGCGGTGGTCTTCCCGGTGCCGGGCGCGCCGTGCAGCAGCAACAGCCTGCCGCGAATATCGGCCGCCGCCAGCGCCATCAGCCGATCCAGTGTTGCTGCCACCGGGGCCGAGTAGTTGCCGCGAATATCGGTCCAGGCCGGGGTCGAGATGTCGAGCACGCGCCGGCGCGGGCCCTGGTGCTCGTCCAGATGCCAGAAACCCATCTTGACCACGTCGTCGGCGATGGTTTCGTCCACCGCCTCGTGGGTCGCCTCGGTCATGATCCGTTCGGCGAGTTCATCGTCGACCGCGACCACTTCGACGACGCCGCTGCGGTCCTCCCAGCGATCCGACCGCAAGGTCCAGCCGTCACCGTGCACCAGCACCGAGACGCTGCCGCCTTCGTTGACCATCCGCGACACCGTCGACCCGGCCGGACGCAGCAAAGCCTGCGGACGTACCCGCTCCAGATGCACCTTCCGGTAGCAGGGCAGCGCGCCGCGCGCGAACGGCGTCAGTGCCAGCACATCGAGCACGTCGCGCGCGGAATAGTAGGAATCGAGCCGGACCGACCAGTCGAGCCCGCCGGTGGCATCCGCGGACGCCTCCGGTGTGCCGACCAGCCGCAGAGCTTCACTGTGTTCGAACATCGCCACCATGCTTCGCGCCGGAACGGGGAACGTCCAGCGAATATCGGTTCACCGGCAACGCGACGGCCCGCCGTCCCTACCGGACGACGGGCCGTGTTCGCGCGAAACCGCCTGGATTACAGCGCCTTCAGTTCCTCGGTGACCTCACCGACGGACTTCTTGGCGTCGCCGAACAGCATGGAGGTGTGGTCGGCGTAGAACAGCGGGTTGTCGATGCCGGCGAAGCCGGAGTTCATCGAGCGCTTGAGCACGATGACCGACTTGGCCTGGTCGACGTTGAGCACCGGCATGCCGTAGATGGGGCTGGAGGAGTCCTCGCGGGCGGCCGGGTTGGTGACGTCGTTGGCGCCGATCACCAGGGCGACATCGGTGCGGCCGAACTCGCCGTTGATGTCGTCCATCTCCTTCATCGCGTCGTAGGACACCTCGGCCTCGGCCAGCAGCACGTTCATGTGGCCGGGCATACGGCCCGCGACGGGATGGATGGCGTATTTGACCTCGACGCCCTTGGCTTCGAGCAGCGCGGCCATCTCCTTGACCGCGTGCTGGGCCTGCGCGACGGCCATACCGTAGCCGGGCACCACGATGACCTGGTTGGCATAGGCCATCTGGATCGCGGCGTCGGCGGCCGAGGTGGCCTTGGCCTGCTTGGCCTCACCGCCACCGGCACCGGCCGCGGCGCCACCGCCGCCACCGAACCCGCCGGCCACGATGGCCGGGATGGACCGATTCATCGCCTTGGCCATCAGGTTGGTGAGGATGGTGCCGGACGCGCCGACGATCATGCCCGCAACGATCATCGCGGTGTTGTTCAGCGCCAGACCGGCCGCCGCGGCCGACAGACCGGTGAGGGCGTTGAGCAGCGAGATCACCACGGGCATATCGGCGCCGCCGATGGGCAGCACGACCATCAGACCCAGGATGCCCGCGAGCACCAGCACCGCGATCATCCAGAGCTGGGAGGCCCCGCCGTCGGCGGCCTGCACCCCGATGTAGACCGCGGCGGCGATCGAGCCGACCAGCAGCAGCAGGTTCAGCGGCTGCTGCAGCTTGCCCAGACCGATCGGGCGGCCGGGCAGGATCTCCTGCAGCTTGCCGAACGCGATCAGCGAACCCCAGAACGAGATCGAACCGATGATCGCCGCGAACAGCGAACCGATCACGATGTGCACGGTCGGTTCCTCGCCGTGCTTGAAGTTCGAGAACCCGGTGGTGTCGAGGAATTCGGCCCACGCGATCAGCGCGACCGTGCCACCGCCGACGCCGTTGAACGCCGCGACCAGCTGCGGCATCTCGGTCATCTTGGTGAACTTGGCCGGCGGAACGCCGAGCACCACACCGACCACGAGGCCGGCGATGATGAGAATCCAGTTGCCGGTGTCACGCACCGCGATCAGCGTCGCGATCACCGCGATGCCCATACCGGCTGCGGCGATCCAGTTGCCGCGCACCGCGGTCTTCGGGCCGGTCAGGCCCATCAGACCGTAGATGAACAGCGAGAACGCGACGATGTAGAGAATGTTGACCAGGTTGTCCATGACTCAGCGACTCGCCTTCTCGGTGTTGCCAGATGCGGCCGGCTTCTTGCCCTTGAACATGCCGAGCATGCGGTCGGTGACCACGAAACCACCGATGACGTTCAGGGTTCCGAAGACGACGGCGACGAACAGGATCACCTGCATCAGCACCGACGGGTCCTCGACCTTGCCGAGCGTCACCAGCGCGCCGAGCACCACGATGCCGTGAATGGCGTTGGTGCCCGACATCAGCGGGGTGTGCAGGGTGTTGGGGACCTTGGAAATGACCGCGAATCCGACGAAGCCGGACAGCACCAGGATCGCGATATTGGCAAGCAGTTCGGTGTACATCAGTTCTCCACCTCGCGGGTGACGCAGGAATCGGCGAGCACCTGATCGTCGAAATCAGGGGCGAGCTTGCCGTCGACCAGCATCAGTTCCAGCAGCGCCGCGATGTTCTTCGAGTACAGCTCGCTGGCGTGCTCGGGCATGGTCGCGGGCAGGTTCAGCGGCGAGCAGATGGTGACGCCGTGCTTGACCACGGTCTGGCCGGGTTCGGTCAGCTCGCAGTTACCGCCGGTCTCACCGGCCAGGTCGACGATCACGCTGCCGGGCTTCATGCCCTCCACCGCGGCGGCGGTGACCAGGCGCGGCGCCGGGCGTCCCGGCACCAGCGCGGTGGTGATGACGACGTCGAAGCCCTTGATGGCGTCTTCGAGGGCCTGCTGCTGCTTGGCCTTCTCCTCGTCGGTGAGCTCGCGGGCGTAGCCGCCCTCACCGGCGGCGTCGATACCGAGATCCAGCCACTGCGAGCCGACCGAACGCACCTGATCGGCGACCTCGGGGCGCACGTCGTAACCGGTGGTGCGCCCGCCGAGCCGCTTGGCGGTGGCCAGCGCCTGCAGACCGGCCACACCCACACCGAGCACCAGCACGGTGGCCGGCTTCACAGTGCCTGCCGCGGTGGTGAGCATCGGGAAGAAGCGGGTCGACTCCGAGGCCGCGAGCAGCACGGCCTTGTAGCCGGCCACGTTCGCCTGCGAGGACAGCGCGTCCATCACCTGCGCGCGCGAGATGCGCGGGATGGCCTCGACCGCGAAGGCCTGCACGCCGGCCGATTTCAGCGTGGCGATCTGGTTGTCGGCATTGCGCGGGGCCAGGAACCCGATCAGCGTCTGCCCGGCCGACAGCTTGGCGACTTCGGCGTCGCTGGGCGGGGCGACCTTGACCACGACCTCGGCCGACCACGGATCGCCGATGGTCGCGCCTGCCTCGATGTAGGCCTCGTCGGGAATGAGCGCGCCGAGTCCGGCACCGGATTCCACGACCACCTGCACGCCCTGTTTCACCAGGGCAGGAATGATCTTGGGTACCAATGCGACACGTCGTTCGCCCGCGCCGGTTTCGCGAACGACTCCGACACGCGCTCCGCGCGGGGACTCCTCGCCCACGTTTTGCGTTGTCTCCACCTGTCAGACTTCCTTCTCGTGCTGGCTTAGCTCTACCGAACGACTCAGCGCCACTGAACGGCGGCCGAACGAAGTTACCGAAGAGTAAGTTCCACCAAATCCTGGCAACTGTACCCGGACCGCGGTGAGCTTAGCTGAGAGTCCGGTCACACGCGGACGCCCGGGTTAGGTTGCCCTTTCGGACTCAGATCGTGACTGAGCAGCGCAAACGGCACAAGAGCGAACGTCCGGGTGGGTTACCCACCTGGAGGTACGTCGGCCGGTCGGACAGCCGCGACCGCCGACCGCAGTGATGGGCATCACGCCGATAACCGGCCGCGGGGTGTCCCAGGCCACTCGTACGCCGTATGGTCGCCGTGTGAACGACTGCGTCTTCTGCCGCATCGTGGCGGGTGAAGCTCCGGCGACCAAGGTGTACGAGGACGACACTTTGTGCGCGTTTCTCGACATCCGCCCGATCGCTCGCGGGCACACCCTTGTGGTGCCGAAACGTCATGCCACCGAACTCGAGGACCTCGATCCCGATACCGGAGCCGAACTGTTCCGCGCCGGGCATCGACTGGCGCTGGCGATCCGGCGCGGCGGACTGGCCGCCGACGGCGCCAATCTCATCCTCAACGATGGCACAGCGGCCTTCCAGACCGTGCCGCATGTGCACCTGCACGTGGTGCCACGCAGGCACGGCGACAAGCTGCGCTTCGCGGCCGGCTTCCTGCTGCGCCGCCCGCACGAGGCCGGCTCCACCGCCGCCGCGATCCGCTCGGGCCTGGACGCACTCGGCGCCGAGACCGAAAAGACCTCGACCGCAACCGAATTCGACAACGATCAGACCAGCACGGGGGAAGGACCCGCACCACGATGACGGATACGCCGAATCAGGCCGAGCTCACCGCACTGCTGCCGGAGCAGTGGGAAGCCATCGCCACCCTCGTCGACGGGCTGGAAGAGCATGTGTGGCGCAGCCCTACCCCGCTGCCGGGCTGGACCGTCTTCGATGTGGTGGCCCATGTGGTGGGCACCGAGTCGTTCCTGCTCGGGGAGAAGCCGCCGGCCCGCGATCGCTCGCAGCCGGAGATCGATGTGCATTCGTTGCCGCACGTGCGCAACGAGACGGCGGTGTTCAACGAGATCTGGATCCAGCGGCTGCGCCCGCTCACCGGATCCGCACTGCTGCAACGGTTCCGCGACGTCACCGAACGCAGGCGCAAGGCGCTGTCGGCGATGGACGAGACGCAGTGGCAGGCGCAGACCCAGTCACCGATCGGGCCGGTGAGCTACGGCCGGTTCATGCGGGTGCGGCTGTTCGACTGCTGGATGCACGAATTGGATCTCGCCGACGCGCTCGGCGTCCGGGTGGACGAGGGCGGGCCACGGGGCGAGCTGGCGTTCCAGGAGTTCGCACAGACCGTGCCGCGAGTGATCGCCAAGGTCGGCAAGGCTCCGGAAGGTTCGCGGATCACCTTCGAACTGACCGGACCACTGGCGCGCACGCTGCATATCGCGGTCGAAGGCAGGGCCCGCTATGTGGACGGCTTCGACGGGCCGCCGACGACGACCATCACGCTGGATTCCGGCCTGATGGTCCGGCTCGGCGGCGGCCGGGTGACCGCCGATTCGCGGATGGGCGAGATCGGCTTCGCCGGCGACGACGAACTGGGCAGGCGGCTGGTGCGCACCCTCGCCTTCACCATCTGAACCGATGCGACTGTTCCTGGCGTCCTACCGTTTCGGCGCGCACGCCGGCGCGCTCGCCGGACTCGCCGGGGCGCCGGGCCGGGTCGCGGTGATCGCCAACGCCTGCGACGCCTGGCCGCAGTCCCGAGCCGCGGCGGTGACCAGCGATCTGGTGCCGCTGCGCACGCTCGGCTATCGGCCGGAGGAAGTGGATCTGCGCGAATACACCGGCCGCGCGGCGGCATTGGAGCAGCGGCTGGCCGAATTCCCGATGCTGTGGGTGCGCGGGGGCAATACCTTCGTGCTGCGAGCGCAGTTCGCGCGCAGCGGCGCCGATCTCGTCATCGGGCGGCTGCTCGCCGCCGACGCCCTGGTGTACGCGGGATACAGCGCGGGAGCGTGCGTGCTCGCACCCGATCTGCACGGCCTGGAAACCGCCGACGATCCCGCCGAGGTGCTACCGGCCTGCGGCATCGAACCGCGCTGGGACGGTCTGGGATTGATCGACCGGCCCATCGTCCCGCACATCGATTCCCCCACCGACCCCGGCGGTGACGGCAACCGGCTGGCCGCCGCCTACCGTGCCGCGGGCATCGAGCACTGGGCGCTCACCGATGACGATGTGGTCGTCGTCGACGGGGACACGGTCAGACTGCTTCAGTGACTCGGCGAGCCCGCCGGGTCGTTGCGTATCCACCCGGATTCCGTTCGGCGCCGCCGGCCGCCGTCAGGTCACGTCGGACGCGGGTTCCGCGCGCCGGCGAAAGACCACCCAGCGCATCGCGCTGTACATGTAGACCGCCTCGCAGGCGCCGGCCGCGAGCCGGGACAGGTGGTATTCGAGGCCCAGCGCGGCCAGGCCCGTGCTGACGCCGAGGATGAAGGCCAGGTAGTTGATCAGCACGACCACCGCGTACACCACGGCCTGCCTGCCGATCGGGGCGTGCGAATGGAAGTTGAAGGTGCGGTTGAGGAGGAAGGCCAGCCCGAACGCGCACACATAGCCGACCGTCACCGACAACCACAGCGGCAACCCGAACCCGCTGTGCAGGGCGGTGAGCAGCACCAGATCCACCGCGAAGGTGAAGCTGTTGATCAGCGCGAACCCGAGGAACGTCGGCGCGACGATGCGGTCGAGGCCCCAGGGCAGCCGCGCGACCACGGCCTCGCACAGGCGAGTGAAACGCTCGGCCAAGGTCTCGGCGGCGACGGCCAGATCATGCACGGCGGCCAGCATGCCAGCGGCAGGTGTCACCGAGATGATCAACTGGGAAACGAGCTGGTTAGGCCATCCGAGCGCGGGTGCCCGCGCCGCTGTCATCGAGTGCGGCCCATGCGGTGAGGCAGCGGCGGCGGGTGACGTCGTCGGCCTCGGTGAGCAGGGCATCCAACAGCACCCGCGGATCCTCGCGCCACCGCGCGGTGACCGCCGCGACGGTATCGGTGCCGAACATCCCGGACCGATCCAGGGCCAGCGCCCATTCGGCGTGCTCACCCGCGTGTACGCGGCGCAACGCCGCCGGATCGACTCCGCCGTCGACGAACTCGGCGGACAACATCGCGGCCACCAGCTCCCGGCAACTCTGCGGTTCGACTTGCATCAACGCCATCCCTCCGCCCGACCAGTGCACTAACCCCGACAGCTGATTGTCGCCCCACGACCCGCCGCCGGGCCACTCCGGCGCGCGACATCACATTCGATGGCTTGCGCTCGCGGCGGTGGCCCTAGTGTTATCGGGGTGGACCTGCACGAGCTGATCGACTCCCTGCCCGACGGCGCGGTGGTCACCGACCCCGATGTGCTCGACGGCTACCGGCACGACTGGGCCCGTGACCCCGATGCCGGTACCCCGCTCGCGGTGGTCCGGGCGACCGGCACCGCCGACGTCGCGGCGACCCTGCGCTGGGCACACGCGCGCCGGGTACCGGTGGTGCCGCGCGGCGCGGGCTCGGGGCTGTCCGGTGGGGCGACCGCGGTGGACGGCGGGATCGTGCTGAGCACCGAACGCATGCGCGCGATCACCGTCGACCCGGTCACCCGTACCGCGGTGGTGCAGCCGGGTCTGCTCAATGCCGAGGTCAAGCGGGCCGTCGCCGAGCACGGGTTGTGGTACCCGCCGGATCCGTCGTCGTTCGAGATGTGCTCGATCGGCGGCAACGCCGCGACCAACGCGGGCGGGCTGTGCTGTGTGAAGTACGGCGTCACCACCGACTACGTGCTCGGCATGGAGGTCGTGCTGGCCGACGGCACGCCGGTGCGGCTGGGCGGGCCGAGGTTGAAGGATTCGGCTGGCCTGTCGCTGACGAAGCTGTTCGTCGGCAGCGAAGGCACCCTCGGCGTCATCACCGAACTCACCCTGCGACTGCTGCCCGCGCAACCGCCGCAGAGCACCGTGGTCGCCTCCTTCGGCACGCTCACCGCCGCGACCGAGGCCATCCTGTCCATCACCGGCGCGCTGCGCCCGGCCATGCTCGAATTCATGGACACCGTCGCGATCAACGCCGTGGAGGATGAGATGCGCATGGGCCTGGATCGCGAGGCCGCCGCGCTGCTGGTCGCCCGCTCCGACGCGCCCGGCGCGTTCGCCGCGCACGAGGCCGAGGTCATGGTCGCGGCCTGCGCGAAGGCCGGAGCCACCGAGGTCTTCCACACCGAGGACGCCGAGGAAGGAGAAGCCTTCACCGCGGCCAGGCGATTCGCCATCCCCGCGGTGGAACGACTCGGGCCGCTGCTGCTCGAAGACGTCGGCGTTCCGCTGCCGCGCCTCGGCGATCTGGTCAACGGCATCGCCGAGATCGCCGAACGCAACGATGTGATCGTGTCGGTGATCGCGCACGCCGGTGACGGCAACACCCACCCGCTGATCGTGCACGACCCCACCGATCCGGACATGACCGAGCGCGCGCACCGGGCCTTCGGCGAGATCATGGACCTGGCCATCACCCTCGGCGGCACCATCACCGGCGAACACGGCGTCGGCAGGCTCAAGAAGGCCTGGCTGCCCGATCAGCTCGGCCCCGACGTGATGGCGTTGACCACCCGCATCAAGGACGCGCTCGACCCGCACGGCATTCTCAATCCCGGCGCCATCCTGTGATCGAATCGACCGCATACGGAACAACCGCGCCGGAGAAGGAGTTCCACCCCGATATGACCACCAGGCTCGAACACAATGTCGCCGATACCCGCTTCGAGATCTACATCGACGACACCCTCGCCGGCTATGCCGATTACTCCGAACGCGAGGACACCAAGGTCCGCGACTTCCACCACACCATGACCTTCCCGGAATTCCGTGGTCGCGGTGTGGCCGCCCAGGTGGTCGAATACGCGCTCGCCGATAGCCGCGAACACGGCTTCTCCGTCGTCCCCACCTGCTGGTATGTGGATCAGTACATCGGCTCGCATCCGGAGTACGCCGACCTGGTGAAGTGAGCGGCGGCCCGCTCGGTTCAGCCCGCGCGGGCGATGGTGCGGAAGACCTCGAAGGTCTCCGTCTCATCCTGCGAGGTGCCGTAATCGCTGAGCTTGACGATGACGGTGCGGCTGGGCGGATCGACCCAGATGTATTGGCCGTAGACACCGACCGCCGACAGGTCGGCGCCGTCGCCGCCATCCGGATGCCACCACTGCGCCGAGTACCCCTCATCGGAGACCCGATGCGGTGACGGCGTACTGATCCGCTCGATCCACGCCGGCGGCACGATCTGCTGCTCGCCGACACGTCCGCCGTCGGCGACCAGCTGGCCGATCTTGGCGAAATCGCGGGCGGTGGCATTGAGGCAGCAGAACGCCTTCTCCTGGCCGCCCTCGCGGTCGAGATTCCACAGGCCGTCGTCCACGGCGCCGATCGGCGCCCAGAGATCGCGCGCCAGCAGCTCACTCAGCGAGGTGCCGGTGACCCGAGCCAGCGCCATCCCGAGCAGCTGGGTGTCGACGCTGCGGTAATCGCCCTTGCTGCCGGGCGGGAAGACGAGCGTGCGATGCCCGTCGACGAACTCGTCCAGATCGGTGGTCAGGTACATGCGGGCGGTGCCGGTGAACGGCGCCCACTTGTTGTAGTTCTCCGAAACGTCTATGCCCGAACTCATATCGAGCAGATCGCCGATGGTGACCTTGTCGTAGTCGGTGCCGGTGGCGAGTTCGGGCAGCAGGTCGACCAGCCGGTCGTCCTCGCTCATCTGCCCGGCGTCGACGGCCCGGCCGATCAGCAGCGACACCACCGATTTGGCGACCGACCAGGACGACTGCTTCGTGGCCGGGCCGACGCCGTCGCGGTACCACTCGTGGATCATCACGCCATCGCGCAGCACCACGAACGAGTTGGTCTTCGTGGTGTCCAGGAACTCGGACACCGTGATCTGCGCGCCCTTCCATGGCACCGTATCCGGCAGCGGTGCTTCGGTTTTCGGCAGCGGCCGCGGTTCCGGCGAGGCCGGCACGGTCCGCGAGGCGAACAGCTCACCCTGGGTGGACGGCGGTGCGAACATCAGCTGCGCCAGCGTCGGCGGGGACGGCAGCGACATGATCGAGGTGGCGCCGAACGCGGCCGCGATCAGCAGCACCACCGTTAGCGCGAATCCGACAGCCGCGCGGAGTAGGTATCGACGTCTCCGTGACGGCTGTGGTGCCGGCTCGTTCATGAACGGTCCTCGCTATCGGTTCCATCGGCGAGACCGGCGTTCACAACGGCCGAGAGCGCCGCGCTCATCGTATCCGGGGCGCGCTGGGCGAGCCGGGCGACGGGTGGGCAGCGACCGATGGGGGCGCATATACGGCTATACGGAACGAAGGCCCCGTGCGATCGAACCGATTGTGGTCCGATCGCACGGGGCCTTCACACCGAACTCGTCCGGCCGCTCGGCCGGAGAAATCAGCCCTTGAGCAGGGCGCGGCTCATCACCAGGCGCTGGATCTGGTTGGTGCCCTCGTAGATCTGGGTGATCTTCGCGTCACGCATCATCCGCTCGACCGGGAAGTCGGTGGTGTAGCCGGCGCCGCCGAAGAGCTGGACGGCGTTGGTGGTGACCTCCATGGCCACATCGGAGGCGAAGCACTTGGCCGCGGCGGAGATGAAGCCGAGGTTCTGCTGGCCGCGCTCGGCACGCGCGGCCGAGGTGTAGACCATCAGGCGGGCCGCTTCGACCTTCATCGCCATATCGGCCAGCATGAACTGGGTGTTCTGGAAGTCGGCGATGGCCTTGCCGAACTGCTTGCGGTCCTTGGTGTAGGCGATGGCCGCGTCCAGCGCGCCCTGGGCCAGGCCGACGGCCTGCGCGCCGATGGTGGGACGGGTGTGGTCGAGGGTCTGCAGGGCGGTCTTGAAACCGGTGCCCGGCTCGCCGATGATGCGGTCGCCCGGCACCCGGCAGTTCTCGAAGTACAGCTCGGCGGTGGGCGAGCCCTTGATGCCCAGCTTGTGCTCGAGCGGGCCGACCACGAAACCCTCGTCGTCCTTGTGCACCATGAAGGCGGAGATGCCGTCGGCGCCCTTGTCGGGATCGGTCACGGCCATCACCGTGTACCAGTCCGACTTGCCACCGTTGGTGATCCAGCACTTGGAGCCGTTGATCACCCATTCGTCGCCGTCCTGCTTGGCGCGGGTGCGCATGGAGGCGGCGTCGGACCCGGCCTCACGCTCGGACAGACAGTACGAGGCCATCTTGCCGTTCACCAGGTCGCCGAGGACCTTCTGCTTCAGCTCCTCGGAGCCGTTGAGGATCAGGCCCATGGTGCCGAGCTTGTTGACCGCGGGGATCAGCGAGGAGGAGCCACAGACGCGGGCGACCTCTTCGATGACGATGCAGGTGGCGACCGAATCGGCACCCTGGCCGCCGTAGGCCTCCGGCACGTGCACGGCGTTGAAGCCGGCCGCGTTGAGCGCGGTCAGCGCCTCTTCCGGGAAGCGGGCGTTGCCGTCGACGTCCTTGGCGTAGGGCGCGATCTCCTTTTCGGCCAGGCCGCGGATGGCCGCACGCAGCTCATCGTGGAAGTCCTCGAGCTTGAACAAGTCGAAATCGGGGTTTCCCGCCATCGGGCACGCTCCTGATCGTGTGTGAAAGCTGCGGTCCTTTCCGGACACACAGATTGGTCCGGCACTCAGTGCCACGTCGACGCCGAGTATACGCGCCAACCCAGCACTACCGGCAGGGACCGCATGGCACTGAGTGTCAGGATCCAGCTGTGTGACTGCTCACAGGTTACCGAGACGGTGTTCGAGCAGATCGGCGACACGGCGCGGCGGCAGATGGCGTGGGAACACCGCGACCACCATCTCCTCCGACTCCGTCCGCTGCGCCCCGCGCGGAATCGCGGCCAGTTCGACCCGCAGATCGGCCGCGCCCGCATCGGATTCCCCGCGCACCATCCGCCGCAACAGATAGTTGTGTGTCGCGGTGACCGCGGCGGTGAACTGCACCCGCGCCAGATCTGACGCGTCGGGCAACTGTTCACGGAGAAAATCGGTGAACAACCGCTCGTACCGGAACACCGTCACGATCTCGCGTTCCCGCAGCGCGGGCACCCGCCGCACCACCCGGTACCGGCGCGCGGCGATATCGCGCCACTGGGTGAACCGCTCGAACACTCCCACCACCGCCGAGCACACCGCGTCCCACGGATCCTCATCGCTGGCGGCCAGGTACTCCCCCGCCGCCGCCAGCTGCGCCTCGTGATCGGCGAAGATCACGTCTTCCTTCGACCGGAACTGCCGGAAGAACGTGCGCCGGGAAATACCCGCGGCCTCGGCGATCTCGTCCACCGACGTCGCCTCATACCCCTGTTCGGCGAACAATCGCAGCGCCACATCCACCACGGCCAGCCGGAAGCGCACGGTGTCGTCGCCTGCTTTGACCCGCGCCGAGTCGTCGGTCGTCATCTTTTCACCGTATCGAGCACCCGGTGGCTGCTCAGCCGAGCAGCTTGCGGCGCAGCGCTTCGTCCTTGTCCAGCACCATCTGCTCGAGTCCGGCTTGGAACTGCCGCATGCGCTCGAGCAGGGCCGGGTCCTGAGTGGCGAGAATGCGGGCGGCGAGCAGGCCGGCGTTGCGGGCGCCGCCGATGGAGACGGTCGCCACGGGGACACCGGCGGGCATCTGCACGATGGACAGCAGCGAGTCCATGCCGTCGAGGTACTTCAGCGGGACCGGGACACCGATCACCGGCAGCGGCGTGGCCGAGGCGACCATGCCGGGCAGATGGGCGGCCCCGCCCGCGCCGGCGATGATGACCTTGATGCCACGCCCGGCGGCCTCACGGGCGTAGTCGAGCATGCGCTGCGGAGTGCGATGCGCGGAGACCACGCCGACCTCGAAGCGGATCCCGAACTCGGCCAGCGCCTCGGCGGCGGCCTCCATGGTCGGCCAGTCGGAGTCGCTGCCCATGATCAGGCCGACTGCCGGGCCCTGCTGCTCACTCATGCGGATCCCATCCGTCGGTCCATACGGCGTGCGACATCCAATGCGCCGCCCGCTCGGCCTTCTCCCGCACCGTGGCGACATCCTCGCCCAGCACGTTCACATGCCCGATCTTGCGATCGGGACGCTCACCCTTGCCGTACAGGTGCACCTTGGCATCCGGCATCCGGGCGAACAGGTGATGCAGCCGCTCGTCCATCGACATGGCGGGCGCCTCGGCGGCGCCGAGGATGTTCGCCATGACCGTCACCGGCGCCAGCGGGCTGGTGTCGCCGAGCGGGTAGTCGAGCACCGCGCGCAGATGCTGCTCGAATTGGCCGGTGCGGGCGCCGTCCATGCCCCAGTGCCCGGAATTGTGCGGGCGCATGGCCAATTCGTTGATCAGCAGCGTGCCGTCGTGGGTCTCGAACAGCTCCACCGCCATCGCGCCGACCACACCGAGTTCGCTGGCCAGCGCCAGCGCCATGGTCTCGGCTTCGGCGCCGACCTGTTCGGACAGCTCCGGCGCGGGCGCGATGACCACCGCGCACTGTCCCTTGCGCTGCACGGTCTCCACCACCGGCCAGGTCGCGGCCTGCCCGAACGGCGAGCGCGCCACCATCGCCGACAGCTCCCGCTTCAGGTCCACCCGCGCTTCGGCCAGCAGCCGCACCCCCTGCGCGAGCTGGTCGGTGACGATCCGCTCGGCTTCGGCGGCATCCTCGGGCATCCACACCCCGCGCCCGTCGTAGCCGCCGCGCACCGCCTTGACGACGATCGGCCAGCCCTGCTCGGCACCGAACTTCACCGCGTCGGCGGGCTCGGTGACCTCGACGAACGCAGGCACCGGCAGCCCCATGCCAGACAGCTTCGTCCGCATGGCCAGCTTGTCCTGGGCATAGAGCAGCGCCGACGGCGGCGGCTGCACATTGACGCCCTCGGCGACCAGTGTCTCGAGGTGCTCGGTCGGCACATGCTCGTGATCGAAGGTCAGCGCGTGCGAGCCGACCGCGGCGGCGCGCAACGCGGCCAGGTCGGTGTGACTTCCGAGGACGACGTCGGGGCTGACCTGCGCGGCCGGATCGCCGGGCTGCTCGGCGAGGACCCGCAGACGCTGCCCGAGTGCGATGGCGGCCTGGTGCGTCATGCGCGCGAGCTGGCCACCGCCGATCATGGTGACGGTCGGCATTGCCGAAGGATCGAAGGAACGTGCGCTCACGTCGGTCAATACTGTCATGTCCGGTGCGAATGACCGCTACCGGTACACTCGGGCCTTGTGTCATTCGTCGACGACGTGGTCAGCGTCCTTCCCAAGCCTGCGCAGGAGATCGCGTATCGCCACCGTGAGCTGATCAAGTTCGCGATCGTCGGCGCGACCACATTCGTCATCGACAGCGGCATCTTCTACCTACTGAAGTGGACGGTTCTCGAGCCTAAGCCGGTCACCGCGAAGATCATCTCCGGTGTGATCGCGGTGATCTGTTCCTACATCCTCAACCGAGAATGGTCGTTCAAGAACCGCGGCGGCCGCGAACGCCACCACGAAGCCGCGCTGTTCTTCGCCGTCAGCGGCGTGGGTGTGGTGCTGAGCTTCGTGCCGCTGTGGATTTCCAGTTACGTCTTCCACCTGCGTCAACCAGACGTCAGCTTCCTCGTGGAGAACGTCGCCGACTTCATCAGCGCGTTCATCATCGGCAATCTGCTACAGATGGCGTTCCGTTTCTGGGCCATGCGCCGCTGGGTGTTCCCCGATGAGATGGAACAGATCATGGAAGAGTTCGAAGAGCTCGTCGAGGAAGAGCGCCGCCTCGGCCATCAGGGCTGAGTGCCGCGAAGCTACCGCGGCTCCCCCACCACACCGTTGGCCTGACGCGTCGCCGTCGGCGCACCGAGGAACACCGCGAACAACGCCGGCCTGCGCCGCTGCAACTCCAGCCGCCCGCCATCGGCCTCGATCAACGCCCGCGCCAGCGCCAGCCCCACACCGGTCGAACCGGCGCCGGAGAAACCCCGATCGAAGATGTGCGGGGCCAGCTCATCGCTGACGCCGTCGCCCTCATCGGCGATCTCCACACACACCAGCGGCTCCCGGTCACCACCGGGACGTACCGTGCGCACCGACACCGTGCAGGTGCCGCCGCCGTGCATGAGCGCATTGTCGATCAGCACCGCGACCGCCTCCCGCAACCGGGAGCCGGTGATCGGCGCGCGCAACTGGTCGTCACCGATCAGTTGCAGCGTGCGCCCGGCCTCGGTGAACGGGTGGGTCCACTCGGTGACAATGCCGCGCAACTCATCCATCACAGGCACCGGATCGCGCTCGGTGGCATCCTCGTCGCGGGAGGCGCGCACCAGATCGTCGATGGCCTCGGTGAGCCGGTCGACCTGCGCCATCGCCTCCTCGGCCTCGTGCACCACATCCGGATCCCGGTGCGCCGACAGCTCGTCCAGCCGCAGCCGTACCGCGGTGAGCCTGCTGCGCAACTGATGGGAGACGTCGGCCACCAGCGCGTGCTCGCGTTGCAGCCGGCCGGCGATCTCCACGGTCGCCGAATCGAGCACGTCGGAGACGCGGTCCAGTTCGGCGATGCCGTGCCTGCGCGGGTCGGGCCGGAAATCACCCATGGCCAGCCGCGCCGCCCGCGCCGCCACGTCGCGCAGCGGATCGGCGACCCGGCGCGCGGTCACCACCGCCACCCCCACCGCCGCGCTGAGGGAGGCCAGCACGGCCAAGCCGACCACGGCGACGGCCTGGCGCTGCCTGGCATGCATCGGCGCCGACGGCACCTCGAGCCGCAGCGACCCCGACGCGCCCATGGACAGCGACTCCAGCAGCGGATCCTGCACCCGCTCGGGGCCGATATCGACCTGCGAGGCATTGTCGTGCGGCGCGGGATAGATGATGGTGAGCTTGCCGTCGTCGGGCACCAGCGGACGCACCGTGCGCAGATCCAGGCCGTCGTGCACCCGGCCGTCCTCGCGTTCCTGGGCGATCACTTCCACCGCGATCCGTTCGAGCCGGTTCTGCAGGTCGTTGCGGGTGATGTCTTCGACCCACAGCCACGCGGTGTAGGTCAGCGGCACGCCGAGCGCCACCGTGGTGAGCATGAGCACGGTCAGCATGGACCGCAGAATCCGGCGCCGCACGTCAGTCGGTGTTCAGCCGGAACCCGACACCGCGCACGGTGACGATGCGCCGCTCCGCCATCGGCCCCTCGTCCCCGATCTTGCGACGCAGCCACGACATATGCATATCGAGGGTCTTGGAGCCGCGCAGTTCGGCATCGCCCCACACCTCGCGCAGGATGGTCTCCCGTGAAACCACCTGGCCCGCCCGGTCGATGAGCACCTTGAGCAGCTCGTACTCCTTGTTGGCCAGGCCGACCTCGACACCGTTGACCAGCACCCGCCGCGCGGCGGGCTCGAGCCGGATGCCACCGACCTCGACGGTGTCGTCGCCGATTCCGCTGCGCCGCAACAGCGCTCGCACCCGGGCCAGCAGTTCGGCCAGCCGGAACGGTTTACCCACGTAGTCGTCGGCGCCCGCGTCCAGCCCGACCACGAAGTCGACCTCGTCGGTGCGCGCGGTCAACATCAGCACCGCCAGGTCGGCGCCGCGCGCCCGCACCTGACGGCACACCTCGAGCCCGTCCATTCCCGGCAGCCCGAGATCGAGGATCAGCAGATCGTGGTTGCCTTCGAGCGCGCGGCGCAGCACCGCGGGACCGAAGCGTTCGACGGTGACCGAGTAGCCTTCCCGGCCCAAGGCGCGCGAGAGCGGCGCGGCGATGGCCTCATCGTCCTCGGCCAGCAGTACAGCGGTCATAGGGCAAGATTACGGACCCGCGCCACGACCGGCGCGTCACTCACCGGTAGCCGTGCAGATCGTCACGATGGCCGCGCTCGACCTCGAACACCTGGTGGTAGAGCAGCGCGTGCACCTGCTGCACCGCGGGGATGTCGTCGTATTCGAGCGGTTCCTCCGACGAGGAGCCGATGATCAGGGTGCCGGTGCCGAGCAGCCGGTCGAACAGGCCGTGCCGGAACTGGACGCTGGAGATCCGGCTCATCGGAATATCGATACCGGTGTGGGTGATCACGCCCTGCCGCACCAGCACCCGCCGCTGGGTGATGATGAAATGCGTCGACTTCCAGCTGATCAGCGGGATCACGCAGCGCCAGACCACGATGAGCAGCCAGATCAGGAAGATCACCAGCAGCAGGATCGACCGGCCGGGCGTCTCGGTATTGCGGTAGGCCACGCCACCGGCGAAGCCGGCCACTGCGGTGGCCACGATCAAGGTGACGACCGGCCAGAACAGCATCTTCCAATGCGGATGACGATGCAGTATCAGCTCTTCGTCGGGCGCCAGGACGTCCTCCGGATAACCCATATGCCGAACCCTACCGCCCGGAATCCCGAAACGACCGGCGCGCGACGGGGTGTCGAGGCCGTCGGTGCGCATGGAACGCCCTCGACCGCAACGGGTTCAATGACCGCGGGCCGCTATTCGGGGCGCAGATGGGTGACGTCGCCCGCCGAGACCGCCTGATCACCGATGAGCAGCCGGCCCGCGTCGTCGACGTCGGTGGCCACGCCGGTCAGCGCCTTCCCGCCGGGCAGGTCGGCGCGTACCCGGGCGCCGAGGGTCGCGCACCGCTCGCGGTAGGCGGCGGCCAGATGCGGTACGGCCCAATCCTCTTCGCGCCAGGCCGTCATCCGGCGGGCGAATTCGGTGAGGATCGAACGTGCCACCGCGGTGCGGTCGGTGTCCGCGGCACCGGCAAGTGTCAGTGAGGTGGCATGCGGCACCGGAAGTTCGTCCTCGGCCAGGCTCACGTTCAGCCCGACGCCGACCACGATCGCCGGCTCGGCGCCGCTCACCGCCACCTCGGCGAGGATGCCCGCCACCTTGCGGCCCTCGATCAACACGTCATTGGGCCATTTGAGGGTGGCGGGCACCGAGGCCGTGGTCCGCAACGCGTCCACCACCGCCACGCCTGTCAACAGGGGTAGCCAGCCGAGTGCCGACGGATCGATCCCGGGCAACCGCACCAGAATCGACAGCGAGATCTGCGCGCGCGGCGGACTCACCCATACCCGCGCGTGCCTGCCGCGCCCCTGCTCCTGTGCCTCGGCCAGCAGCGCGACCCGGTCGACCTCCGGGTCGGCCGCCCTGGCGATCAGATCGGCGTTGGTGGAACCGGTCGTCTCCACCACCTCGACCGCGCGATAGAACGACAACCGGTCGTCCTCGGCGATATCGCGCCGCAACTGCTCTGCATCCAACGGTGGCCTGTGCACATGCGCAGGCTACTCGTCGGCGGCAGCGCTACCCCGCGAGATCGAAATCGGCCGGACGCGCCGCAGGGCGCATGACGGACGCGTCTGCGATCTCGCCTTCGCACGCCTGCTCGGTGAATCCGAATTCTGCCGCGGCCGCCGTCTCGGTGACCGTCGGCTCCGGCTCACCGACCGGCCGGGTGAACGCCGCCGCGGCCGCGTATTCGGCCACGCCGCTACTCCATCCCCACACGCTCGCTCTCCTCCCCTGAGCTCGAAAAATGAATGTTCACAGGGTATTGCGGAGCCCCTTGGGAAAGATACCGATTTTCCGCACCGACCCCATGTCCACCTGGGGTTTTCTACTGACCGGTAGCCCTTCCTGGGTTAACAGGCGGTACTGGCACTGGTTACACTCCGAACCCATGACGAGTGTCCAGCAGCAGCCTACGCCGGGACCGGCGGGTGCCCCAGATATCCACACCACCGCCGGCAAGCTGGCTGACCTGCGGAATCGGCTGGAAGAGGCCAAGCACCCGATGGGTGAGGCCGCGGTCGACAAGGTGCACGCCAAGGGCAAGATGACCGCCCGCGAACGCATCCTGGCCCTGCTCGACGAGGGCTCCTTCGTCGAGCTGGACGCCCTGGCCCGCCACCGCAGCGTCAACTTCGGCTTGGAGAACAACCGCCCCCTCGGCGACGGTGTGGTCACCGGTTACGGCACCATCGACGGCCGCGACGTGTGCATCTTCAGCCAGGACGTCACCGTCTTCGGTGGCAGCCTCGGCGAGGTCTACGGCGAGAAGATCGTCAAGGTCATGGACCTGGCGCTGAAGACCGGCCGCCCGCTGATCGGCATCAACGAAGGCGCGGGCGCCCGCATCCAGGAGGGTGTCGTCTCGCTCGGCCTCTACGGCGAGATCTTCCACCGCAACATCCAGGCCTCCGGCGTGATCCCGCAGATCTCGCTGATCATGGGCCCGGCCGCAGGCGGGCACGTGTACTCCCCCGCGCTCACCGACTTCGTGGTGATGGTCGACCAGACCAGCCAGATGTTCGTCACCGGCCCCGACGTCATCAAGACGGTCACCGGTGAGGAAGTCACCATGGAGGAGCTGGGTGGCGCCAACACCCATATGACCAAGTCCGGTGTGGCCCACTACGTCGCCTCCGGCGAGCAGGACGCCCTCGACTACGTCAAGGATCTGCTGTCCTACCTGCCCAGCAACAACCGCGCCGAGGCCCCGCGCTTCCCGGCCACCGACCCGATCGACGGCGCCATCGAGGACTCGCTCACCGAGGAAGACCTCGAGCTGGACACGCTGATCCCGGACTCGCCGAACCAGCCCTACGACATGCACGAGGTGATCCGTCGCCTGCTCGACGACGACGAGTTCCTCGAGGTGCAGGCCGAGCGCGCGATGAACATCATCGTCGGCTTCGGCCGGATCGACGGCCGCAGCGTCGGCATCGTCGCCAACCAGCCCACCCAGTTCGCCGGCTGCCTCGACATCGACGCCTCGGAGAAGGCCGCGCGCTTCGTGCGCACCTGCGACGCGTTCAACGTCCCGATCATCACCCTGGTCGATGTCCCCGGCTTCCTGCCCGGTACCGGACAGGAATACAACGGCATCATCCGGCGCGGCGCGAAGCTGCTCTACGCCTACGGTGAGGCCACTGTGGGCAAAATCACGATCATCACTCGCAAGGCCTACGGCGGCGCCTACGACGTCATGGGTTCCAAGCACATGGGCGCCGATGTGAACCTCGCCTGGCCCACCGCGCAGATCGCCGTGATGGGTGCTTCCGGGGCCGTCGGATTCGTCTACCGCAAGCAACTGGCCGAGGCCGCCAAAGAGGGCGCTGACGTCGATGCGCTGCGGCTCGAGCTTCAAAACGAGTACGAGGACACCCTCGTGAACCCGTACGTCGCCGCCGAGCGCGGATACGTCGACGCGGTCATCCCGCCGTCGCACACGCGCGGCCAGATCGTCTCGGCGCTGCGGCTGCTGGAACGCAAGATGGTGACCCTGCCGCCGAAGAAACACGGCAACATTCCGCTGTGAATCAGCGATACCCTCGTTGAGCCGCGCACACTGGTTGCAGTGATGCAATGAGTGAATCCGACGATGATTGCGTCTCTTGGCCGGACACGACCCCTCGTTCGGCCAAGGCAAGAGAGAGGATCTGGCACCGTGACAATCGTGGCAGATGAAGAAGTGCTGACCGCCGCCGAACTCGACCTCGCGGTCGACTCGCTCGATGACGCCGCGGCAGTCGGCACCGACGTCGACGCTGCCCTGGCTGCGGTAGCGGGCGACAAGCCCTTCCTGATCATCGAAAAGGGCGCGCCCACCGATGAGGAGATCGCGGCGCTGGTGTGCGTACTGAGCGCGGCGGCCAACAGTGCCGCGCCGGCGGGCCCACAGGGACCGAACGATTTCTGGGGCAGGCCGACCATGATGCACCGCGGTACCTCACCGTTCTCCCCGTACGCCTTCCCGCAGCTGTCGCATCTGCGCTGAGCGGCGCGCCGGGAGGGGAACAACCGTGACCGAATTGGTTCTCGCGTCGGCGTCCCCTGCCCGGCGCACCGTGCTGCGGTCCGCGGGCATCGAGCCCGTCGTCCGGGTCTCGGACGTGGACGAGGACGCCGTGGCCGCGGCGCTACCCGCGGATACCCCGCCCCAACGCGTGGTAGTCGAACTGGCCAAGGCCAAGGCCGCGACCGTCGCCGCGGCCGTGCCCGAATTCGCCGCCGACTGCGTGGTGGTCGGCTGCGATTCCATGCTGTTGATCGACGGCATGCTGCAGGGCAAACCCCATACGCCCGAGGTGGCGCGGGCCCGCTGGAACGTAATGGCCGGGCGCAGCGCCGAGCTCATCACCGGCCACTGCGTGCTGCGGCTGCTGGACGGCGCTGTGACCGCGGAAGCGGTGGATTGCAGTTCCACCACGATTCATTTCGGCAAACCCGAACCCGAGGCGCTGGAGGCCTATATCGCCACCGGTGAGCCCTTGCAGGTGGCGGGGGCGTTCACCCTCGACGGTCTGGGCGGCTGGTTCGTCGACCGCATCGACGGCGATCCGTCGAGCGTGATCGGCATCGGGCTACCACTGCTGCGCAGGTTGCTCGACGATGTCGGGGTCGCTGTCGCGGACCTGTGGCGGCATCCGGCCGACGACTGACGGAGCCGGGCGCGGCCCGTCGAAGGGTTCGCGGCCGACGGCCAGCAGAGCCAGCCGCAATTCGCACACCTCGGCCTCGACGAAGGGATCGAGGCTGACCTCCACCCGGTCGCGCGCACCGTTGCGGTCCAGCACTTCCTGCAGCAGCCCCTGATGCACCCCGCAGACCACTTCGGAGTGCGTGCGCGCCAATTCACGCAGCGGGCAGGCGGTGAGCCGGATGGTGACCTTCTCGTCGGTATCGCCGGCAGGGTCGCGTTCGGGGGCGAATCCGAGCTCCGACATCAACGACATCGCCAGATCCTTGGCCTCGCCTAGCGATTCGGCCGGCTGCTCCACAACGTCGAGGCGGGCACCCCACGCGCGACCCGCTGCCACCGCGGCTTCGGCGCGACGGCGTGGATCCGGGCCGAGCTGATCGGCGAGCACCTGCGCCAATTCCTGATAGCCGACCGTTCGCTGGACCGCGCGGTATCCGATGCGCGGGCGTCCGCGGCCCCGCGGCGGCTGCTGGAACTGCCGAACCAGCGATTCCCGGGTGAGAACATCGAGATGAAATCGGACCGTGGTGACATGCTGTCCGGTGATCTTAGCCAGCTCCTGGGCGTCGAGAGGCTCGCTTGCGCCACGTAGGATCGCGAGCAGTCGCCGCCGCGGCCACGAATCGGACATAGCTCACCCCTCCTCCCGGGAGACTTTATCGGATGCTCGTGCGATTTATTCGCCCAATCAGCCGATTTGTGATCTGAAACGAGATTCATCTTCGGGTCACACATACCATGCACTGTGCGACCCCGATACCGCCCTACCGCCGCCTACCTCGTGTGAAGGATCCCTGACGTGCCCGTCGCCCCGGACCCAAATCCCGCCTTCGGTGCCTACGCACACCCACAACGACTAGTAACCACGGAATGGCTGTCGGCAAACATCGGCGCTCCCGGGCTCAAGATCATCGAATCGAACGAAGACATCCTGCTCTATGACATCGGGCATGTGCCCGGCGCCACCAAGATCGACTGGCGCGGCGATCTGAACGACCCGGTCACCCGCGATTACATAGACGGCGCGCGGTTCACCGAACTCATGCGGTCCAAGGGCATCGAACGTGAGGACACCGTGGTCGTCTACGGCGATCGCGGCAACGCGCAGGCCGCGCACACGCTCTGGGTGCTCACCCTGTTCGGCCACGAGGACGTCCGACTGCTCGACGGTGGCCGCGAGGCCTGGATCGGCGAGGAGCGCGACACCACCTTCGAGCCACCACGCCTGGCCGAGAGCAGCTATCCGGTCGTGCGCCGTGACGACAGCACCGATCGCGCTTTCCGCTCCGAGGTGCTCAACCATCTGGGCAAACCGTTGGTCGATGTGCGCTCGCCGGAGGAATACACCGGCGAGGCCGCCACGGAGCCCGACGATCTCGCGCTGCGCGCCGGCCACATCCCGACCGCGGTGAACATTCCGTGGACCGAGGCGCTGAACTCCGATGGCCGCTTCCGGCCGCGTACCGATCTCGACGCCCGCTACGGCGAACTCACCGCTGAAGACGCCCTGATCGTCTACAGCAGGGTCGGCGAGCGCTCCAGCCACACCTGGTTCGTGCTGAAGTACCTGCTCGGCTTCGATTCGGTGCGCAATTACGACGGCTCATGGACCGAATGGGGCAACTCGGTGCGCATGCCGATCGCCCGCGGAAGTGAACCGGGCAGCGCGCCCGCCGGCGCCGGTCGCCGGGCTCGTAGCAGGTAACACAGACCCCGGCCGACCATATATGTGATCCACAACCTACTCTTCGGTAGGACTATCCGAGTTCGGCGTCTGTTGGCAGACTGCCTACACTCGCCCCAGACGTTGAGTTGTCGACCCAGGGGCGACCACAGAGAAGATTGCACAGGAGGCTCAGTGCCCAGCCATGCCAGCGCGCAGATCACGAAGGTACTCGTAGCTAACCGAGGCGAGATCGCCGTGCGCGTGATCCGGGCGGCCAAGGATGCCGGTATCGGTAGCGTCGCGGTGTATGCCGAACCCGATGCCGATGCCCCGTTCGTCAAGCTCGCCGATGAGGCCTTCGCCCTCGGTGGACAGACGTCGGCAGAGTCGTACCTGGTGTTCGACAAGATCCTCGACGCCGCCGCCAAGTCCGGCGCCGACGCCATCCACCCCGGCTACGGATTCCTGTCCGAGAACGCCGACTTCGCCCAGGCCGTCATCGACGCCGGGCTGATCTGGATCGGCCCGTCGCCGCAGTCCATCCGCGACCTCGGCGACAAGGTCACCGCCCGCCACATCGCCGAACGCGCGAACGCGCCGATGGCCGCGGGCACCAAGGACCCGGTCAAGAATGCCGACGAGGTCGTCGAGTTCGCCAAGAAGTACGGCGTTCCGGTGGCCATCAAGGCCGCCTTCGGTGGTGGTGGCCGCGGCATGAAGGTCGCCCACACCATCGAAGAGATTCCCGAGCTGTTCGAGTCGGCCACCCGCGAGGCCGTTGCCGCGTTCGGTCGCGGTGAGTGCTTCGTCGAGCAGTACCTGGACAAGGCTCGCCATGTCGAGGCGCAGGTCATCGCCGACAAGCACGGCAATGTCGTGGTCGCAGGCACTCGCGACTGCTCGTTGCAGCGCCGGTTCCAGAAGCTGGTCGAGGAAGCCCCGGCACCGTTCCTGTCCGACGAGGTGCGCGCCGAGATCCACGAGTCGGCCAAGCGGATCTGCCGCGAGGCGCACTACTACGGCGCGGGCACCGTGGAGTACCTGGTGCAGGGCGAGACCGTGTCGTTCCTCGAGGTGAACACCCGCCTGCAGGTCGAGCACCCGGTCACCGAGGAGACCTCGGGCATCGACCTGGTGCGTCAGCAGTTCCGCATCGCCAACGGCGAGGAACTGTCGATCAAGGAAGACCCGACCCCGCGCGGGCATTCGTTCGAGTTCCGGATCAACGGTGAGGACGCCGGCCGCGGCTTCCTGCCCGCCCCCGGCCCGGTCACCGCCTACTCCGAGCCCACCGGCCCCGGCGTGCGCGTCGACTCCGGCGTGGTCGCGGGCAGCGTGATCGGCGGCCAGTTCGACTCCATGCTGGCCAAGCTGATCGTCACCGGCGAGAACCGCACCCAGGCCCTGGAACGCGCCCGCCGCGCGCTGGCCGAGTTCCACGTCGAGGGCCTGGCCACCGTCATCCCGTTCCACCGCGCCATCGTCGAGGACCCCGCGTTCATCGGTGACGGCGAGAAGTTCGACGTCTACACCAAGTGGATCGAGTACGAGTGGAACAACACCATCGAGCCCTACACCGGTGGTGCCCCGCTCGAGGAGGACGAAGAAGGACCCCGCCAGAAGGTGGTCGTCGAGGTCGGCGGCCGTCGCGTCGAGGTCTCGCTGCCCGGCAACTTCACCGTCGGTGCGGGTGCCGCCGGTGCGGGCGGTAACGGTGCCGGTGTGATCCGCAAGAAGCCCAAGCCGCGCAAGCGTGGCGGCGCGGGCGGCGGCGCGGCCTCCGGTGACTCGGTCACCGCGCCGATGCAGGGCACCGTCGTCAAGGTCGCCGTCGAAGAAGGCCAGACCGTCGAGGCCGGCGACCTGATCGTGGTGCTCGAGGCCATGAAGATGGAGAACCCGGTCAACGCGCACAAGGCCGGTGTGGTCACCGGTCTCGCCGTGGAAGCCGGCGCCGCCATCACCCAGGGCACCGTGCTCGCCGAGATCAAGTAGGACTCGGCCAGGCCGATAGCGGGCCGCGAACGAGGCGATGTAATGCCCCGTTCGCGGCCCGTCTTGCGTTTCCGCACCGGTCCGACACCAATGGCGATCGAGCCGCGCGACCACGAACACGCCGCGCCGATCGCCGAATGACCCAGTATCGTGGTCGCGTGACCAGCTCTGTGCCCGCCGTCGCGGAGGTCATTCGTACCCGCGTCGAGTCCGGTAGCCGTGCCGATGGGCATCGGCTGGTGCTCGTCGTCGAAGGTGGGGGCAGCCGTGGCGTGTATTCCAGCGGCATGGTGCACGGGCTAGAGCAGCTGGGGTTGTCGGCGGTGTTCGATGCCGTGTACGGCACCTCGGCCGGTGCGATCAACGGTGCCTGGCTGCTGTGCGGGCGGGCCGAGCCGGGGATGCGGTCGTGGACCGATCCGGTGATCATGCGCCGTGCGATCGACCCGGCCCGGCTGCTGCGTGGCCGACCCGCCTTCGATCTGCGGTACCTGGTGCATCAGGTCTACGACGGCATCGAGCCGATGGACTTTCCGGCCATTCTGGCCAACCCCACCACCTTCCATCCGGTGGCCACCGATGTGCGCACCGGGCTCGCGGTGGATCTGAATCGGCACATCGTGGACAAGCCCACCCTGCTGACCGCGTTGCGGGCGTCGGCCGGGCTGCCGATCCTGGCCGGACCGCCGGTCGCGCTCGGTGACGCCTACTACCTGGACGGCGGGCTCGCCGAAACCGTCCCGATCCGTACCGCGCTGCGCTCCGGCGCCACCCATGCGCTGGTGTTGCGCACCCGACGCGTGGACGAGCGGCGCCCGCCGGCCTCACGCGTGCATTCGGTGGTGGGCGGCACCTATCTCAGGGTGCGCGCGCCCGGCGCGTACCGGGCCTGGCTGGAGCGCCCGCATCAACAAGCAGTGGAAGACCGGGTCTTGGCCAGCCTCGGCGACGCCGTCCTGCAAATCCATCCTCCCGTGGGTTCGCCCGCCGTCGACAGCGCGGCCCGCGACACCGATCTGCTGGCCCGGGCCCTCGAGATCGGGCGGCGGGCGGCACACGCCGCGCTGGGCGAGGTCGTGGCGCAGCGCGATCGGAGCTGACCGGTAGGTACGGACCCACCGATCCGCTCACAGCTACCCTTGCACCGGTATCCGACCACGATTGCGCGCAGCACGCCGACGCGCTGCCGGCATGCGAGACGAAGAGAGCTGATGGAGCCGATCGAGATCAACGCGGGTTCCTGGTACCTGCGTGCCCTGCGCGCCGACGACCGCATCGATGACCGCCCGGCGCTGGCCGAGGGCGGGATCGGAGATCCGGACTACGTCGGCCGCCGCGCCGCCCAGTGGGACGACGAAACCCACTACTCCTGGGCGGTCTGCGAGCCGACGACCGCCGAACTCGTCGCCGAAATCGGCGTCACTCCCGGCGATGACGGTACGGCCGAGATCACCGGCTGGTCCCGGCCCGGCTACGACGAGGCCCTGGACGCCGGATTGACGGCGGTGCGGCGCTTCACCGAGGGCGCGCTCGGGCTGAGTCCACGCCGCACAGGCTGAGGTCGCCTCGTACTCACCGCATGACGCCGGTGTGCCCCGTGGAATACCGCCCCGGCTGCGGCCACACCGTCAGCCCGTGTGCGCCCTTCCCGACGGGGATGCGCGCCAGTAGCTTCCAGTCGATGATGTCGATGGCGTAGACCTCGCCGTGGTGGCGGCCCGAGACCCAGAAGACGCGGCCGTCAGCGGAGATGTTGCCCATGTCGGGACTACCGCCGCCAGGCAGGTACCACTTGTGTACCAGCTTGTCCTGGGCGAAGTCCCACACCGAGATGCTGCCCTCGTGCCGGTTGGTGATGATCATCTGCTTCGAGTCGCGCGTGATGTAGAGCCCGTGCGCACCGTGACCGGTGGGTACGAATCCGGTGTTCTCGAAGGTGAGTGCGTCGAAGACGTAGATGCCGTTGGCGACCATGTCGGCGACGAAGAACTGGGTGCCGTCGGGAGAGAGCTTCACATCCTGTGGTTTGCCGGAGCGCCCGCCGGGCAGGTCGATGGTTTTGATCGCCTTGCGTTCGGCGACGTCGAAAACCAGCATCCGCCCGATGAATTCGCAGCTGGCCAGGGCGAAGCGGCCGTCGGCCGTGAAGTCCATGTGGTCGACGCCCGCGCAGTCGGGCACCGGGACGCCGTGCAGTTTCTGCCAGGTCTTCGGGTCGTAGAAGTCCAGGGACTTGTCCGCCTCGGCGACGACGAGGGCGAATTTGCCGTCCGGGGTGTAGTACATGTTGTACGGGTCGCGCACCGGAATGGGTGCGCCGGGCTTGCCGGTCCGGGGGTCGATGGGCAGCAGGCTGCCGCCGCCGATGGGCAGATCGTTGGTGGCGTAGAGGGTCTGCATGTCGTAGGACGGGACCACGTGCTGGGGTTCCTGCCCACCCGAGGGGAACGTGTCGACCACCTGGAAGGTCGCCTGGTCGATCACGGTGACGGTATTGGATTCGCTGTTGGGCACGTAGACGAGTGCGCGATGGTCGGCGACCGACGGATCGAGTTCCCGGTTGGCCGCGTACACGTCGGTGTCCGACAGTGGCGGCGGCATGCCGGGTAGCAGGTTCGCCAGATGGGGTGGGGGCGGCGCGGAGGTCGTGGTGGCGGTGGCGCCCTCGGTGTGCTGGACCGAACCGGCCTCGCTGGTGGTGGAACATCCGGCGACGGCCGCGACCACCGCTAGCGAGGCGACCAGGGAAGCCCGGCGTCGCCGCACGCCGTGGTCGATTCGGCAGGTGTGTGCTCGCACACCGGTGACCCGCGTCGCAGCCTCCGAACACTGACCGCGTACGCCGGCCACCGGCGCTGAATTGTGGTGCTGACGGGAGGACATGGCTGCGAAGCATAGGGATAGCCACCCGGTAGCGCAGCTGACCGCGCCGAACTCGGCGGGAAACCGCTTCGAGCCGAGGGCCGCTCAGGGCAGGTCGGTGAGCACCCGGTCCAGGGCCGTGACCGCCGCGTCGAGTTCCTCGACGGTCACCGTCAACGGCGGACGGAACCGGATGCCGCGTTCGCCGGTGCCGATGATGAGCACGTGCTCACGTTCGCGCAGCTGGGTGAGCACATCGTCACGGAAGCGGGTGTCGGGCAGCGTGATCGCGCACATGAGCCCGCGACCACGCGGCTCGGTGACGGTCGGATGCCGCTGCGCCAACTCGGTGAGCCGGTCCAGCAGGTGCGTACCGAGCAGCCGGGAGCGTTCCACCAGCCCGTCGCGTTCGATCACCTCGAGGATGCGGCGGGTGCGCACCATATCGGTCAGGTTGCCGCCCCAGGTGGAGTTCAGCCGGGAGCTCACCGCGAAGACGTTGTCGGGCACCTCGTCGACGCGACCGCCGGCCATCACGCCGCAGACCTGGGTCTTCTTCCCGAAGGCCACCACATCCGGCGTCAGCCCGAATTGCTGGTAGGCCCAAGTAGTTCCGGTCATACCGACACCGGTCTGCACCTCGTCGAGGACGAACAGCGCGTCGTTGTCGTGGCACAACTGCTGCATCGCGATCAGGAACTCCGGGCGCAGATGACGATCGCCGCCCTCGCCCTGGATCGGTTCGGCGATGAAACACGCAATATCGTGCGGGTTCTCGGCGAAGGCACGGGCGGCCTGATCGAGCGCGAGCCGTTCCGCGGCGGCGATATCGCGTCCCTCGCCCAGATACGGCGCGTCGATGCGTGGCCAGTCGAAGGCCGGGAAGCGGGCGGTCTTGTTCGGATCGGTATTGGTCAGCGACAGCGTGTAACCGGTCCGGCCATGGAAGGCGCCGGTCAGGTGCATCACCTGGGTGCCGAGTCGCGGTGACCGGCCGAGGCTTTCGTTGTGCCTGCTCTTCCAGTCGAACGCCACCTTGAGCGCGTTCTCCACGGCCAGACCGCCGCCGTCGATGAAGAACAGGTGCGGCAGCCGGGGATCGCCGAGCACCCGCACGAAGGTTTCCACGAAGCGGGCCATGGCGACGGTGTAGATGTCGGAGTTGCTCGGCTTGTTGAGGGCGGCGGCGGCGAGCTCCGCGACGAACGCCTCGTCACCGGCGAGCGCCGGATGATTCATGCCGAGGGCGTTGGAGGCGAAGAAGCCGAACATGTCCAGGTAGACGGTGCCGTCACGTTCGTCGACGAGGTGGCGGCCCTGCGATTGTCGTAGGTCCAGAACCAGCTCGAAGCCATCGGCGAGGATGCTCGCCGACAAGATCTCATGGACTCGGGATGCGGTGGTGACCGATACCTCGTCACCATCCGGGCGGGTGCGCTCCAGTTCGATGGTCACATCCGCAGGGTACGAAAGATTTAGCGAAATCTCTACAACAAAACGGAGAAACTCCGGTCAAGCCCTACCTGTCGTAGAATGTCTGCAAGATGATGGTGCTTCGCGTACGGACGTTGGCGGTCGCACGGATCTCCTGCAAGAGCTGCTCCAGATGCCGCGGCGAGGCCACCCGCACCAGCAGCACGTAACTCTCGTCGCCCGCCACCGAGTGGCAGGCCTCGATACCCGGGATCTGCTGCAACAATGCGGGCGCGTCATCGGGTTGGGACGGGTCGAGAGGAGTGATCGCGACGAATGCCGACAGCAGATGCCCCAGCGCCTCGGGATCGACCTTCGCGGTGTAGCCGCGGATCACGCCGCGCGCTTCCAGCCTGCGCACCCGCGACTGCACCGCCGACACCGACAGGCTCGCCTTTTCGGCCAGGTTGGACAGGGTCGCCCGGCCGTCGGCCATCAGCTCGCGAATCAGTAGCCGATCGATATCGTCGAGAACGGGCTTTGCCGGTGTTTCCGCCATCAGCGAAGGCTAACGCAGCCAACGGGGCCCGTGCAGAAAACTTGTAATCGTTCATTCCGCGACCGCACCCGCGTCGGGCACCGGTCGGCGACGTCGAAGCGGAGGACCAGATGACCTACATCGTCGGCGAGCACGCCACCCGCACGCTGCCGGCCCGCGCCGAAGCCCTGCTCGACGCGCTCGGTGCCGAACTCCCCGCGCCCGGGACGCTGGTCGCGCGCACGCCCATCACCGGCGGGCAGCTGGCGACCCTGCGCCCGGACGCACCCGCCGACGTCGAAGCCGCGATCGATCGGGCCGCCACCGCGTTTCGGAACTGGCGCACGGTTCCCGCGCCGGTACGGGCCGCGGTGGTGCGCAGACTCGCCGAACTACTGCGCGCGCACAAGGACGAACTCGGCGAGTTGGTGACGCTTGAAGCGGGCAAGATCGGCGCCGAGGCGGTCGGCGAGGTGCAGGAGATGATCGATGTCTGCGAGTTCGCCCTCGGGTTGTCGCGCCAGCTCTACGGGCGCACGATGCCCTCGGAGCGTCCCGGCCACCGCCTGATGGAGACCTGGCATCCGCTGGGCGTGGTCGGGGTGATCTCGGCGTTCAACTTCCCGGTCGCGGTGTGGGCCTGGAATACCGCGATCGCGCTGGTGTGCGGCGACACCGTGGTCTGGAAGCCCTCGGAAACCACGCCGTTGACCGGGCTGGCCTGTCATACGCTGCTGCGCCGGGCTGCCGCCGACGTCGGTGCCGATCCGCAGATCCATCAGCTGATCCTCGGTGGCACCGAGGCCGGTGAGCGACTCGTGGACGACGAGCGGGTGGCGTTGCTGAGCGCGACCGGTTCGGTGCGGATGGGCCGCACGGTCGCGCCGAGGGTCGCGGCCCGCCTGGGTCGCTGCCTGCTCGAGCTCGGCGGCAACAATGCCGCCATCGTGACGGCGTCGGCGGATCTGGAGCTGGCCGCGCGTGGCATCGTCTTCGCGGCGGCGGGCACCGCGGGCCAGCGCTGCACGACATTGCGGCGGTTGATCGTGCACGCCGATGTGGCCGGTCCGCTGCTGGACCGGCTGGAGAGCGCGTATCTGCAACTGCGCGTGGGCAACCCACTCGAACCCGGCGTGCTGGTCGGCCCGCTGATCGACGGACGGGCCCATGCGTCGATGATCGAGGCCATCGAGCGCGCACTCGACGACGGCGGCGAATTGATCTGCGGCGGTGAACGTGTGGACGGCTTCGGCGACGACGCCTATTACGTGCAGCCGGCCATCATCCGGATGCCCGCCCAGACCGCGGTGGTGCGGGAGGAGACGTTCGCCCCGATCCTGTATGTGCTGACCTACCACGATTTCGAGACCGCGATCGAGCTGCACAATGCGGTGCCGCAGGGTCTTTCGTCGTCGGTGTTCACCACCGATCAGCGGGAGGCCGAACGGTTCCTGGCCGCCGACGGCTCCGATTGCGGCATCGCCAATGTCAATATCGGCACCTCCGGCGCGGAGATCGGCGGCGCGTTCGGCGGGGAGAAGCAGACCGGCGGCGGACGCGAATCCGGGTCCGATTCGTGGAAGGCCTACATGCGCCGTGCCACCAACACCATCAACTACTCCGATGATCTGCCATTGGCGCAGGGGATCGAATTCGGCTGATCCCCGGCGGCCGGTCAGCGCCCGAACCGCACGGTCCAGGCGCCGCGATGGTGCAGCCGGACGGGATGAGCCGGTGGAATGTCGAGCCGCCAGAACGAGGCGGCGGGCGCGTCGAGAGCCACCAGCAGCGCGGCCCGGATCACCGCCGGATGGGTGAGCGCGACCGTCGACCGGCCGGCGTCGGCGATGACGTCCAGCCAGGCGCCGATCCGGTCGACCAGGTCGAGAATCGACTCGCCGCCGTGTCCGCGGAACGCGGGGTCGGTGAGCCAGGCGTGCGCTTCCTCGGGCGCGAGTGTTGCGAGTTCGCGACCGCGCCAGCTGCCCGCGTCGAGGTCACGCAGGGCGGGTTCGGTGCGGCCGGCCAGTCCGAACGCCTGTGCGGTCTGGCCGGCGCGGCGCTCGGGCGCGATCAGCACGACAGCGTCGGCGGGTGGACGATAGGGAGCCTGCGCGTTGCGGCCGGATGCGGTGAGCGGTTCGTCGCCGGGGAAGCGCGCGCCACGCATGGCCTCGGTCACGCCGTGGCCGATCAGGTCGAGTTTCAGCACGCCGGGCACAGCGCAACGATACGGGCGACGGCGCTGGTCGCCGCATACCTGTCGGTGCCCGGGTGCACACTGATCTCATGGCCGAGTTCTCCACCGCGACCCGGGAGTGGTTCGACGGCGCCTTCCCGGCGCCGACGGATGCCCAGCTCGGCGCGTGGCGCGCCATCGCGGCCGGTGAGCACACCCTGGTCATCGCGCCGACCGGCTCGGGTAAGACGCTGTCGGCGTTTCTGTGGGCGATCGATCGGCTGGCCTCCGGGGAGAAAGCGCAGGAGCCGGGCACCACCGTGCTCTACGTCTCGCCGTTGAAGGCGCTCGCGGTGGACGTGGAACGCAATCTGCGGGCCCCGCTGGTCGGCATCACCCAGACGGCCAAGCGGCTCGGGCTCGATCCGCCGCATATCAGCGTCGGGGTGCGTTCCGGCGATACCAGCGCGAGCGAACGCCGCACGATGCAGCGCACACCTCCGGACATCCTGATCACCACCCCGGAATCCCTGTTTCTCATGCTCACCTCGGCCGCCCGGGAGACGCTGCGCACCGTTCGCACGGTGATCGTGGACGAGGTGCACGCCATCGCCGGCTCCAAACGCGGCTCCCACCTGACCCTGTCGCTGGCCCGGCTGGACCTGCTCACCGAGCGCCCGGTGCAGCGGATCGGCCTGTCGGCGACCGTGCGCCCACCCGAGGTGGTGGGCCGGTTCCTGGTGGGCAGCGCGCCGCTGACCATCGTCTCGCCACCCGCTCCGAAGACCTTCGACCTGTCGGTGCGGGTGCCTATCGCGGATATGACCGAGCCCGGCGAATCGGATCAGCCCGGCTCGATCTGGCCGCATGTGGACGAGGCGATCGTGGATCTGGTGCTCGCGCATCGGTCCTCGATCGTGTTCGCCAACTCCCGCAGGCTGGCCGAACGGCTCACCGCGCGGCTCAACGAAACTTTCGCCGAACGGGCAGGCGACCCGGTCGAGACCGAGCACGCGCCGCCCGCGCAACTCGGCGCGTCCACCGAGGTGGTGCACGGTGCGGCACCGCTGCTGGCCCGGGCGCACCACGGCTCGGTCAGCAAAGAACAGCGCGCGCTGATCGAAGACGATCTCAAGAGCGGACGGCTGCGCTGCGTGGTCGCCACCAGCAGCCTCGAACTCGGCATCGATATGGGCGCGGTGGATCTGGTGGTGCAGGTGGAGGCGCCGCCGTCGGTGGCCAGCGGGCTGCAACGAATCGGACGGGCCGGGCACCAGGTCGGTGAGATCTCGCGCGGGGTGCTGTTTCCCAAGCACCGCACCGACGTCATCCACTGTGCGGTCGCCGCCCAGCGCATGACCACCGGCCAGATCGAGGCCATCCAGATCCCGGCGCATCCGCTCGACATCCTCGCCCAGCAGACGGTCGCGGCGTGCGCGCTGGAGCCGGTCGACGTCGACGCCTGGTTCGAGGTGGTCCGCGGCACCGGAAGCTATGCGGCACTGCCGCGTTCGGCCTATGAGTCGGTGCTCGATCTGCTGTCCGGGCGGTATCCGTCCGACGAGTTCGCCGAGCTGCGCCCGCGGGTGGTGTGGGATCGCGACGCGGGCACGCTGACCGGCAGACCGGGTGCTCAGCGGCTGGCCGTCACCTCCGGTGGCGCGATCCCCGATCGCGGCATGTTCGCGGTGTACATGGTGGGCGAAAAGGCTTCTCGGGTCGGTGAGCTCGACGAGGAGATGGTCTACGAGTCACGTGTCGGCGATGTCTTCGCCCTCGGCGCCACGAGCTGGCGGATCGAGGAGATCACCTTCGACCGAGTGCTGGTGACACCGGCCTTCGGGCTGCCGGGCCGGCTGCCGTTCTGGCACGGCGACGGTCTCGGGCGGCCTGCCGAATTGGGAGCGGCGCTGGGTGAATTCATTCGGCGCGCAGGGCAGGTTTCCGAGCGTGCGGGGCCGGACGACAGCATGGCGGAGCTGGTCGGCGCGGCCGGGCTGGACGAGAACGCCACCTCGAATCTGGTGGCGCTGCTGGATGATCAGCGCACTGCCACCGGCAGGCTGCCGACCGATCGCACGTTGATCGTGGAACGGTTCCGCGACGAGCTCGGCGATTGGCGGCTGGTGCTGCACTCGCCGTACGGGTTGCCGGTGCACGCGCCGTGGGCGCTGGCGGTGGGCGCGCGGCTGCGCGAACGCTTCGGGGTCGACGCCGCGCCCAACGCCTCCGATGACGGCATCGTGGTGCGGCTGCCCGACACCACCGACGATCCGCCGGGCGCCGAACTGTTCGTCTTCGAACCGGACGAGATCGACGACATCGTCACCGAACAGGTCGGCGGCTCGGCCCTGTTCGCCTCCCGCTTCCGCGAGTGCTCGGCACGTGCTCTGCTGCTGCCGCGCCGCGATCCCGGCAAACGCGCCCCGCTGTGGCAGCAACGCCAGCGCTCGGCGCAGCTGCTGGATGTGGCGCGCAAGTTCCCGGACTTCCCGATCCTGCTGGAGACGGTGCGCGAATGCCTGCGCGATGTCTACGACCTGCCCGCGTTGAGCGAGCTGCTCGGCCGGGTGGCGCGGCGGCAGGTGCGGCTGATCGAGGTGGAGACCGCGACACCGTCGCCATTCGCCAACGCGCTGCTGTTCGACTACATCGGCCAGTTCATGTACGACGGCGACAGCCCGCTGGCCGAACGCCGGGCGGCGGCCTTGTCGTTGGATTCGAGCCTGCTGGCCGAACTGCTCGGGCGGGTGGAGCTGCGGGAACTGCTCGACGCCACCGTCATCGAGCAGACCGAACGCGAGCTGCAACGGCTCACCCCCGAACGCCACGCCCGCGACGCCGAGGGACTGGCCGACCTGCTGCGGCTGCTCGGTCCGCTCACCGCCGCCGAAGCCGCCGAGCGCTGCCGCGAGGACCCGGCGCCGTGGTTCGCCGAACTCGTCCAGGCCCGGCGGGCGTTGGAGGTTTCCTTCGCCGGACGCACCTGGTGGGCACCGGTGGAAGACGCTGCGCGCCTTCGTGATGCGCTGGGCGTGCCGCTGCCCATCGGCACCCCGGCCGCGTTCATCGAGCCCGTCGCCGATCCGCTCGGTGACCTGGTGGCGCGTTATGCCCGCACGCATGGGCCGTTCGGCGTGGAGGCGGTGGCGGCCCGATTCGGTCTCGGCACGGCAGTGGCCGCCGGCGCTCTGCATCGCCTGGCGGCCGAAAAGCGCGTGGTGGAAGGCGAATTCACACCGTCTGCCGCCGGTTCGGAATGGTGTGACGCCCAGGTATTACGCCGCCTGCGCCGACGCAGCCTGGCCGCCGCGCGGCACGAGGTGGAGCCGGTATCCACCGCCACCTTCGGGCGTTTCCTGCCCGCCTGGCAGCACCTCGGCACCGGCGAACTGCGCGGGATCGACGGCGTGGCCGCGGTGGTGGAACAGCTAGCAGGGGTACCGATTCCGGCGTCCGCCCTGGAATCGCTGGTGCTGCCCGCCCGGGTACGCGACTATTCGCCCGCCATGCTGGACGAACTCATGGCCACCGGCGAGGTGCGCTGGTCCGGCCACGGCGCCATCAACGCCAAAGACGGCTGGATCGCGCTACATCCGGCCGACCAGGCGCCGGTCACCTTGCCGCCGGCCGACGACATCGAGCTCACCGAAACCCACCTGCGCCTGCTCACCGCGCTCGGCGCACAGCTGCCCGCGTGGACGCCCGGCGTGCCCCCGGCAGTAGACCTCGACGTGACCGAACCGGCGGCATCACCGCAACCGGTCGATCAGCAGCCCGTCATGCGGGTCCCGGCGATGCTGCACGGCGGCGGCGCCTACTTCTTCCGCCAGCTCTCCGATGCCACCGGCCTGCTCGACGACGTGGCGGTGGCGGATGCGCTGTGGGAGCTGGTGTGGGCCGGACTCGTCTCCGGTGACACCTTCGCCCCGGTCCGGGCGCGGCTGGCCGGTTCGACCAGGACACCGACCGCGCACCGCGCACCGCGGCGCACCCCACGCGGCCGTGCCTATCTCCCGCGCCAGTCGCTCCCGACTCGTTCGGGCCCGCCGACCGTCGCGGGGCGCTGGTCGCTGTTGCCGGACCGGTTGTCCGACAATACGATCCGCGCGCACGCGACGGCCGACCTGCTTCTGGAACGCTACGGCGTGCTGACCAGGGGTTCGGTGCAGAGCGAAGGGGTGCCGGGCGGGTTCGCGCTGATGTACCGGGTGCTCACCGAATTCGAGGACCGTGGTCGCTGCCGTCGTGGCTATTTCATCGATTCGCTCGGCGGCGCCCAGTTCTCCACCACCGATGTGGTGGACCGGCTGCGCTCCTTCGACACCGACCGCGGCGGCAACCGCGCCGAGGGTGGCGCGCTCGCGCTGGCAGCCTGCGATCCGGCCAACCCGTACGGCGCCGCACTGCCCTGGCCCAAGGGGGACGGCGAGTCCGGGCACCGGCCCGGCCGCAAGGCGGGCGCCCTGGTCGTGCTGGTCGACGGCGAGTTGGTGCTGTATCTGGAACGCGGCGGCAAGACTCTGCTCACCTTCACCGAGGATCCCACCGCCCGGCAGCGGGCCACTCGGGCGCTGGCCGCGCTGGTGCACGAACGCAGGGTCGATTCGCTGGTGATCGACCGGGTCGACGGCGAATCGGTGCACGGTCACACCTTCGCCTCCTTCCTCACCGACGCCGGTTTCGCCGCCACCCCGCGCGGCCTGCGCCTACGCGGACGCCCGTGAGCACCCCGGCTGCCGGAGCGGGCGATGCCCGAGGGTGACGTCGTCTACCGCACCGCGGAACGGTTACGCGCCGCCCTGGCCGGACAGGTACTGACCCGCAGTGACTTCCGTGTCCCCCGCTACGCCACCGTCGACCTGCGCGGACAGACCGTAGACAGCGTCGGCAGCTACGGCAAGCACCTGTTCGTCCGCACCGACACCGTCAGCATCCACACCCACCTGAAGATGGAGGGCAGCTGGCGGGTGTTCCACTGCGGGCAACGCTGGACCAAGCCGCGGGTGACCGCCCGGCTGGTGCTGGCCACCGACGAGGTGGAGGCGGTCGGCTTCTCCCTCGGCGTGGTCGAGGTACTGCGCCGCGCCGAGGAGCAGCGCGTGATCGAGCACCTCGGTCCCGATCTGCTCGGCCCGAACTGGGATCCGGCCGAGGCCGTCGAGCGGCTGGCCCGCCTGCCGGACGAATCCATCGGGATCGCGCTGCTCGATCAGCGCAATCTGGCCGGCATCGGCAATATCTACCGCAGCGAGGTGTGCTTCCTGCGTCGCGTGCACCCGGCCACGCCGGTCGCCGCCGTGCCGGATCTGCTCGCCCTGGTCAACGAGGCGCATCGCGTGCTCACCGCCGCCGCGCGGCAACCGCCCTGGCGCCCGCTGGTGTACGGCCGTCATCGGATGCCGTGCCTGCGCTGCGGCACTACCATCGCCGTTGAGCTGCTCGGCGAGACCGCACCACCGTCGGACCGGGTGTCGCGGCGCGAGCGCGGCATCTACTTCTGCCCGCGGTGCCAGCCAGCGGGTTCGATGTGATTTGCCATTCAATTGCTAATGTTTCAACGAGTTCGCACGACAAGGACGGCAGTAGTCGATTTCGCCGTCCGATCGAAAGCGAGCACACATGCGGGCACCGACGACGCGGCAGCGCCTGGCCGCCATCGCCGGTCGCATTGTGACCACCGTGCTCGCCGTGCTGGCGACCGTCCTGTTCAGTTACCTGCTGCTGCATGCCGGCGGTCCCGCCGCGCCCGCCGCGCCCGTCGCGCCACCCGCCCCTGCTCCGCCCGCCCCGCAGATCGAACGCTTCTCCATCTCTCACTAGACCGGTCGTCATAATTCACGTAACGTCTCCGTCGTGACTACACGCACGGACTCCCGGCAACGATTCATCGACGCCGCCGTCGACCTCTTCCACACCCAGGGCTATCACGCCACCGGACTCAACCAGCTGGTCACCGCGGGCGGCGCGCCCAAGGGCTCGCTGTATTTCCATTTCCCCGGCGGCAAGGAACAACTCGCCGCCGAGGCCCTCGACCAGGCGGGCAAGCAGTTGCGCGAGCGGCTCGCGGCCGTGCTCGACCACGGCGACATCGACGCCGTCGTCGACGTACTGGCCACCAATCTCGTCGAATCCGATTTCACCCGCGCCTGCCCGCTGGCCTCGGTCGCGCTCGACGCCGCCGACAGCGAACCGATTCGAGCCGCCTGCGCGGGCGGGTTCGAATCCTGGCGGGTGACCATCGCGGAATACCTGCGCGCCAAAGGCATCGGCGCCGAACGCGCCGAACAGCTGTCCACCGTCGCGCTCGCCATGGTCGAAGGCGCGCTGCTGCTGGCCAAGACCAACCGCGATATCGCTCCCCTGCGCGCGGTCGCCGAACACCTTCGTACCCTCATGGACCAGGAGTTGTCCCGATGAAGATCCATCACCTCGACGGTGGAACGATGCGCCCCTTCGGCGGCCGCCTGATCAGCGGCTCCGGCGGTCTGCTGCATCGCGGCGAAATGGTCTGTCACTGCATGCTCATCGAGCACGACACCGGTCTGGTGCTGGTGGAGACCGGCATCGGCGAGCAGGCGGTGCGCCGCCCGTCCGACTGGCTCGGCACCCAATTCCTGCAGATGACCCATCCCGTGCTCGATCTCGAACGGACCGTCGCCCATCAGATCGAGCGGCTCGGCTATCGGCGCGACGACGTCCGCGATATCGTGCTGACCCACCTCGACCTCGATCACGCGGGCGGTCTCGCCGATTTCCCGCACGCGCGCGTGCACGTCTACGCCGAGGAGATGCGGGCGCTGGAGGGTACCTACGGTCCGCGAGAACGGTTCCGCTACCGCGCGATCCAGTTCGCCCACGGGCCGAAATGGCAGGTGCACGGCGAACACGGTGAGCCCTGGTTCGGCTTCGACGCGGTCCGCGAGCTGGCCGGTCTACCGCCGGAAATCATGCTGGTGCCGCTGGCTGGGCACACCCGCGGGCATGCCGGCGTCGCGGTCGATACCGGCGAGGGCTGGCTGCTCAGCGCGGGCGACTCGTACTTTCACCCCGGCGTCCTCGAAGCCCACCCGCATCAACCGCTCGGGATCGCCGCCTTCGAACGTATCGTGCAGACGGTGCCCGAGGCCAGGGTCAACAACCAGCAGCGTCTGCGCGAACTGATCGCGGCTAATGGCGATCAGGTGCGGATCTTCAGCGCCCACCACGCCGGTGAGCTGCGAGCGATGCAGGCGGCAGCAGTCTGATTCGGCAGCGGGCGGGCGCGCCCTTGCCTGTGCGGCCGCGCCTGCCCGAGCGTCACCGGTCCAGCGGTACCGGTTCCAGGATTTCCGGACGCGGCTCCGGCGCCGCTACCCGCAACGCGTCGGCGCATTCGTCGTCGGGCTCGGCCTGGGAACGGATCTCGGCATCGACGCGGGCCAGATACAGACCCACCTCACGGTCGACATCGTCATCGTCCCAGCCGAGTACCGGTGCCACCAGCCTGGCCACCTGTTCGGCGCAGTCCGCGCCGCGATGGGAGTACTCGATGGAGATGCGGGTGCGCCGGGCCAGGATGTCGTCCAGGTGCAGTGCCCCCTCGGCGGCGGCCGCGTAGACCACCTCGACCTGGAGGTAGGAGGGTGCGTCTGTGAGCGGTTGCAGCAGCTCGGGTTTGCCCTCGGCCACGGCCATCACCTCGTCGATGAGCGAGCCGTAGCGGTCGAGCAGATGCTTGATCCGATACGGGTGCGCGCCGTAGGCCTCGGCCAGCTGCACGGTCTGGTTGACCAGCGCGAAGTAGCCGTCGGCGCCGAGCAGCGGCACCTTCTCGGTGATCGAGGGCGAGACCCGGGCCGGAATGTCCTGCGCCGCTTCGTCGACGGCGTCGTAGGCCATCACCCGATAGGTGGTGTACTTGCCGCCGGCGATGGCGACCAGACCGGGCGCGATCCGGGCGACGGCGTGCTCACGCGACAGTTTGGAGGTGTCGTCGCTCTCCCCTGCCAGCAACGGCCGCAGCCCGGCGTACACGCCGTCGATATCGTCGTGCGTCAACGGGGTGACCAGCACCCGGTTGACGTGCTCGAGCAGATAGTCGATATCGGCCTTGGTCGCCGCCGGATGGGCCAGGTCCAGATTCCAGTCGGTGTCGGTGGTGCCGATGATCCAGTGGCTGCCCCAGGGGATCACGAACAACACCGACGTCGCGGTGCGCAGGATGATCGCCGCGTCGCTGACGATCCGGTCGCGCGGGACCACGATGTGCACGCCCTTGGACGCCCGCACATGGAACCGTCCCCGCTGATGCGACAGGGCCTGGATCTCGTCGGTCCACACGCCGGTCGCATTGATCACCACGTGCGCTCGGGTCTCGGTGGTGCGCCCGTCCTCGCTGTCGCGCAGCTTCACCCCGACCACCCGGTCGGCCTCCCGCAGAAAGCCGACCACCTGCGTCGACGTGCGGATCACCGCACCGTAGTGAGCGGCGGTTCGGGCCACGGTCATGGTGTGGCGGGCATCGTCGACCACGGTGTCGTAATAGCTGATCCCGCCGATCATCGAATCCCGGCGCAACCCGGGCGCCAACCGCAGTGCCCCGTGCCTGCTCAGATGACGTTGCCCGGGAACCGATTTCGCGCCGCCCATGGTGTCGTAGAGCAACAAACCCGACGCCACATACGGCCGCTCCCACACCCGGTGGGTGAGCGGGTAGAGAAAGCGCAGCGGTTTCACCAGATGCGGCGCCAGCGTCGACATCGACAACTCACGTTCGGCCAGCGCCTCCCGGACCAGCCCGAACTCCAGCTGCTCCAGATAACGCAGCCCGCCATGGAACATCTTCGACGAACGGCTCGACGTCCCGGAGGCCAGATCGCGCGCCTCCACCAGCGCCACCCGCAAACCACGGGTCGCGGCGTCGAGTGCGATGCCCGCGCCCACCACGCCGCCGCCGACGACGACCACGTCGAAGTGGTCTTTGCCCAGCCGGGCCCAGGCATCCAGCCGCTGCTGCGGACCGAGGAACTGCGAATCGGGCTTCTTGGTCATGCTCGGCTCCTCCAACCGACGCAAGCGTCGGAGGTCGACGTTGTGGTCTGTGATCGGGCGCGTTCGAGCTTCGGTGTACACCCTATCGCCGCGAGGCCCGCGCCCGCCTGCGACGCCCTTGCGCGCGTGCGGTTCCTGGATGCCGCGACCGGGCCGTGACCGGCCGTGGGTTCCGGTAACCTGCTCCAATGCGACGCTATGTGGCCGCCATCGATCAGGGGACGACGTCGAGTCGGTGCATCGTTTTCGACCGCGCGGGCCGCGTCGCGGGCATCGCGCAACGCGAACACGAGCAGTTGTTCCCGCGGCCGGGCTGGGTGGAGCACGACGCCGAGGCCATCTGGCACAACACCGAACAGGTCCTCGGCGACGCGCTGACGGCCACCGGCATCACCGCCGCCGATATCGCGGCGGTGGGCGTGACGAATCAGCGTGAGACCACCGTGGTCTGGGAACGCGCCACCGGCAAGCCGATCCACAATGCCATCGTCTGGCAGGACACCCGCACCGAGGCGCTGTGCACCGAGCTGGCGGGCGAGGTGGGGCGCACCCGGTATCAGGACCGGACGGGTCTGCCGCTGTCGACCTACTTCGCCGGCCCGAAACTGCGCTGGATCCTCGACCATGTCGAAGGCGCCCGCGAGCGCGCCGAGGCCGGCGAGCTGTGCTTCGGCACCATCGACAGCTGGGTGCTGTGGAATCTCACCGGACAGCATCTGACCGACGTCACCAATGCCTCGCGCACCATGCTGATGGACCTGCGGACGCTGCGATGGGATGACCGGATCTGCGCCGAATTCGGGGTGCCCACCGCGATGCTGCCGCAGATCCGCAGCTCCTCGGAGGTGTACGCGGAGATCACCTCGGGTCCGCTCGCCGGAGTTCCGGTGGCAGGCATCCTCGGCGATCAGCAGGCCGCCACCTTCGGCCAGGCCTGCCTGTCGCCCGGCGATGCCAAGAACACCTACGGCACCGGCAATTTCATGCTGCTCAACACCGGAACCACGCCGGTGTTCAGCAAACACGGGCTGCTCACCACCGTCTGCTACCGGCTCGGCGAGCAGGCGCCGGTGTACGCGCTCGAAGGCTCCATCGCCGTCACCGGCTCACTCGTGCAATGGTTCCGCGACAATCTCGGCATCATCTCCTCGGCCGCCGAGATCGAACCGCTGGCGCGCAGCGTCGAGGACAACGGCGGCGCCTACATCGTGCCCGCGTTCTCCGGCTTGTTCGCCCCGCGCTGGCGGCCGGACGCGCGCGGCGTCATCACCGGGCTCACCCGCTTCGTGAACAAGGCCCACTTGGCGAGGGCGGTCCTCGAATCGACCGCGTTCCAGACCCGCGAGGTGACCGACGCCATGCGCGCGGACGCCGAATCCCAGCAGCTGCGACTGGAATTGACCACATTGAAGGTCGACGGCGGGATGGTGAACAACGAACTGCTCATGCAATTCCAGGCCGATATCCTCGGTGTGCCGGTGGTCCGCCCGGTCGTCAACGAGACCACCGCGCTCGGCGCCGCGTACGCGGCCGGGCTCGCGGTCGGCTATTGGGCGGGCACCGACGACATCCAGGACAACTGGGCGGCGGACAAGACCTGGGAGCCGACGATGAGCGACGACGACCGCCGGGCGCGACTGGATGCGTGGAACAAGGCCGTCGAGCGTACGTACAACTGGGTCGACTGAACCCGATCGTGCGCGGCCACCGCTGACGCTGCGCGGCGACACCCTGACGCTGTGCGGCCATGCCCCGACGCTGCGCGGTGAAACCCGCCGAGGAGGCCACCACGGCGTTCTGTGTGCCCGCGCAGTGGCCCTGGCGCTGTGCGGCCGTGCGCTGACGCTGCGCGACGGCACCCGGGCGCCTGGCCGCCGCGCCTCAACGCTGCGCTGTCACGCCCTCACGCTCGGCTGTCGCACCTGCACCCTGCGCGGCGACCGCGCGGTCGAGCCGGTCCACCGCCTCGGCGAGCGCGTCCGGTGCGCCGGTGGTGAAGCACATGCGCAGCGAATGCGGATACGGGGTGCTCACCGAGAACGCCCGACCGGGCACGTAGGCGACACCGGCCGCCAGAGCATCGTTCAGTAGCGCCCCGGTGTCGGTGCCGTCGGTGAAATCGGCCCAGATGAACATGCCGCCGGCAGCATCGGAGCAGGTGAGCCGAGTACCGAAACGGTCACGCAGCGCGCTGACCAGCGCCCGGGCGCGTTCGGCGTATGCGGCGCGCACCGTGTCGACATGGCCGGTCAGCCAGTCGGTATCGGCGAGCAGATCGGCCGTGATCTGCTGGGTCAACGCGGAACCGCACAGGTCGGCGCCCTGTTTGAGCAGCTCGACCGCACGGCACACCGGGCTCGGCGCGACCATCCAGCCCACCCGCAGCGTCGGGGCGAGAATCTTGGACGCGCTGGAGAGCCGGATCACCTGCGGCGAGTAGGTCGCGACGGGCGCCGGAGCGGGCCGATCGAACCACAGCTCACCGTAGGGATCGTCCTCGATCACCCAGAAGCCGTAGCGTTCGGCCAGGGCGGCCAGTTCCTGCCGGCGCGCGGGACTCATGGTGACGCCGCCCGGGTTGTGGAAGTTACTCACCGTGTGCACCACGGCGGGACGTTCACCGCCGGCGAGCAGCTCGCCCAGCAGGTCCGTCCGCAAACCCTCGGCATCCAGCGGCAGTGCGACGATGCGCGCGCCCGCCGCCCGGAACACCTGGAGGGCACCGACGTAAGCGGGGTCTTCCACGACGACGAGCGCGCCGGGATCGAGCAGCACCTCCGACAGCAGCGACAGCGCCTGCTGCGACCCGTGGGTGACGAACACCTCGTCCAGCGCGACGGTGCGGCCCAACCGGGCGCTCTCCCGTTCGGCGAGCACGGTACGCAGCGGCCGCCAGCCGGGCGATTCGGTGTATTGCAGGGCGGCGTCCTGGCGCAGCGCGGCGTCGGCGGCTACCGCGATCCGCTCGCCCGGCATCAGCGCGGCGTCGGGTAGACCACCGGCGAGGCTGATGATCTCCGCGCGCGCGGTGAGTTTGAGCAGGTCACGGATGGCCGAGCTGGTCAGCCCGGACAGGCGGGCGGCCAACGGCGGAAGGTGCTGCGACATGGAACCTCCAGGGATTACGCGAGGTGCGCCTTCCCCACTGTCGCACACCGAGGACCATGATGTGAAATAGTCATCCCATGATTTGAGACACCCCGCGGACGGATAAACGACAACGACCCCATCCCGAGTACGGGATGGGGTCGTTCGCCGAAGCGCGGATCAGCGTCGCGAGGGAACCTTGCAGTCCTTCGTGACACCCGGCTGGCACGGCGGCTTCTTCTTGGTGTCCTTGCAGTCCGTGCTGACGCCCGGTTGACACGGCCCGGCCACCGCGATGGACGGCGCCAGCGCGGGGCCAACCCCCACCAGACCGATCGTGAGCGCGACACCGGCAACCAATTTCTTCATGGATACTCCCTCCCTAGAGTCAGCTCGAACAGTACCCGACACCAGCGGGTGCGGCAATAGCCGGTTCGAGCGAAAACCCTTGGGGCAGTAGCGGTTTCCTATCGCCGCTGGGTGAGCCGCCACTCGGGCGGATCGGGTCAGCGATCCAGGATGGCGAAGATCAAGTGCTTGCCGTTCTGGTCGATCGTCTGCACGGTCTGCGGGTAGAGGTTGGTGGTGCCGTCGGGCTGATGCACGGCCAGGTCGACGTCGAAGACGTTCGGCTGCCGTTCGGTCATGCGCAGGCAGTAGGTCGTGCCCTGCGGGATCTGCTCATCGATGACCTTTTGCAGATCGGCGGCCGGCAGCACGTTCGCATCCGAGGCGGCGAAGCTGCGCGCCTTCGCGCCGTCGCGAGCGGTGTAGAACGCATGCTGGTACCCCAGAATCGCGCCCGCCCCGCTGGCGGTATCACCCGGGCCGTTACCGACGGTGACCTTGCCGTCTTTGCTCGCCGGACAGCTGAGCGCGGCCGTGGTCGTCGGCGCCTGAGCGGTCTCCGCACCACTGTCGTCACCGGTCATCATGACGATCACCACGGTCAGTGCGACCAGCACGGCCAGGACCGCGGCCGATCCGGCGATGATCGGCCCCAGCGGGCGCTTCTTCTTGGCCGGGCGGGCCAGCGCCTCGGTGACCGACTGCGGGGTCAGGCGCTTGGCGATCGGATCGTCGGCCCAGGACAGGCCCGGCTCGCGCGCGGGCTCCGATGGCGGGGTGGGTGGCTCGCCGGACTTGGTCGGCCGATTCCACCAGCTGCTGTCGTCGTCGGCCGACATCCGGACGGTGCGGTCCTCGCCGGCGTCGGCGGATTCCGGCCGCGGCGGGCGCGGCGGATTGTCCGGGAAGGTGGTGCTGTCCGGAGCGCGGAACTGTGGCGGCGGTGCGGGCACGCTCGCCGGCGGCTCGGGGGCGGGCTCACCGGCCGGACGCCAGGTCAGACCGGGTTTCTCGGGTGCGGGCTCGGGCTTCCAGCCGGGACCACCGGTGGTGGGCGGTCCGAAGGCTCCGACCGGCGGACCGAAGTCTCCGACCGGTGGTCCGAAGTCCCCTACCGGTGGGCCGAAATCCGATCCTCCGGACCCGCTGTCCTTGCCTTCGCCGTCGCCGGACACACCCAATCCTTTCCCCACAACACACGTGTGGGGCGGCCGCGAACGACCGCCCCACCCGCCGATTCAGCACATAGCCGCTTCAGCACATATCAGTACTGGAGTGAACCACCCCACTGGGTGGTGACGCCAGCGATATTGATCGTCTGCGGAGCCATGTCGCCCGGCTGCACGAGAGTCGGCAGCTTGACCTGCGCGGCCGCTTCGAGCGCGGCGGCGCCGCCCGGCTGCTGCGCGATCCACTGCTCGACAGTCGCCTTGGCGGCATTGACCTGGGTGGTGTCGAGAACGGTCTCGAACTTGTTGTCGGCCAGACCCGCACCGCCGGTGAAGGTGTTCACCTTGATGTGGTTCTCGTCGAGGAACTCCCACGAGATGCCCGCGTCACCACGGCCGGTCGGCGTGCTGTAGCCGATGGTGCCGACGTAGCCGGCCTCGTTGGTGAAGTGGTGGGTGTTGGCCAGGTGGCCGGGCAGCAGTGCGCCACCGTCGATGGTGGCGCCGACCTCTGCGTGCGGGCCCGTCATCTCGACGACCGGTGCAGCGGGCGCGGCCTCGATGCGCGGGGCCTCCCAGCGCGGCTGCACCAGGGTCTGGGTCTCCGACTCGGTACCGGGCTCGATGGCTTCGGCGGTCTCACCGTCGATGGCCGGCTGCGCCTCGCTGCCGTCCTCGGGAGTCACGACACCCTCGGTACGCGGGTCGATGACGCCGGGACGGTTCGGGTCGGTCTCGCCCGGCTCCTGATCCGGCACGACGACCGGCTGCACGGGACCGCTCTGGCCGGGGACCGGCAGCGGCGCGACACGCGGCGCGGTGACGCCGGGCTGGCGCGGGGCGGCCAGCTTCGGGTCCTTCTGGTCGTTGTCGGTGTTCGGGGTGGTGACGCCCGGCTGGCTCGGCGTGGCGTTGCCCTGCGGGTTCTCCGGCTTCGCCGGGTCGGTGACGCCCGGCTGCGTCGGCGACTGCGACTGCTCCGGCTGCGTGGTACCCGGCTGGCTCGGCGACTCGTCCTGCGTCGGCGCCGGGGCCTCGGGCTGATCGTTCGGAACGGCCCCCGCCGGCGATGCGAACAGAGTGGCTACGGCGGCCGCGGTGGCCAGCGGCAACGAAGTGCTCGCCATCGCTCGCTGCGCCCGACTCGGCTTACGATGTTTCACTTTTCGCCCAATCCCTTTCCCGGGTGCGGTCATCGACCACACTCAGCTGTCTTTGGTGAGACGCTCGGACTGCCAACAGCCCAGGCTGCCCGCCGTTCGCGTCAGGAAAGGAATTCCCCCCGACACCAAACCTCACGACCACCCATCGATCGCATCTCTGCCGGAAGTGAACCACAACTGTCCCGCCCAGGCAACGTGACGAAACCTACCCACTCACAGGAACACTCGACACGCCGGTCGAACCGCCGACTCAGTCCAGATCGTCGTGCCGCATGAGCTGGCGAGCGGCCTCGGTCACCGATCCGGTCAGCGACGGATACACCGAGAAGGTCTGCGCCAAGTCGGTGACGGTCAGATTGTTCTGCACCGCAAGGGCGATCGGCAGGATCAGCTCGGAGGCGATCGGCGCCACCACCACACCGCCGATGACCACACCGGTGGCCGGACGGCAGAAGATCTTGACGAAGCCGCGGCGCAGCCCGGACATCTTCGCGCGCGGATTGGTGTTCAACCGCAGCATCACCGTGCGGGCGGGCACCTCGCCGTTGTCGATGGCGGTCTGGCTGACGCCGACGGTGGCGATCTCCGGCCGGGTGAACACCGCCGAGGCGACGGTCTTGAGCCGGATCGGATTCACGCCCTCGCCGAGCGCGTGGTACATCGCGATGCGGCCCTGCATGGCGGCCACCGAGGCCAGCGGCAGCAGGCCGGTGCAGTCGCCCGCGGCGTAGATGCCGGGCACCGAGGTGCGCGAGACCCGGTCGACGCGCAGGTACCCGCGGTCGAGTTCGATGCCGACGCGCTCCAAGCCGAGATCGTCGGTATTGGGCGTGGAACCGACGGTCATCAGCGCATGCGAACCGGAGACGGTGCGCCCGTCGGCCAGTTTGACCACGACGCCGTCGGCGGTGCGCTCCACGGCGTCGGCGCGTGCGTGCTTGACCAGCTCGACACCGCGCTCGGCCAGCGCGTCCTCCAGCACCAGCGCCGCGTCGGCGTCTTCACCGGGCAGCACCCGGTCACGGCTGGACACCAGCTTCACCTGGACGCCCATTTCGGTGTAGGCGGACACGAATTCGGCGCCGGTGACACCGGAACCCACCACCACCAGCGTCTCCGGCAGTTCGGTCAGGTCGTAGAGCTGACGCCAGGTGAGGATGCGCTCGCCGTCGGGTTCGGCGCCGGGCAGCACCCGCGGGCTGGCACCGGTGGCGATCAGCACCACCTCGGCCTCGATGATCTGCTCGGTGCCGTCGGCGAGCGCGGCGCGCACCCGATGCGCGGCCAGGCCGGTGCCCGAATCGATCAACTGGCCGCGGCCGGCCAGCACCGTCACCCCGACGGTCTGCAACTTCGAGCGGATGTCCGAGGACTGGGCCAGCGCCAGCGCCTTCACCCGCGAGTGCACCTCCGGCAACGACACCGTGGCCTGACTGGGATCGAGGGTGATGCCGAGATCGCGGGCGCGGCGCAGATCGGTGCGCACCCCGGTCGAGGCGATGAAGGTCTTCGACGGCACGCAGTCCCACAGCACGCACGCTCCGCCGATGCCGTCGGAATCGATCAGCGTGACTTCGGCGCCGTGCTGGGCCGCCACCAGTGCGGCCTCGTATCCGGCCGGTCCGCCACCGATGATCGCAATGCGGGTCATGGATACCTCCGCTCGAGCAGTTGCACCGGGATCTCCGGTTCGCCCGTCAACGTTATCCGCCCTCGGCCCTGCCGCCGCGTTGCGGTAGGCCGCGCCGCGAGCACGGCAAATCCGATACCGGTTACCCTTTCCTCGTGCCGATCTACGCCGCTTACGGGTCCAACATGGACTCGTCCCAGATGCTCGAGCGCTGTCCGCACTCCCCGATGTTCGGGACGGGGTGGCTGGAGGGCTGGCGCCTCACCTTCAGTGGCGACGACATCGGCTGGGAAGGCCCGCTCGCCACCGTCGTGGAGGAACCCGGTTCCCGGGTCTTCGTCGTGCTCTATGACGTCTCCCCGGAGGACGAGCAGCGGCTGGACCGCTGGGAGGGCTCCGATTTCGGGATCCACCGCAAGATCCGGCTGCGCGTCACCCCGAATCCCGGTAGCGGCACCGAACCCATCCTGGCCTGGCTGTATGTCCTCGACGCCTATGAGGGCGGGCTGCCGTCGGCCCGCTATCTGGGTGTGATGGCCGACGCCGCGGAGAAGGCGGGCGCGCCCGAGGAATACGTGCACGCCCTGCGCACCCGCAACAGCCGCAACGTCGGCCCTGGGAATTTCTCGGCCTGATCAGCCCGCCTGGAGCACGATGTTGCTCAGCACCCGCACTCCGACCGCCAGCGCGCGTTCGTCGATGTCGAACGTCGGCTGGTGCAGGTCGAGCTGCTCGCCCTCACCGGACCACACGCCCAGCCGCGCCATCGCACCAGGGACTTCTTCCAGGTACCAGGAGAAGTCTTCGCCGCCGCCGGACTGCGGCGTGTCGGCGAGCGCGTCGGGCCCGACAGCGCGGATCGCCTCCTCGAACATCCGGGTGGAGTGCTCGTCGTTGACCACCGGCGGAACGCCGCGACGGTAGTTGAGCTGATACCGCACGCCGGTGGGCGCCAGCAGCCCGTCGACGATCTCGTGCACCATGGGCTCCAGCAGTGACCAGGTGGCGTGGTCGCCGGTGCGGACGGTGCCGGTGAGCATGCCGGTCTGCGGTATCGCGTTGGGCGCCTTGCCCGCGCTGACCGCACCCCACACCATGACGGTGCTGGTGCGCGGATCGATCCGCCGGCTCAGCAGCCCTGGCAGGCCGGTGATCACCGTACCGATGGCATAGACCAGATCGCTGGTCAGATGCGGACGTGAGGTGTGTCCGCCGGGCGAATCGAGAACCAGCTCGACGGTGTCGGCGGCCGAGGTGATCGCCCCCACCCGCACACCGACCCGGCCCACTTCCAGCCGCGGATCGCAGTGCAGCGCGAAGATCCGCTCCACGCCCTCCATGGCGCCTGCGGCGACCACATCGAGCGCGCCGCCCGGCATCACCTCTTCGGCCGGCTGGAACACCAGTCGCACGCCGACCGGCAGGTCGGCCTCGGCCAGCGCCAGCGCGGTGCCGAGCAGGATGGTGGTATGCGCGTCGTGCCCGCACGCGTGCGAGACGCCGGGCACGGTGGAGGCGAAGCTCAGGCCGGTGAACTCCTGCATGGGCAGCGCGTCCATGTCGGCGCGCAGTGCCAGGCGCGGGGTGTCCGGGCCGATATCGCAGATCAGGCCGGTGCCGCCGGGCAGCACGCGCGGGGTGAGGCCGGCTTTGGTGAGCCAGGTGGCGACGAATTCGGTGGTGCCGAACTCGGTGCGGGACAGCTCCGGGTTGGCGTGGATGTGGCGGCGCCACTGGATGAGGTCGACGGTGTGCTCGGCCAGCCACGCGTCGACCACGTCCTGGCCGGTTCGCGTCGCCTTCGATAGGGCGGCACCCCCGGTGGCCTTCGTGGTTACGGGTGGCTGCGTGCTCACACGCGCTGCCTCTTCCGGCCCTGTCGCTCGCGCCGCCGGGCTACTCACCGAATTTCCTCCTGTCGCTGAACGAGCCGTTGCAACAACCTGTCCCTGTGTAGTGCATCGCCGGCGACCGCGATCGCGGTACGCGCGAGCGCCGTCGCCGCATCGATCACCGCTCGGTCGGCCGAGGCGTTGACGCTGGCCGCGGCGAAACCGGGCTGATGCGTCACCGCACCATCGGCATCGATCCCGATGACCGGGTGTATCCCCGGGATGACGTTGGTGACGTTGCCCATGTCCGTGCTCCCGAGCGGGCGCTGCGCTTCGAGCTCGGGCGCGATCGGCGTCCGTCCGAGGCCGGCGATCTGCTCTCGATAGGCAGACAGTAATGCCGGATCGGGGGTGAGCTCGGTATAGGTGGGCGCGAGCGTCCGTATGTCGTGGGTGCAGCCGGTCGCGAGGGCGCCCGCCTCGAAGCAATCGGATGCGCGTCGCATCAGTTCGCCGAGGGATGCGGAGTCGGCTGCGCGTAGGTAGTACAGCAGTTCCGCACGTCCGGGCACGATGTTGGGGGCTACGCCACCGTCGCCGACTATACCGTGCAGCTGCTGGCCGGGCCGCAGGTGCTGACGCAGCAAGCCGATGGCGACCTGCGCCACGGTGACCGCGTCCCCGGCGTTGCGGCCCTGCTCAGGGGCGGCGCTGGCATGCGCTTCGCGGCCGTGGAAGACCACCGACAGATCGGCCAGCGCCAGCGAGCGCGCGCCGACGATGTCGTACGGGCCGGGATGGGCCATCATCGCCATCGCGATGTCGTCGAAGACGCCGCGCTCGAGCATCAGGATCTTGCCGCCGCCGCTCTCCTCGGCGGGTGTGCCGAGCACGACCACCGTGATGCCGAGCGCATCGGCCACCTCGGCCAGCCCGAGCGCCGCGCCGGCCGTGCTCGCGGCGATGATGTTGTGCCCGCAGGCGTGCCCGATCTCGGGCAGCGCGTCGTACTCGGCGCAGAGCCCGACGGTGAGTTCGCCGCTGCCGTAGCGGGCGCGGAAGGCGGTGGGTAGATCGGCGACGCCGGTCTCGATCTCGAACCCGCGCGCGGCCAGCGGTTCGATCACCTTGGCGACGCTGCGGGTCTCGGCGAAGGCGAGTTCGGGTTCGGCGTGGATCGAATGCGACAGCCCGATCAGCTCATCGCGGGCGGCGGCGACGGCGGCGTCGGACCGCAGCGCGAGGGCCGGGTCCGGGCGCGATCTCCCGTCGCCATGACGCGCGGCAGCCTCGCCGCGCCGGACATGATCGGCGCTGCGCTGGTCGGACCGGCCGCTGCGCGGGGGTGACATGGCATTCAGTGTCGCACTGCGCACCGACCGGTCCGCAGGCCACCATGGCGGCGGCGTGGCGGGAGGGAGCCCGCGGGGTTATCCGGCGGCGAACGCCAGGTTCTCCGGGGTGGTCGGCACGGCGAGCCCGGCCAGCGCGTTCGCGTGCAGGGCGCGCTTGATCACCGGCAGGTTCGGCTTGCGGTTACCGGCCAGGGCCGCCGCTTGCGCGACCGCGGCGGCGACGAGCGCGTCGGCCTCGGCCTTACCGTCGACGATGCCGGCGGCGATCGCCTCGTCGGCCGGGAAGCGATGCCCGGTGGTCATGGCCTTCACCGCGACCTGGTTGGTGAGCCGCTCGGTGAGCAGGGCGTTCATCCCGATGGTGAACGGCATCCCCAGGTGCACCTCGGGCAGGCTGTAGAAGCCGCGGTCGGCGCGCATCAACCGGAAGTCGTGCGAGGTGGCCAGCATGGCGCCGGCGCCGAAGGCGTGGCCGTTGATGGCGGCGACGGTCGCCATCGGGAAGGTCAGCAGGCGGGTGTAGATCGAATGCACGCGGTCGAGGTAGCCGTGCATCTGATCCAGGTTGGCGAACAGCCAGTCGGTATCGAGGCCGTTGCTGAAGAACTTCCCGGCGGCGGTGGTGACCAGCGCGGCGGGACCCTCGGACGCCTCGACGGTGTCGAGGTGGGCGTGGATCTCGGCGATCCAGTCCGGGTGGAAGCGGTTCTCACTGTCGGTCTGTCCCTCGTTGCCGAGGTAGAGCACGAACACATCCCCATCACGTTCCAGATACGGCATGTGTGCAGCGTATCGGTACCGGCGGGCAAATCCTACTCACGGGTAGCAACCGTTCGGGTGGGTTCGGTCACCTCGCCATCAGGCCCGAGCGGGCGCGGGCCGATACAGTTGCCGTCATGCTTGCCGAACAGGCCGCCGCGGCGATCGCCGAACAGACCGGAGTGCCACGCCATCCCGTCGCGGTGGTGCTCGGATCGGGTTGGCAGGACGCCGCCATGGAGATCGGGACACCCACCGCGTCGGTGTCGATGTCGGAGCTGCCCGGCATCGCGGTACCCACCGCGCTGGGGCATGTGGGCATGGTGCATTCGATACCGGTCGGTGAAACGCCGGTACTGGTGCTCATGGGCCGCCAGCACCTCTACGAGGGCCATGCCCCCGACGACGTAGTACGCCCGGTACGCGCGGCCATCGCCGCGGGCGCGCAGACGGTGCTGCTCACCAATGCCGCCGGCGGGATCCGGCCCGGCCTGCACGTCGGCGAGCCGGTGCTGATCAGCGACCACATCAACCTCACCGGCCGGACCCCGCTGTCGGGCGCGACCTTCGTGAACATGGTCGACGCGTGGGATCCGCGGCTGCGCGAGCTGGCCCGCCGGGTGGATCCATCGCTCACCGAAGGGGTCTATGCCGGCCTGTCCGGGCCGCAGTACGAGACCCCCGCCGAGATCCGGATGCTCGGCACGATGGGCGCGGATCTGGTCGGCATGTCCACGGTGCTCGAGGCCATCGCCTGCCGTGCCCTCGACGCCAGACTGCTCGGCATCTCCCTGGTCACAAACCTGGCCGCGGGCGTCACCGGAGAAGCGCTCTCGCACGCCGAGGTGCTCGCCGAGGGCCGGGCGGCGGCGCCGCGGCTCGGCAAACTGCTGCGCGGCGTGCTGGAGCAGCTGTAGATGTTGCGCTTCGGGACGGCCGGGCTGCGCGGGCCGCTGCGCGAGGGCCCCGACGGCATGAACGTGACCACGGTCGGCCGGGCGACGGCGGGCCTGGCGGACTGGTTGCGGGAGCGCTGCCTCGGTGGCGGCCGGGTGGTCGTCGGCCGCGACGCGCGCCACGGTTCGGCCGAATTCGCCACCGCGGCAGCCGAAATCCTCGCCGCCGCCGGTTTCCCGGTGACGCTGCTGCCCGATCCCCTGCCCACCCCGGTGACGGCCTTCGCGGTGCGCGAGCTGGGCGCGGTGGCAGGCGTCCAGATCACCGCTTCGCACAATCCCGCCACCGACAACGGCTACAAGGTCTACCTCGACGGCGGCGCCCAGCTGCTGGCACCGGCAGACACCGAGATCGAGGCCCGGATCGAGGCCGTCACCGAGCCGATCCCGCGCACCGCGGTGTCACCGTCGGATGCCGATCTGGTGCGCCGCTACCTCGACCGGGTGACCGCACTGCCGACAGTGATCGGCGGCCCGGGCGAACGCGCGACCATCCGGATCGCGCTGACCCCGCTGCACGGTGTCGGTGGCGCGACGGCACGAGCGGCGTTGACCGCGGCCGGTTTCACCGACGTGCACGTGGTGGACGAGCAGTTCACCCCCGACCCGGACTTCCCGACCGTCGCCTTCCCGAATCCGGAGGAGCCGGGCGCGACGGATCTGCTCGTCGCTCTGGCCGAGCGCGTCGGCGCCGATCTCGCGATCGCACTCGATCCCGACGCCGACCGGTGTGCGATCGGTGTACCCGGCCGCGACGGCAAGGTGCGCATGCTGCGCGGCGACGAAACCGGTGTGCTGCTGGCCGATTACGTGTTGCGCACCGCACCGGCCGGCGCACTGGTCGCGACCACGATCGTGTCCTCGCGGCTGCTGTCGCGGCTGGCTCCCGCGCGCGGCGCCCGCTACGCCGAGACGCTGACCGGTTTCAAATGGCTGGCCAGGGCGGGCGACGGGCTCGTCTACGCCTACGAAGAGGCCATCGGGCACTGCGTCGATCCGGCGACTGTGCGCGACAAGGACGGCATCTCCGCGGCCGTGCTTACCGCCGATCTGGTGGCGCGGCGGAAAGCGGACGGGCGCACCCTGCTCGACGAACTCGATGCCTACGCGGCGGAATTCGGTGTGCACGCAGGCGATCAGGTCTCGCTGCGGCTGGCCGATCAGGCGAGTGCGGCGGCGCTGCTGGCGCGGTTGCGGGCGAACCCGCCGGACGTCATCGCCGGGATGCCGGTGCAGGTCACCGATCTGAGCACCGCGCGCGGGCGGATGCGCACCGACGCACTGATCTTCGAGGGCGAGTCGGCACGGCTGGTCATCCGCCCGTCCGGGACCGAACCCAAACTCAAGTGCTATCTCGAGGTCGTGCGGCCGGTCTCCGCGCCGGGTGAACTCGAGCAGACGAGAGCGATTGCCGCGCAACAGCTCCGCGAACTGCGCTCTTACTGCGAGGCGCTGGGCGAGTCATCGTGAGCACACCGTCCCGGCAGCGAATGCAGGCGCGAACCATAGCCCGAACGGCTGAGCGCGGCCCGAACTGATGAGCGTGGCCTCGCCACTCATGCGGTGATCACGCCCTCCGGCGGATTCGTCGGCGGATCGGCCGCCGAACAGCTCACCGCGGCCCGAATTGCCGGTCCCCCGCATCGCCGAGTCCGGGCACGATATAGGCGTCGGCATTGAGACCGGTGTCGATGGCCGCGGTGATCAGCTGTACCGGCAGCCCGGAATCCTCCAGCAGCGCAACCCCTTCCGGAGCCGAGACGACACACAGCGCGGTGATGTCGGTGGCGCCGCGTCCGGCCAGTAGTTCCAGGGTGTGGCGCATGGAGCCGCCCGTGGCCAGCATCGGATCCAGCACGAACACCGGAATCCCGGACAGATCGGCCGGCAGCGATTCCAGGTACGGCACCGGCTGATGCGTCGTCTCGTCGCGCGCGATGCCGACGAAGCCGACCCGTGCGTCGGGTATGAGTGCCGCAGCGGCATCGACCATTCCGAGCCCGGCCCGCAGGACCGGCACCAGCAGCGGCGGCTGTGCCAGCCGCGCGCCCTGGGTGACGGTGATCGGCGTGTTGATGTCGAACCGCGTCAACGGCGCGTCGCGCAACGCCTCGTAGACCAGCAGGCCCGTCAAGTCCCGCAACGCCGAACGAAACGCCGAGTTGGGGGTGCGCTCGTCCCGTAGAACGGTCAGCAGAGCCGCGGCGAGCGGGTGATCCACAGTGTGCGTACGCATGAGGGAACGATAAAGTCGGAGCAGGGTTCGCCGCCGTTGTCGCCGAAACTTTTTTCCGACGATCTGGAACCGATCGGCGGATCGCTGCGTCGAATCAGGTAGATGACATACTCTGCCCGGAAACGAAGACGATGGGGGAAGCTCTGATGAAGAGGATCTCAGCGGATACCGAGGGCATCGCCGCGTACGGTGCCACCGCCGGGGTGATGGCGGGCGAGCTCGCGGCGGCGGGAGCGGGAGCCGCCGGTGCCGGGCCGGCGCTACTGGGTCCGATCTTCGGTCTGATCGGCGGTGATTTCATGGCCGCCTATGCCGCCACCCACGCGGGCCATGTCGCGGCGATCAGCCAGCTGTCGGCGGTGGTGTCGAGCATGAGCACCGCCGCGGTGGGCGCGGCGGCCAATTACGCCGGCACCGACACCGATATCGCCGACTCGCTGCGGACCACGTCCGCAGAAGGGTGAGCCGGTGATCGACATCAATGTGCTGGCGAAGCCGATCTTCGATCTGCTCGCCAGTTTCGGTACCGGCGTGCTTCCGGTCGGCGGCCCCGGCGACGCGCTGCGCACCACCTCGACCGCGATCGACCAGGTGCACGAACTCGGCCGCAACAGCATCAACCAGATGAACAGCGTGTGGGACGGCAAGGGCGCCGACGCGGCGACCTCCAAGGCCCTGCGCGTACAGACCAGCGCCGCCACCATCTCCGACCGAGGCAACGAGATGGCTACGGTGGTTGGACAGGCAGCGACAGAAGTCGAGACCGGGCAGAAAGACCTCACCGCCATCGCGCAGTCGTTCGTCGACACGGCCGTGGCCGCGGGCCCGACGCTGACCACTCCGGTCGGGCTGAGCATGCTCGTCGGCTCGGCCATCGACCATCTCGGCCAGGCCCTCGGCGTGGTCGGCCGGGTGCAGAACGAGCTGTCCACCCACACCGCCTCGATGCAGCAGCTGGCCCCGCCGCCGTCCACCGCGCCCGCGAGCGTGGCCGCGCCGGTCAGCGCCGCGACCTCGGGCCTCGGCTCGATGGCCTCGGGTGTCATGGGTACCGCCGGCTCGATGCTCAGCACGGTGATGAGCTCGCCGTCCACCAGTTCGGGCTCGCGCGGCGGCAGCTCCGGCAGCCGCACCGCCACCAGCTCGTCGTCGAAGTCCGGCTCCGGCTCCACCAGCAGCGGCAAGGCCACCGGCGAGGGCGTCATGATCACCCTGCCCGACGGCAGCCAGGTCGAGGCGCCCAACGAGAAGGCCGCCACCGCGGTGAAGGCCGCGATCGGCGCGGTCGGCACCCCCTACGTCTGGGGCGGCAACACCCCCGGCGCCGGCATCGACTGCAGCGGCCTGACGAAGTACGCCTACGGCGAGGCCGGTGTGGAGCTGCCGCGTCTGGCCCAGGAACAGCACATCGGACACACCCAGGTGTCCCCCGGCGACCTCATGCCCGGCGACCTGGCGGTCTGGGATGGCCACGTCGCCATGGTCGTCGGCAACGGTCAACTCGTCGAGGCCGGCGACCCGGTCTCCATCAGCGCGATCCGAACGGAGAACTTGGACATGGAGTTCTACGGCTTCTACAGGCCCACCGAATGAGCGAACAGCCCACACCCGCCATCCCCAACGTCACGGTGGCGGCCAGCAGCAATCGATCCGGCACCATCTCGGTCCGGGCCACCGACCAGGGGATGCCGGTGGAGATCAAGTTCGAGCGCAGCGAATACCGTTACGGCGCACAGGCTCTCGCCGCGGAGATCCTGCGCCTGACGCAGCGCTCCACCGTCGCGGCCAAGGCCCGGCGGCGCGAGGTGCTCGCCGAATCGGGCATGCCCGACGACATCCTGGACCGGCTCGGGCTGCCGACGCGCCAGCAGGCGGTCGACGAGCTGGACCGCATCGACGATGCCGACACGGGACAGACGAGCTGGATGAGGCCGGTGTGAGCAGTCAGCGCACGGAGGAGGCAGCGCGCGTAACCATGGAGTGCGCCTGCGAACACCGAGAGGACGCGGTATGAGCGCGGAAATGGATGCCCTGGTCGCCGGGGCCACGCAGAAACTCGAGGCGCTCGAGGCCGCGCTGTACGGCCTCAAGCAGGTGCGCGGGCGTTTCACCACCGAAGACGGCATGGTCAGCGCCGAGGTGAACAGCGACGGCGCGTTGGTCGCGCTGTCGCTGGCGGAGACGGTCACCTCGCTGCCGCCGGCCGAGGTCGCCCAGCTCATCATCTGGGCCTGCAGGCAGGCCGCCGAGGACGCCGGCGGGCAGCGGTCGAACGTCGTTGCCGCACTGAACGAGTCGTTCGCGCCCGAGTCGCCGACCGCCACGGGCACCGTTGGGGCCAGCCCGGATAGTGCCTGAGCCAGAAGCTCGATAGGCTTCGGCACATGGCTTCTGGAGACATCGTCCCGATCGAGCTCGGTCTGACCGACGGCGATCTCGTCACACTGTGGGCACCGCGCTGGCGTGACGGCGACGACGAGTGGGAGGCGTTCCTCGGCCACGAGGACGCCCTCTACGGTTTCGAGTCCGTCGCGGAGCTCGCCGCGTTCATCCGGACCGACTCCGACAACGATCTGGTCGACCATCCGGCGTGGAAGGTCGTGGCCGGACTGTCGGCGGTGGAACTGGAGCCGGAGGACAACTTCACCTTCGACCTGATCGGGGTTCCCGAGCTGGTCGCGGGCGATCCGGATGCCGAGATCGTCGCCGAACTCGAGGACACGCTCGCGATGGTGCGCAATATCGGCGAGGTGTGTGAGCTGGAGGTGGTGACCAAGTTCTTCGGCTCGCATCCGGTGCTCGGCGCGCTGCCCAGCGGCATCAACGCCTTCGTCGGGCGCGACGGTGAGGAACTCTGGGATCAGATCGGCGCCGCCATCGCCAAGGACTGGGACGCCGTGGTCGATGCCATCGACTCGGTGGTGCAGACCCCCGACGTCGACGCGGACGCGGTCGCGGTGGCCGAGGCCGAGCTGCTGGCCGCCGAGGAGAACGTCGTGGAAGCCGACGACGCGGCCGACGCCGACACCGACTACGAGCCGGTCGACCTCACCGCCGACAGCGACGAAACCGAAGAGGACGAAGACGACGAGGACGAGTCGTTCTGGACCGAGGTCGGCATCGACCCGATCAAGATCGTCACCGGTGAAGGCACCTACTTCACGCTGCGCTGCTACCTCGACGACGAGCCGATCTTCCTCGGTAGCAAGGGCTCCATCACGGTGTTCAACTCCGAGCGTGCGCTGGCCCGCTACCTCGCCGACGATCACGAACACGATCTCGCCCGGGTCTCCACCTTCGGCGAGGTGCAGACCGCGGCCGTGGACGGTTCGCTCGAGGTCGAGGTCACCGACGAGAACGTCTACGTACTGCCCGGGTTGGCCGAGGATCTCGGCGACGGCCCCGAATCGGTCGACATCGAACAGCTCGACCTGGCCGTCGAACTGTTCACCGATGCCGCCGACTACGCCGACGACGACACCGTCGAGCAGGGTTTGGCCCAGTCCACCCCGCTCGGCTGGTACGTCTCCTACCTGCTGAACCCCGACCCGACCCGGATGGCACCGAACCCGCCGTTCGCGGCCGAGGCGCAGGCCTGGCGGGATCTGGAACGCAACTTCGAGTCGCGGCTCGACCCGCAGTGATCCGCACCGGCCGGACCAGGCGTCGGTGTCACGCCCGGTTCAGCCGGATCCAGATCTGCTCGGCCCGCCCGAGCAGGCGGCCGTCGGCACCGTAGACGGCCGTGGCGGCGAACGATTTGCGTCCCTGTTCGCCCTGGTCGGCGCCGACCACGACGCATTTCTCCCCCACCGCCGGCAGCGCGAACACGCTCGCGGTCATCGATCCGAGCAGCGCCGGGCGCTCGAGCATCTCCGGCAGGGCCCAGCCGCCCGGGCAGTCCATCGCGGCCCACAGCAGGGTCGGGTCGACCGGCAGCGAATCATCCGGCACCCACGGCGCGGCGACCATTCCGGTCCCGACCGCGCCGGGCGCGAGCCCCAGCCCGTCCTGGCGGGCGGTACCGCAGACGAAGCAGTACCGGAACATCTCGCTGTCGTTACGGTAGGCGGCCGACGCCGCGCCCGCGTCGTCGAAGGACACCGGTTCCGGGACGTCACGCTCGAACGTCCCGGCCGCGGTTTCGGCGATCACGGTCGCGCCGTCGTACAGCCCGCCCGCACGCAGCTCCAGCGGTACGTCGAGCGGTGCGGGCGCTCGCAACACCACCCGTACGGGCTCCGTTTCCGAGCCGACCGCACCCATGGCGGCTGGCGCCGGACTCGTCGCGTGCTGTGCGACCAGGCCGGCCACGTAACCACCGTTGCCGGAGCCGGAAGGACCATTGAACCGGGCTGAAATCCGCAATACCGTCACGAACTCAAACTAACCGTTGCGTCGTTGCCGGCCCTACCCCAGCAGCACCGCATACCCCGGCTTGATGATGTCGTCGATGATGCGCAGCCGCTCCGGGAACGGGATGAACGCCGACTTCATCGCATTGATGGTGAAGCGTTCCAGGTCGCTCCAGCCGTAGCCGAAGGTGTCGACCAGTTTCAGCATCTCCGCGCTCATGGTGGTGTCGCTCATCAGCCGGTTGTCGGTATTGACGGTGACACGGAAACGCAGCCGGGCCAGCAGGTCGAACGGATGCTTGTCCAGCGAGGGCACCGCGCCGGTCTGCACATTCGACGATGGACACAGCTCCAGCGGGATGCGCATATCGCGCACATAGTTGGCGACCACGCCGAGCCGGGCATCCTCGACCGCACCGGGAACATGGATGTCGTCGGTGATGCGGACGCCGTGGCCGAGCCGATCGCAGCCGCAGAACGCGAGCGCCTCGTGAATGGACGGCAGGCCGAACGCTTCGCCCGCGTGAATGGTGAAGTGGGCGTGGTTGGCGCGCAGGTATTCGAAGGCGTCGAGGTGGCGGGTCGGAGGGTAACCGGCCTCGGCGCCCGCGATATCGAACCCGCCGACGCCCCGGTCGCGGAACCGCACCGCCAGTTCCGCGATCTCCCGCGAGCGGGCCGCGTGCCGCATGGCCGTCAGCAGGCAGATCGCCACGATGGGCGTGCCCGCCGCCTCGGCCGCCGCCATCCCCTCACGCAAGCCGGCCAGCGTGTGCTCGACCACCTCGTCGAGGGTGAGCCCGGCTTCCAGATGCTGCTCGGGCGCGAACCGCACCTCGGCATAGACGACGCCGTCGGCGGCCAGGTCCTCGACGCATTCACGCGCGACCCGGCGCAGCCCCTCCGGGGTCTGCATCACGGCCACGGTATGGCTGAAGGTTTCCAGATAGCGTTCCAGCGAACCGCTGTCGGCGGCTTCGCGGAACCAGGCGGCCAGCGCGTCGGCGTCGCTCGCGGGTAGCTGGTCGTAGCCGCAGTCGGCGGCGAGTTCGAGCACCGTGGCGGGGCGCAGGCCACCATCGAGGTGGTCGTGCAACAACGCCTTGGGCGCTTGGCGGATCGAGGCAAGGGTCAACGGCATCGGTCCAGTCATGTCCTGACGGTAGCCGCAGCGCGCCGAATCGGCACGGAGTCGAGGCGTGGCGACGATCTCGTTGCGCCGCCGTCGTCCTGCCGCGACCGTCCGATCACGCCTCGATGCGGTCGAGGAAAAGCGGCGGGACGGCACCGTGGCTGCCGTCGGGATCGATGGTGACGGCATCGGTCACCGCCGCGACCGCACCGGGAAGCGCCTCCGGTGTATCGGTGTGCAGCGTGAACAGCGGGCTGCCCGCCCGGACCCACTCGCCGACGCGCGCGTGCAGCTGCACTCCGGCACCGGCCTGGACCGGGTCGCCCTGCCTGGCTCGGCCCGCACCCAGCCGCCAGGCCGCGATCCCGACGCCCATGGCGTCGAGGCCGGTGAGGACGCCGTCCCGGTCCGCGTAGACGGTCTCGGTGGCGGTGGCCCGCGGCAGCGGTGCGTCCGGATCGCCGCCCTGGGCGCGGATCATCGCCTTCCAGTGGTCCATGGCACGGCCGTCGGCGAGCGCGTCGGCGGGATCGGCGTCGATGCCTGCGAGGGCGAGCATTTCCCGGGCCAGCGCCAGCGTCAGCTCGACCACGTCGGCGGGACCGCCACCGGCCAGCACCTCGACCGCTTCGGCGACCTCGAGCGCATTGCCCGCGGTTCGACCGAGCGGGATATCCATCCCGGTCAGCAGCGCTACGGTGCGCACGCCCGCGTCCTCCCCCAGCTCGACCATCGTCGTCGCCAGCTCACGCGCCTGCTCGATGTTCTTCATGAACGCGCCCGAGCCGACCTTCACATCCAGCACCAGCCCTCCGGTGCCCTCGGCGATCTTCTTGCTCATGATCGAGCTGGCGATCAGTGGAACCGACTCGACGGTTCCGGTGACATCGCGCAGCGCGTAGAGACGTTTGTCGGCGGGGGCGAGATCCGCACCGGCCGCGCACACCACCGCGCCCGCGGCGGGGTCGGCGAGGATCTCCCGCATCCGGGGCACGCTGAGGTCGGCCTGCCAGCCGGGAATGGATTCGAGTTTGTCGAGGGTGCCGCCGGTGTGCCCGAGTCCACGCCCGGACAGCTGCGGTACCGCGGCACCGCAGGCCGCCACCAGCGGTGCCAGCGGCAGGGTGATCTTGTCGCCGACCCCGCCGGTGGAATGCTTGTCCACGGTCGGGCGCGGTAGATCGGTGAAGTCCATCCGCTGCCCGGAGGCGATCATCGCCGCGGTCCAGCGCGCCGTCTCCCGCCGCGTCATCCCGCGCAGCAGCACCGCCATGGCCAGCGCCGACATCTGCTCGTCGGCCACCTCGCCGCGGGTGAAGGCGTCGATCACCCAGTCGATCTGCGCATCGGAGAGCTGCCCGCCGTCGCGTTTGGTGGTGATGATCGAAACCGCGTCCAGTGCCGTCATGCCCGTCAGTCTCGCAGGAGGCGGCCGGGCGTGCCGGGAGCCGCCGATCAGCTCCGCCCGGCGTCCAGATCGTCCGGCCCGAAGGCGTCCGGCAGCAGCTCGCCCAACCGCACCGGCCCCTTCGGATGATCCACCAGCAGCTGCGCGCCACCGAACTCGTAGAGCACCTGACGGCAGCGCCCGCACGGCATCAGGATTTCGCCACGGGAATCGGTCACCGATACCGCCAGTAAGCGGCCCCCACCGGCGCTTTGAAAGTTACCGACGAGTACGCATTCGGCACACAGGGCGAGACCGTATGAGACATTTTCCACATTGCAACCGCTCACAATTCGGCCGGCGGCACAGAGAGCCGCCGCACCGACCGGAAATCGCGAGTACGGGGCATACGCATTGCGCATTACTCCAATTGCATTGTCACGCAGGAGTTTCCAGTCGATTTCGGTCATCCCGAACTCCCCTCGAACCGGCCGCACCAGGGCATGGACGGACCACCGCACAACCCCTCACCCACCGGGAAAGGTAACCCTAACCTACCGGAAATGTGCGCAACGCGCGGCACTCCGAATTAGTTCCGCGATTCGGAGAGGATTAGAGTCCAACAACAGATCGGTTCAGGTTCCCGGCGGCGGGCCGGAGCGCAGCCACAAGCGATAAAACTCCTGGTGGCCGCGAGCTGGTTTGCACCGGATTTCCGGCTCGAAGCGCCGGCGTCGGATCTGCGACCGGGTCCATCAACGACGTTGGAGGCACCGCACTCTATGACCACGATAGAAGCTCCGGCTCAGCCGAAGCGGAAGACGCTGTACCGAGGCGACCCCGGAATGTGGTCCTGGGCGCTGCACCGGATCACCGGCGTGACCGTCTTTTTCTTCCTCTTCGTGCACGTCCTGGACACCGCCCTGGTGCGCGTCAGCCCCGCCACCTACGACGACGCGATCGAGACCTACAAGACCCCGATCGTCGCGCTCATGGAGATGGGCCTGGTCTTCTGCGTACTGTTCCACGCGCTCAACGGTGTGCGAGTGATCCTGGTGGACTTCTGGTCCAAGGGCCCGCGCTACCAGCGCCAGATGCTCTGGGGCATCCTCGGCCTGCTGGTCGTGCTACTCGTGCCCGCTGTCGGTCGGATGTTCTACCTACTGTTCACGGAGCACTGATAATCATGAGCGCACCTGTACTCGGCAAGTCTTACGACCGTCCGGCGAGCCTGGATCTGCCCCGCTCCCCGCGCGCTCGCGCCAACAGCAATTTCGAGAAGTACGCGTGGCTGTTCATGCGCTTCTCCGGCCTGGCCCTGATCGTGCTCGTGATCGGCCATATGTCGATCATGCTGCTGCTCGACGGCGGCGTGAAGCGGCTGAACTTCGCGTTCGTGGCCGGCCGGTGGTCCAGCCCGTTCTGGCAGATCTGGGACCTGGCCATGCTGTGGCTGGCCCAGCTGCACGGCGGCAACGGGCTGCGCACCGTGATCGCGGACTACTCCCGCAAGGACTCGACCCGCTTCTGGCTGAATACGCTGCTGGTGCTGTCGATGATCCTGGTCATGGGCGTCGGCACCTACGTCATCTTCACCTTCGACCCCAACATCAGTTAGGAACAGGCCACCTCCGATGAGTGAATCCCGGATTCAGGAGCACCGCTACGACGTCGTCATCGTCGGCGCCGGTGGCGCGGGTATGCGTGCGGCGATCGAGGCCGGGCCCCGGGCGCGCACCGCGGTGCTGACCAAGCTGTACCCCACCCGCAGCCACACCGGCGCGGCGCAGGGCGGCATGTGCGCGGCACTGGCCAACGTCGAAGAGGACAACTGGGAGTGGCACACCTTCGACACCGTCAAGGGTGGTGACTACATCGTCGACCAGGACGCCGCCGAGATCATGGCCAAGGAGGCCATCGACGCGGTGCTCGACCTGGAGAAGATGGGTCTGCCGTTCAACCGCACCCCCGAAGGCAAGATCGACCAGCGCCGCTTCGGTGGCCACACCCGCGATCACGGTAAGGCCCCGGTCCGCCGGGCCTGCTACGCCGCCGACCGCACCGGCCACATGATCCTGCAGACGCTGTACCAGAACTGCGTCAAGCACGACGTCGAGTTCTTCAACGAGTTCTACGCCCTCGACCTGGTGCTCACCGAGACCGAGCGCGGTCCGGTCGCCACCGGCATCGTCGCCTACGAGCTCGCTACCGGCGACCTGCACGTCTTCCACGCCAAGTCGATCGTGTTCGCCACCGGTGGCTCGGGCCGGATGTACAAGACCACCTCGAACGCGCACACGCTGACCGGTGACGGAATGGCCATCGTGTTCCGCAAGGGTCTTCCGCTCGAGGACATGGAATTCCACCAGTTCCACCCGACAGGCCTGGCCGGCCTCGGCATCCTCATCTCCGAGGCGGTCCGTGGTGAAGGCGGCATCCTGCGCAACGCCGACGGCGAGCGCTTCATGGAACGCTATGCCCCCACCATCAAGGACCTCGCGCCGCGCGACATCGTCGCCCGCTCGATGGTGCTCGAGGTGCTCGAAGGCCGCGGCGCCGGGCCGAACAAGGATTACGTCTACATCGACGTGACCCACCTCGGCGAGGACGTGCTCGAGGAGAAGCTGCCCGACATCACCGAGTTCTCCCGCACCTACCTCGGTGTGGACCCGGTGAAGGAACTGGTGCCGGTGTTCCCGACCTGTCACTACGTGATGGGCGGCATCCCGACCCGGATCCGCGGCGAAGTGCTGCGCAACAACACCGACATCGTGCCCGGCCTGTACGCCGCGGGCGAATGCGCCTGCGTCTCGGTGCACGGCGCCAACCGGCTCGGCACCAACTCGCTGCTCGACATCAACGTCTTCGGCCGTCGCGCGGGTATCGCCGCCGCCGAATACGCCGAGCGCACCGAGTTCGTCGACATGCCGGAGAACCCGGCCAAGATGGTGCAGGACTGGCTCGCGCTGATCCTGTCCGATCACGGCAACGAGCGGGTGGCCGACATCCGCACCGAACTGCAGCGGTCGATGGACAACAACGCCTCGGTGTTCCGCACCGAGGACACGCTCAAGCAGGCCCTCACCGATATCCACGCGCTCAAGGAGCGGTACTCGCGGATCACGGTGCAGGACAAGGGCAAGCGCTACAACAGCGATCTGCTCGAGGCCGTCGAGCTCGGCTTCCTGCTGGAGCTGGCCGAGGTCACCGTCGTCGGCGCGCTCAACCGCAAGGAATCGCGCGGCGGCCACGCCCGCGAGGACTACCCGGATCGCGACGACGTGAACTTCATGCGCCACACCATGGCCTACAAGGAGGGTACGGACCTGCTGTCCGACATCCGCCTCGACTTCAAGCCGGTGGTGCAGACCCGCTACGAGCCGATGGAGCGTAAGTACTGATGACCGCTGTTGCCGAAGCACCCTCGTCGCAGAAGCCGGCTCCGGTTCCCGAGGGCTCGACCATGATCACCGTGAAGGTTGCCCGGTTCAACCCGGAGGACGACAAGGGCGCGCACTGGGAGTCGTTCCAGGTGCCGGTGCTGCCGACCGACCGCTTCCTGAACGTGCTCATCTACATCAAGTCCTACCTGGACGGCACCCTCACCTTCCGGCGTTCCTGCGCCCACGGGGTGTGCGGTTCCGACGCCATGCGTATCAACGGTGTGAACCGGCTGGCCTGCAAGGTGCTGATGAAGGACATGCTGCCCAAGAACGGCAAGTCCATCACCGTCTCCGTCGAGCCGATCCGCGGCCTGCCCGTGGAGAAGGACCTCGTCGTCGACATGGAGCCGTTCTTCGACGCGTTCCGCGCGGTGAAGCCGTACCTGATCACCACCGGTAACGAGCCCACCCACGAGCGCATCCAGAGCCAGGCCGACCGCGCCCGGTTCGACGACACCACCAAGTGCATCCTGTGCGCCTGCTGCACCACGTCCTGCCCCGTGTACTGGCATGACGGCAGCTACTTCGGCCCGGCCGCGATCGTGAACGCCCACCGCTTCATCTTCGACAGCCGCGACGAGGGCGCCCGCGAACGCCTCGACATCCTCAACGACGTCGAAGGCGTCTGGCGCTGCCGCACCACCTTCAACTGCACCGACGCCTGCCCCCGCGGCATCGAGGTCACCAAGGCCATCCAGGAAGTCAAGCGGGCGCTGCTGTTCGCGCGCTGAGGTTCGGGGGTCCCACCGGATCCGCTGGATGATTCACGAAGGCCGCCTTCCCCGATCGGGAAGGCGGCCTTCGCCGTTCAGTTGCCCTCGACCGACTGAGCGGCATTCCTGCCGCCGCTATGGCAACCATCCGCGCCATCGCACAGCGATTCGACCGTGCCGACAGTTTCAGCGGGCCGCTGCCAGGCGCAGCGGTGTCTCGTCGTCCATCTCGGCGAAGAATCCGCCGATGACGTCTTCGATCTCGGCGATCGAGTCGGCGCAGTAGAGGGTGGGTTGGTAGTGGGTGATGTCGTAGGTGGCGGTGCCCATGGCGGCGATGTCGAGGGGGCGGAGGTCGGCCTCGCGGAATTCTTCTATCTCGCCGTAGGAGGAGAGCAGGCCGGCTCCGTAGCAACGGATTTCGCCGTGTTCGCGGACTACGCCGAACTCCATGGAGAACCAGAAGACGTCGGCGAGGAACTTCAGGGCCTGCTGGGTTTCCAGGCGTGCGACGGCGGTGCCGACAGTTTCGTAGATGGCGGCGAAGCGGGGGCTGGCGATCTGGTTGGCGTGGCCGATCACCTCGTGGATGGCGTCCGGTTCGGGGGTATAGAGCGGCGCCGAATGGTGGCGGATGTATTGGGTGGCGTGGAAGATCCGGTGCGCGAAGGAGCCGAAGAACTCGCGCAGCGGCACCAGGCCGGCAGCCGGGACATAGCGGAATCCGGTCAAAGGTTGCAGTGCTGCCGATACCTCGTCCAGCTGCGGGATACGGTCGGTGGGCAGCGCGAGCCGCGACGCCGCCTCGAGGACCTCGGAGCAGGCGTAGATGCGGTGTTTGCGGGCGAGTTCGGCGGACACGATCTGCCAGACCTGCTGCTCATCGGCGGTGTAATCAATGTGCGGCACGGAGCCGCCGGGCCGGTAGTCGAGCGCGAGCGCGGCGATCGCGTTGCGCCGGGCCCGATACTCCGGGTCGTGCACGCCGGGATGCTCGTCGCTCAGATGAACCGTCACGTCACCGTCACCGGTGCGGGTGACCGGCGAATAGAGCTGCGCTTCGGTGAACATACTTCGATGCAAGCACCACCACGGCACACTGACAACGAACACACGCTCAACTGCGCAAACTGTCTACATTTAGTGCCCTTCGAGCGCGGATGCGGGCATCGGGGAGCGTGTGTGAGCCGTCTCGACGGCGCCATTCACCGCACATTCGCCCGGTTCATGGCGCAAGATGGCGAATGTACGAAGGAGGACGCATGCCGACCGTGCGGATCGATCTCGACCAGAAACTGCTCGCCGCGGCGAGTGCCATCATGGGCACCTCGACCAGTGCGGCGACCGTCAACGAAGCGCTGCGCCGCATCGTGGTGCACGAGCGGCAGCTGCGGCACCTCGAGAAGCTCGCTTCCGGTGCCGGCAGGTCCGGCGCGGATCTGGTCGTCGTCGACAGGTAGGGCCTGCCGCGGAGGGCCGAAATCTGTCGGTGGGTGCTGGCATCATTCGGGACGTCCAACATCCGGTGCCGCACCGAGGGGGAATGATGTCGGTCCCGATCGCCCACCTGCCCACAGCCCAGCGTCCGCGTGAGCGACTGGCCGCGCTCGGACCGGCCGCCCTCACCGACGGAGAACTGCTCGCCCTGTTGTTGCGCAACGGCAGGCGCGGCGAGAGCGCGCTGGAGATGGCGGCCGAACTGCTCGCCGAGCACGGCGGTCTCGCCGGACTGGCGGTGGCGCGGCCCGAGGAGCTGGCCATGCGCTCGGGTGTCGGCGCGGCCAAAGCGGCCTCGATCATCGCCGCCTTCCACCTGGCCAACCGGGCCCGGCACGGCACCACCACTGCCATGTGCCTGCGCGGCGCCGCCGACGTCGCCCGGATCGCGCAGCCGATGTTCGCCGGCGCCAGGGTGGAGCGGCTGCTGGTGCTGGTGTGCGATGCGCGTAACCGCTTGCGCCAGCCGGTGTTCGTGGCCGAGGGCGCGATCGACCAGGTGGCGGTCCCGGTGCGGGAGATCTTGAATACGGTGCTGCGCCACGACGGCCGCGCCTTCGCGCTCGCGCACAATCATCCGTCCGGAGACCCGTCGCCGAGCATCGATGATCGGCGTGCGAGCACTCTGCTGATCGAGGCGGCGCGTACGGTCGGACTGCGCTTTCTCGATCACGTGGTCGTCGCGGGCGAGCAATGGCGCAGCGCCCCAGCGCTTCCGGAGGCCTGAGATGTGCTCGACCTGGATCGGACGGCTGTGCAGCGCGACAACGCGTCGGCTCGACGCAGCGATCCGATCGCTCGACGAAGCAGTGCGCCGACTCCAGGCAGCATCGCATCGGCGCCGGGCCGAACGGTGGCGAGCCGGCGCTTCGCATCGGCTCGGCGGCATGGGGCGGTGGCTCAACTGCGCAACGGGTCGGCTCGACACCACAGGGTCGCGGTTGGACGCAAGACTCCTGAGCGTCCGACTGGATCAGCACCGATCAGGGAGCGACGGGGACCCCGGCCGCTTTGCGCCGCGCCGCCGCGATCCGAGCCCCGATCACTCCGTGGCGCGGCGCGAACAGATACACCGCCGCGAACGCGACGCCCTGGGTAACCACGATCATCCCGCCCGAAGCGGTATCGAGGTGGTAGCTCAGATACAGCCCGACCACAGCACACGCCGCCGAGACGGTAGGCGCGATGACGAGCATGCGCCCGAACCGGTCGGTCAGCAGATACGCGGTCGCCCCCGGAATGATCAGCATCGCCACCACCAGGATCACCCCGACCGCCTGCAACGCCACCACCGAGGTCAACGCCAGCAGCCCGAGCAACGCCGCCCCGAGCAGCCGCGGGCTCATGCCGATGGCGTGGGCGTGGGTGGGATCGAAGGCGTAGAGGGTGAAGTCGCGCCGTTTGAGGACCAGCGCGGCGAACACGATCGCGGCCAGGATCGCGATCTGCAGCAGATCCGAGCGGCTCACACCGAGCAGGTTGCCGAAAATGATGTGGTTGAGGTCGGTTTGGCTCGGCGTCACCGACACCAGCACCAGACCGAACGCGAACAGCGTGGTGAATACGATGCCGATGGCGGCGTCCTCCTTCACCCGGCTGGTGTCACGCACCACCCCGATCAACGCCACCGCCAGGAACCCGAAGATCACCGCGCCCACCGCGAACGGCGCGCCGACGATGTAGGCCAGCACCACACCGGGCAGTACCGCGTGCGAGACCGCGTCGCCCATCAGCGACCAGCCGATCAGCACCAGCCAGCACGACAGCACCGCGCACACCACCGCCGCGATCACGCTGGTGGCGAGCGCGCGCACCATGAACTCGTAACGCAGCGGGTCCACGAAGAAATCGACCGGGTCCATCGCACTCACCGCTGCCCCATGACGTCGAGACCGAAAGCCAGAGCGAGGCTTTCGGGCCGCAAGGCTTCGTCCGGGTCGCCATGCATCAGCACCTTGCGCATGAGCAGCACCGCTTCGTCGGCCAGGCCGGGCAAGGCGTGCAGATCGTGGGTCGACACCAGCACCGTCGCGCCGCCGGCCGCCAGTTCCCGCAGCAGTCCGGTGATGGTGGCTTCGGAGCGCTTGTCGACGCCTGCGAAGGGCTCGTCCAGCAGCAGCACGGTCGCTCCCTGGGCGATGCCGCGGGCGACGAACGCGCGTTTGCGCTGGCCGCCGGAGAGCTGGCCGATCTGCCGGTCGGCGAGCTCGGTGAGCTCGACCCGTTCGAGCGCATGGTCGACGGCATCGCGATCGCTGCGCCGGGCCCGCCGGGTGAATCCCATCCGCCCGTAGCGGCCGGTGGTCACGACATCACGCACCGACAGCGGGAACGACCAGTCGACGTCCTCACTCTGCGGGACGTAGCCGACCATGCCGGCTTTGCGGGCCGCCGCGGGTGTGCCGCCGCCGATGCGGACGGTACCGCGATCGGGGGTGACCAGGCCCATGATCGTCTTGAACAGCGTCGATTTGCCGGAGCCGTTCATGCCGATGAGCCCGCACACCCGCCCCGATTCGACGGTCAGGTCGACCGCGTCGAGCGCGAGCACCGAGCCGTAATGGACGGTGACGTCGCGGACCTCGATGGCTGGTTGGTCGCTCATGGCTTGCTCCCGGTCAGTGCGGCGCCGATCAGGCCGGCGTCGTGGCGGATGAGCTCCAGATAGGTCGGTACCGGGCCGTCCGGTGCGGACAGCGAGTCCACGTACAGCACGCCGCCGAAGGAGGCGCCGGTGGCCTCGACGACCCTGCGCATCGGCGCGTCGGAGACGGTGGATTCGCAGAACACCGCGGGCACCTGGTTGGCACGGACGAACTCGATCGCCGCGGTGATCTGCTGTGGCGTTGCCTGCTGTTCGGCGTTGACCGGCCAGATGTATTTCTCGGTCAGGCCGGCATCGCGGGCGAGGTAGGAGAACGCGCCCTCACAGGTGACCAGGGCCCGCTGATGTTGCGGCAGCACACTCAGCTCGGCGACGAGCTCGTCGTGCACCCGCTGCAGCTCGGTTTTGTATTTGTCGCCGTTGGCACGGAAATCGGTGGCATGGTCGGGGTCGAGTTCACTGAACGCCGCAACCATGTTGTCGACGTAGGTGCGCACGTTCAGCGGCGACATCCACGCGTGCGGATTGGGTTTGCCCTGGTAGGCGTCCTCGGTGATGCTCATCGGCGCGACACCGTCGCTGACGGTCACGTGCGCGGCCTCGGAATCCTCGACGAACTGGCCGAACCACGCCTCCAGGTTCATCCCGTTGTCCAGGATCAGATCGGCCTTTGCCGCCTTCTTGATGTCGCCTGGAGTCGGCTCGTAGCCGTGAATCTCCGCCCCGGGCTTCGTGATCGATTCGACCGTGAGATGCTCGCCCGCCACATTCGCCGCGATATCGGCCAGCACGGTGAAGGTGGTCAGCACCGTCGGCTTCCCGTCGTCGGCCTCGATCGCACCGCAACCGGAGACCCCCAGCGCCAGGGCACAGGCGGTGACCAACGCGCCGATCCCCGCCAGACCACGAAAACCACGCAAGGAACGAACTCTCTCCACTACCAAATAGTAATGTTCGGGTACCCGAAACTTCAAGTTCGGAAAATTTCAGCTGCCGGACGGCCCACCCGCCAGGCGCGGTGAATCCCCCCTCGCCCGCTAGGCTCACCCGCGATGAACATGCGGGAACTTCGCCGCCGGGCCGCGGTGGCGGTGGCGGCAGTGCTGACGGTGAGTGCGGTGGCGGGCGGCCCTGCGATGGCGGAGCCCACCGGGACTACCGGCCCGACGACGACACCGTTCACCACGCCGAACACCGACAACTGCGCCCAGCGGACCCTGCCGCCGCCACCGATCGATCTGTCGGAGGTGCCGGAGCCGGGGCAGCCGACGCCGAAGCCGCTGCCGGTGCCGGATCCGCCGATCGGCGGTGAGCGGATGGGTGAGTGCGGGGTGGTGGTGCCCGATGGTGCGCCGCCGGTGCCGGCCGAGATCTCGGCGACGGCGTGGATGGTGTCGGATATGGACACCGGCGAGGTGCTGGCCGCCAAGGATCCGCATGGCCGGTACCGCCCGGCCAGCACGATCAAGGTGCTGCTGGCGACGGTGGCGTTGCGCACGCTGGATCTGGATACCGTCGTCACCGGGACCCAAGCCGACGCCGATGTGGACGGCACCCGGGTCGGCATCGGTCCCGGCGGCCGCTACACCAACCGCCAGCTGATGCAGGCGCTGATCATGGCTTCCGGCAACGACGCCGCGCACGCGATCGCCGCCCAGCTCGGCGGTGACGATGCCGCGGTGGCGAAGATGAACGAGCTGGCGAAGTCGCTGCACGCGCTCGATACCCGCGCCGCGACGCCGTCGGGGCTGGACGGTCCTGGTATGAGCACCTCGGCCTACGATCTGTCGCTGCTGTTCCGTGAGGCGATGACGATCCCGCTGTTCGCCGAACTGATCCACACCGAGCAGATCGATTTCCCCGGCTACCCGGCCGACCCGCGCATTCCCGGCGACCAGGACCATCCCGGTTTCCCGGTCGGCAACGACAACCATCTGCTCTACAACTACGAGGGCGCGCTCGGCGGCAAGACCGGCTTCACCGATGACGCCAGGCAGACCTTCGTCGCGGCGGCCGAGCGCGACGGGCGCAGGTTGATCGTCACGCTGTTGAAAGCCGATGTACTGCCGATCCGGCCGTGGGAGCAGGCGGCGCGGCTGCTGGATTACGGCTTCGCGCTCGACCCCGGCGAGTCGGTGGGCAGCCTGCCCGGTGCGGACACCGAAAGCGCCCCGACGGGTGTCGCGCTCGCCGCGCCGCCGCAGGGTTCGGAGGTCGGGCACCTGGCGCAGTCGCAGGGCGGCCCGGATCGTGACGATCTGCGGTGGGTGCTGGTGGTCGGCGGCGCGATCATGGTGCTGGTGCTGCTCGGCGGTGCTCGGCGAATCGCCAGGCGCCGCTGAGTTTTCCGGCGACCACACCACCGAAGCCGGACCGGCCCTTCCTGCTCCGCCACCGGACGCCGGACCGTCTGCCCTGCGCCGGCGCTCCCCGCTACTGCCGACGCCGCCGCAACAGCGAAAGCCCCAGCGCCGCAACCGCACCGGCCCCGAAATACGTCGCCCCGCTCCCGAACCGGCCCCCGTCCTGCATCCGTGGCCGGATCACCGCGGGACCCGGCACCGGCACCTCGGCTTCGGGTTCGTTCTCGGCGGCCGTCGCGGCCCATGCGGTCGCGAACAGCACGATCCGATAGGTGATGTAGCTGAACACCATCAGACCGATCACCGAGCCGAACGCCGCGCCCGCCGGGCTGCTCATCACCGACTGCAGGTAGAACGAGGCGATCATCTTGAACACCTCGAACGCGACCGCGGCCAGCGCCGCGGCCTTGGCCGCACTGGCCAGCGTGACCTTCTCCCGGGGCAGCCGCGCGATCATCCACGCGAACACCGCCCAGGACGCCAGCAGCGCCAGCAGCGTTGACAACAGCCACAGCACGAACCGCGCGCCGGGCACATCACGCAGGCCGACCAGGTCGAGCAGTTGTGCGCCCAGCCCACTGGAGGCCAGGCCCGACAGACCGAGCGACACCACGAACGCCAGCGCAAGGCCGATCAGCGCGCCGAGGTCGTTGATCTTGGTGACGAACCAGTTTCCGTCCTCGGTCTTCTGCTCCCACTGCTCGGTCAGTGCGGCACGCAGGTTCGCCATCCAGCCCAGGCCGGTGTAGAGACCGGTCAGCAGGCCGATGACGCCGACCGCGGTGCGGGACCTGATGGCCTGGTCGATCAGGTCGTTGAGCTGGGTGCCCAGCTCACCGGGGATGTTCTCGACCACCCGCTGCTCGATCTCGTCGAGCAGTTCCGGGTTGCCCGCCAGGACGAAACCGGCTGCGGCGAAGGCCACCATGAGCAGCGGAAACAGCGACAGCACCGTGAAATAGGTGATGCCGGCGGCGAAGTAGTCGCCGCGCTGACTCTGATATCGCCCACCGGCGCGCACCAGATGGTCGAGCCACGGCCGCGCCGCGACCTGCCGGGAAACCGCCGCTTTGACGTTGTCGATCAACTGCACCTGTCAGCCCCTCAGACGGACCCCGCAGCCGGCGAGCACGAGACGAGCGGGTCAGAAACCCACTCGCTCGTAAACCTGTGCGAGGGTGTTGCCGGCGATCTCCCGCGCCCGTTCGGCACCCTTGGCGAGGATGCGGTCGAGTTCGCCCTGATCCGCGAGATACTCTTCCACCTTCGCCTGCAACGGCGTGACAAATTCGACCAGCGCGTCGGCGACGTCGGACTTCAGATCGCCGTATCCCTTGCCCGCGTAATCCTTTTCCAGGGTGACGATCGGGGTCTCGGTAAGCGAGCCGAGGATCACCAGCAGGTTGCTGACCCCGGGCTTGGTCTCGGGGTCGTAGCGGATCTCACGTTCGGTGTCGGTGACCGCGGAGCGGATCTTCTTGGCCGTCACCTTCGGATCGTCGAGCAGGTTGATCAGGCCGGCGTCGGAGGCGGCCGACTTGCTCATCTTCGCGGTCGGATCCTGCAGGTCGTAGATCTTGGCCGTGCCCTTGACGATGTGTGCCTCCGGCACCACGAAGGTCTTCTTGAACCGGGTGTTGAACCGCTGGGCCAGGTTCCGGGTCAGCTCCAGATGCTGGCGCTGGTCCTCGCCGACCGGCACCTGGTGCGGGCGATAGAGCAGGATGTCGGCGGCCATGAGCACCGGGTAGGTGAACAGCCCGACGGTCGCGTTCTCCGCGCCCTGCTTGACCGACTTGTCCTTGAACTGGGTCATCCGGCTCGCCTCGCCGAAACCGGTGAGGCAGCTCAGCACCCAGGTCAGCTCCGCGTGCTCGGGGACCTGGCTCTGCACGAACAGCGTCGAGCGGGCCGGGTCGATGCCGATGGCCAGCAGCTGGGCGACGGCCCGGCGGGTACGCGAACGCAGCTCCTTCGGATCCTGCGGGACCGTGATGGCGTGCATGTTCGGGATGAAATACAGCGCGTCGTAGTCGTCCTGCATCGTCACCCAGTACTGCAGCGCACCGAGGTAGTTCCCGAGATGGAACGAGGAGCTGGTGGGCTGGATCCCGGACAGGACCCGCTGTTTGCGTTCACCGGCGGCGACGGGGCTGGAAGCAGGACTGGACATGCCCCGATCTTCGCATGCCGCCGTGTGCTGGATCGAACCCGTTTCCCGGCGACCGCGGACCGCGACCCGAACCGCGCCGTGACCGCCTCGCCCTATGATCGAATCCGTGACTGCGCAGCGGACCTACGGCGGAATCTCCGCGGACGAGCGCCGCGCGCAGCGACGTGCGGCGCTGCTGGAGGCCGCGCTCGAGATCATCGGCACCCAGGGCCTGGCCAAGCTCACGGTCTCCGGGCTGTGCAATCGCGCCGGCCTCAACGAGCGGTACTACTACGAAAGTTTCGACAGCCGCGACGCGGTGCTCACCGCGCTGATCGATGGCATCGCCGAGGAACTGGCGACGGTGATCGTCGCGGCCCTGCATGCCGCGCCCGCCGACACCCGGTCGAAGGCGCATGCGGCGATCACCGCGGGCATCCATCTACTCACCGACGATCCGCGTAAAGCCGAGGTGGCGTTGGTGGCGGGTATGGCGACGCCGGAGCTGCGGGCCCGCACCACCGAGACGGTGCGGGTATTCGCGCGGCTGGTCGCCACCGAGGGCGTCGAGTTCTACGGCATCACCGATCCGCAGCCGGATCCGGTGATCGATTTCCGGGCCACCTACCTGGTCGGCGGCCTGATCCAGACCCTCACCGGCTGGCTGCGCGGTGATCTGCCGATCAGTCGCGACGAGCTGATCGAGCACACCACCGACGTGTTCGTGCTGCTCGGCGAGGACCTGGCGCATCGACTCGGCTGACCGGCGGGCTCGTCACAGATGCAGCCCGATCGTCGGCAGGCCCTCCGGTTCACCCTGCACGACCACCCGGAAAACGATCTCGCGCCGCCACCAGTAGTCGGCCGTCTCGCTCAGCGCGGCGGCGAGCCACGCGCGCTCCTGCGGTGCGTCGGCCAGCACCTGATCGGCATCGCGGATCACCACCACGTACCCCTCGGCCGAGCCGAGACAGTCGTCGAGATCGCGCAGGCAATCGTCGAACGCGTCCTTGTTCCCGCCGAAGTAGTACGGGAATTGCAGCGCTGCGGCGAACTCGTCGAGAACCCCGGCCACCGTGCGCATCTTCGTGCCGCGCAGCTCGCGCACCCGGTACCCGGACGGCGCCTGCTGACGGACGCCGCTGAACTCCGGCGCCCCCACATCGAGGGCGCCGAACACCGGCGCGGGCTCGCGCACGGCCGGCGCCGGCGACAGCTGCGGAGCCAGGAACTGCGATAACGCGATGGTCATCAGCGCATCCTCGTGAACGTTTCGTAGTGATCACCGGTATACCAGGCCGAGCCGTCGCTTCCGGTGACGATGCGTTCGGCGTCGCGGGAACGGCCGGGTTGCTTGGGGTTGACGTCCCATTCCTGATACGTGATCGCCTTACCGCCTGCGTCCTTGGCGGGCAGGTCGCCACCGCGGTTGAAGAACCGGTCACCGCCCTTGGTGCCCGGTGAGTTGGCCGAGCCGGGCCAGCGTCCGGCGTCGATCTCGCGCAGCGTCGCGTAGGCGCGGTCGGGGACGCCGGGCGCTTTGGACACCACCGGCGCGGTGGATCCGGTGCCACGTGGCATGCCGTCCGGAGCGGCCGCGCTGGTCGTGGTGGCCTTGGTCGAGGTGACCGAGCTACCCGCGCTCTTGTCGTCGCCGCCCTGGGTGGTCAACAGCGCGACGACGACGGCGACCACCACCGCTCCCAGCACGGACAGGATCCGGAGGACCTTCGCTTTCACAACTCCTGCTTTCGTCGGTACGGCCTTGTTCATTCGAGAGGCTCGCCGGCGCCCGGCCGGGCCGTCGGCGAAGGTTCGGCGGACGGCCGCGGTCAGCGGTACTGGACGGTGACCGGCGCGTGATCGGACCAGCGCTGGTCGTAGGCGTCCGCGCGCTCGACGATCGCCTGTTTGGCGCGTTCGGCCAGATCGGCGGTGGCGAGCTGGTAGTCGATGCGCCAGCCGGCGTCGTTGTCGAAGGCGCGGCCACGATAGGACCACCAGCTGTAGGGGCCGTCGCCTTCCGGGTGCAGGGCGCGCACCACGTCGACGTATCCTGCCGCGAGTTGGGCATCGATCCAGGCGCGCTCCTCGGGCAGGAAGCCCGCGTTCTTCAGGTTGCCCTTCCAGTTCTTGATGTCACGTTCGGTGTGGGCGATATTCCAGTCCCCCGCGATCACGTAATCGCCTGCCTTGCTGCGCAGATGGGTCGCGATCTCGGCCAGGAACCGATACTTCTCCTCCTGCCGCTCGGTGCCCGCTTCGCCGGTGTGGACGTACACGCTGGCCACGGTGACCTCGTCGAAGTCGACCTCGATGAACCGGCCGGTCGCGGCGAATTCGCTGTCCGGGGTGATCGCGGTGCGCACCGCGCGCGGCGTGCGCCGCGACAGCACGCCCACCCCGGCCCTGCCCTTGGCTCCGGGCTCGGCGTGCGAGAGCTGCCAGCCCTGGTCGAGCGCGGGTGCGAGCGCGGCCGCGACCTGCGCGTCGGTCGCGCGGGTCTCCTGCAGACAGACGATGTCGGCCTCGGTGACCGCGAGCCAGGCGAGCAGCCCTTTGCCCGCGGCGGCGCGCACGCCGTTGACGTTCACTGTCGAGATGATGTGGGGCACCCGACGACCGTACAATGCACAACATCGACCTCCCCAAGGACCATTGCGCCAGGAAGGGGTGATGACGATGACGTCAGGCACCTCCACGTCCACTTCCCCACTCGTGCCCGTCAAGGCGCTGCATGTCGGGTCCGGCGACCCGGTGCTGCTGCTGCACGGTTTCATGCTGTCCCCGCATTGCTGGGAGCAGGTCGCGGCCCGATTGTCCTCGAATTGCGAGGTATTCGCGCCCGCGTTCCTCGGCCATTGGGGCGGTCCCGAATACACCGGCGGCAGGCTGGGATTCCGCGATTTCGCCGATCAGATCGAGGCGCAACTGGACGAACTCGGTTGGCGCACCTGCAATATCGCCGGCAATTCGCTGGGTGCGTGGGTGGGTTTCGAGCTGGCGCGCCGCGGCCGGGCCCGTACGCTCACCGCGATCGCACCGGCCGGCGGCTGGGATTCCCCCTCCTTCACCCAGATTCGGGTCGGCCTGAAGTTCGCCTCGCTGATTCCGCTGGTGCAGCTCGGTAAGCGGCTCGGCGATTTCCCGGCGCACAATCGGCTCATCCAGCTGGCCGTGGCTTTGCTGCTGAGCAAGAACATCACCGCCGTGCCGCGCGCCGACCTCGCCGCCATGATCACCGCGGCCCTGCATTGCCCGGCAATGGTGCCGATGATCCTCGGCAGCCTGCGCGCCTCGGCCATGGACGACGTGTCGACGATGACGACCCCGGTGCGGCTGCTGCTCGCCGAAACCGACCGCATCATCCCCAACCGCGTCTACGCCCGCCGCTACCTGCGCCAACTCCCCGCCTCCGCCGACCGCATCATCGTCAACGGCGTCGGCCACGTGCCCATGCTCGAAGCTCCCGACCGCATCGCCACCCTCATCGCCGAACACATCTACGCCAGCCGCAGCCATCTGCGGGCTGTCTGAGCCGACGAGGGGCGACGGGCCGGAGCATTGCGGGCCTCGCGCGGATGCACTCGGCCTGCCGACTACCGCGTGAGGTCGGAGATCTGGGCGACCAACTGCCAGGGGCGGGTGGTGTCGGTGGTGGCCTTACCACTGGTGAGGATGGCGCCGGAGAGGGCCCGAGCCGAGTCGGCCCAGCCGTATTGAGTGGTCAAGCCGCTGCGGCCGAAATGGGTTTCGGTGTCGCGGCCGAATTTGGAACGGCGCGCGCCCAATTCGAATCCGGCGCGCGAGACGCGTCCGGCGGCACCCGGGATGCGATGGGCCGGACGGACGGCGTCGCGCAGGGTGGTGGGTTCGATGATCCGGACCCCGTCGAGTTCGCCGCCGCGGGCGAGGATTTCGTAGAACCGTGACAGCTCGTAGGCGGTGGTCACCAGGTTGCCCGAGGGCAGTTCGGCGGTGAGGAATGCCGCGTTGGCCTCCTTGGACACGGTGCCGCCCATGCCGCCCCCGAGTGCTTTGCGGGCCAGGAACTTCGCGACTCGGGACGGTCCGGGGCCGGTCTTCACGCTCGGCACGACCTTGTCGACGTCCTCGGGTCGCACCCCGAAGTTGGTCCACCGGAAACCGAGCGGTTCGAGGACCTGCTCGGCCAGGTGCTCGCGCATCGGCTTCCCGGTCGCCCGGCGCACCAGCAGACGCTGGATCAATCCGCTGGTCAACGCGTGATAGACGCGGAAGCGTCCGGGCCGCCAGCTCGGTGCCAGATCGGTGAGAGCCTGCACGGCCAGGTCCTCGTCGACCACCACGTCGAGGGCCCGGTACGGCGGTGTCATGAACGGCACCCCCGCCGAATGGGAGAGCACGTCGCCGATGGTGATGGATTCCTTGCCGTTGGCGGCGAACTCCGGAATGTATTCGCACACACGGTCGTTCACGCCGAACGCGCCCTGCTCGATGAGCATGAACATCAGCGTCGCCGATACACCCTTGGCGGTGGAGAACCCGCAGAACGGAGTGTCCGGGGTGGCGAGGATCTTCTGGGCATCCGGACCGTCCTCGGGCCCGTTGCCCCAGCCGTGGCCGATGGTCCGGTTGAGCACGATCGCTCCGTTGTGTCGCACGCACACCTGGATCGCGGGGGTGGTGCCCATCCGGTACCAGTCCTGCACCGAACTCCACACCGCCTCGACGTCCGCGCGGGCGAGCTTCGCGGCCGATGGATCGTCCTCGTAACCGCGCGTGGTCACGGCCTCCAGATCGTCGCCGACGGTGATCAGAGCGCCAGGTAGTGCCGTCATTCGCCCGAGCTTAACCATCCACCCTGATAGCCCGCTGAGCTGCGCTGAGAGCGAGCCAAGAATGTATGCCGGGCGGACGACCTCAGCCGACGAGCTCGGAGGTCGCGGTGGCGAGGGCGATCACATCGGCCTCGCACACGGCCGGCTCGGCGGCCTCATCGCGGCCCCAGGAGACGTCGATGAATGTCGTGCCCTGATCCAGGAAGACACCGCATTCCGGCTTGCGGGTGGATTGGCAGAAGGCCGACCGCTGGGCAATCCCGATCTGCGGGGCGGCCTCGCCGGGACACACCATCATCAGGTTGGTGTAACCCGCGTCGACCAGCGCCTCCGTCGGATATCGCAGGACACCGGCCTCGACCTCCACGGCCCCTGACTTCCAGGCGCAGACCCGGTAGACGCCGCGGTTGTTGTACCCGGCCGGGTCGTGGTCGGTCTGGGTGCCGCCGTCAGCTCCGGACGTGCGAGCCGATCAGCGATGGCGTCGCAGGTGGGCAGCCCGGCGAGATCGGGGCGGGCGGGTTCGGTGACCGTGGTCGTGGCCGCCGTCGACGAGCTTGTCGGTGGGGCGGCGGGGATACCCTCGTCGCCCTTCACACCCCGCCACGGCGAGTGTCGCTGCGGTGATAACGGCTGTGGCCAAGAACTTCCGCGGTGATTGCACCCGCATGACGCCCCCCTGAATTCGACTCCGGCACATCAGAGTAGGCCATGGTCCGACCGTCGGCAGATCACGGGCTCGTCTCGGGATTGTGAAACGCCAGCGCTTCATAGTGTCGGGCGTTACCGTCCGGACATGAAGCGCTCCATCGCAGGCGTTGCTCTCGGCGTCGCCGTCTCGCTCATCGCTCCGCTGCCTGCACTGGCCGATACCGGTTCGTCCATTCTGCCCGGCGGTACCGGTTCGTCGTCGGGGTCCGCGAAATCCGGGTCCGCGTCCGGGTCGGCGAAATCCGGATCCGCCTCATCCGGCTCGGCCTCGGGGTCGGCGAAATCCGGATCATCGTCCGGCTCAGGTAAATCCGGTTCCTCGTCCGGGTCGGGCAAGTCCGGTTCGTCGTCGGGTTCCCGCGATTCCGGATCGTCGTCCGACGACGACACCGGCTCGTCCTCCCGCTCGGACGACGACACCGGTTCATCGTCGCGCTCCGATGACGACAAGCCCTCGCGCACCCCCCATTCCCGATCGCGCTCGGGCAACTCCGAAGCTCCTTCGGACTCGGGCGATTCCGATCCCACCGCCGGTTCGGGCACTGCCCTGCCCTCATACGCGGAGTGGATCGCCGAGGTGGAGACCGTGGCCGATCAGGCCCGCGACGCGCTCGAGCAGCGGCTGCCCGGCGCCACCCGCCCCGCCATCGTGCTCGATATCGACAACACCTCGCTGGAAACCCAGTACAACCCGGGCATCATCATCCCGGCGATCGACCCGATCCTGCGGCTGGCGAGCTGGGCGAAGGGGCAGGGCGCGGCGATCATCTTCGTGACCGGAAGGCCCGAGTTGGTGAACGGCTACACCCAGCACAATCTGTCCGCCGTCGGCTACCCGGTCGACGGCCTCTACGGCAGCCCGCTCACCACGCTCTCGGCCGGCTCGGCCGGGCTCGAACAGTACAAGACCGGCGCGCGGATCGATATCGAATCCGATGGCTACACGATCGTCGCCAATATCGGCAACAGTCCGTCCGACCTCGCCGGCGGGCATGCGGAGCTGACGTTCAAGCTGCCCGACTACGACGGCGCGCTGAGCTGAGCCGGCGCCCGCGTCCTCAGCGGGTAGGTCCTCCGACAGCACAACGCCGCCCACCAGGTGTGGTGGGCGGCGTTGCCGCGAACGATGCCGCAGGCGGCGCTACGCCAGCAGCCCCTTGGCCACGTGCGTCACCTGAATCTCATTGCTGCCCGCATAGATCATCAGCGACTTGGCATCGCGCGCCAGCTGCTCGACCCGGTATTCGGTCATATACCCGTTGCCGCCGAACAGCTGCACCGCTTCCATCGCCACCTCGGTGGCCGCTTCGGAAGCGTAGAGCTTCATCGCCGACGCCTCGGCAAGCGTGGGCGGCTTGCCCGCCCGCCCACGTTCGAGGACGTTGAACACCATGTTCTGCACATTGATCCGCGCGACCTCCATCTTGGCCAGCTTGAGCTGCACCAGCTGGAAGCGGCCGATCTCCTGGCCCCACAGCTTGCGGTTCTTGGCATAGTCGATGCAGAGCCGGTGGCATTCGTTGATGATGCCGAGCGCCATGAACGCCACCCCGACGCGTTCGGCGGTGAAGCTCGACCGCGCGCTGTCACGCCCGTCGCCGCCCTTGTGTTCCTCGGTCTCGCCGAGCAGCCGGTCCCGGCCCACGCGCACGTTGTCGAAGAACAGCTCGCCGGTGGGCGAGGAGTGCAGGCCCATCTTCTTGAACGGTTTGCCCTGGGTCAGGCCCTCCATGCCCTTGTCGAGCACGAAGGTCAGCACCTTGCGGTCACGCTTGTCGACACTGGAATCACCCTCGTCGAGCTTCGCGTAGACGATCATCACGTCGGCGAACGGACCGTTGGTGATGAAGGTCTTCTGCCCGTTGAGGATGTAGTCCTCGCCGTCGCGCTTGACGTAGGTCTTCATGCCGCCGAAGGCGTCGGAGCCGGAATCCGGCTCGGTGATCGCCCAGGACGCCACCTTCTTCAAGGTGACGATGTCGGACAGCCAGCGCTCCTTCTGGGCCAGCGTGCCGCGCGACATGATCGTGGTGGCACCGAGCCCGATGCTGACGCCCAGCGCCGTCACCAAGCCCATACAGACCCCGGACAGCTCCCCGATCAGCACCGCCATCAGCGATTCCTGACCGGCGAACGGACTCGAACCCTCCGCCGATTTCTTCTTCTCCGGCAGCGGCTCGCCCGCTGCGAGGGCTTCCTCGCGCTTACGCTGCTTGGCCAGCATCTTGGCCACCGCCTCGGCGCCCATCGCCTCGATCCCGAAGTCGGCGAACAACTTCCGCAGAATCGGGTACGGCGACATCTCACCGCTGTCGAGGGCGTCGAGGTTCGGGCGGACCTCCTTGTCGATGAAGGTCCGCACCGCCTCGCGGATCATCTCGTCGGTCTCGGACCATTCGAACATCGTCGTTCTCCTGTACTCGATGGTGCGCTCAGGGCAGGCGGGCGGCGATGTCGTCGATCAGCCACGGCCCGTCGGCCTCGATGGTCTTCACGTCATGCCAGCCTGCCAGCTCGGAGATGGCGCCGCCCTGAACTGCGAAAACCTTGCCGGTGAGCGGGCACTTCTCCGAGGCCAGGTAGGCAACCAGCGGGGAGATGTTGGCCGGGCTGAACGCGTCGAACTCGCCTTCTTCGACCTCGGCGGCGAAGATCGCGCCCATGCCAGGGGTGGCGAGGGTGAGCCGGGTGCGGGCCATCGGCGCGATGGCGTTGACGCGCACGCCGTAGCGTTCCAGCTCGTCGGCGGCCACCAGGGTGAGCGCGGCGATGCCGGCCTTGGCGGCGCCGTAGTTGGCCTGGCCGGGGTTGGGGATGGTGACGCCGGAGGCCGAGGCGGTGTTGATCACCGCGGCATTGGGCTGATTGCCCGCCTTGCTCTGCACTTTCCAGTACGCCGCCGCATGGTGCAGCACCGCGGCGTGCCCCTTCAGGTGGACCGCGATCACCGCGTCCCACTGGGATTCCTCGAGCCCGGCAATGAAACCGTCGCGCAGGATGCCCGCGTTGTTGACGACGATGTCGAGCTTGCCGAATTCGGCGATCGCCTGCTCGACCAGCTTCTTCGCACCGTCCCAGGTGGCGATGTTCTCGGTGTTGGCCACCGCGCGCCCGCCCGCGGCGACGATCTCGTCGACGACCTGCTGCGCGGGCCCGGCATCGGAACCCTCACCGGCATTGCTGCCGCCGAGATCGTTGACGACCACCGCGGCGCCTTCGGCGGCGAACAGCAGCGCGTGTTCACGCCCGATCCCCCGGCCCGCGCCGGTGATGACGGCGACCCGTCCTTCGAGTGCACCCATGGTTCGAAACTCCTTCACAGCTGTGGGAAAAACGCCGTGGCGGCAGCGGAATCGGCCGCCACGGCGCTGAATTCGGTCGGTGTTGCAGGTGGCCTGATCAGATGCCCCGCGTGGTGCCGCTGCGCTGCCGCCCTCGGGCCTGGACCGGATCAGTCCGCGACAATAGCGAGCCCGTCGGTGAGCACCAGGTCCGAGCCGCGCGCGGTGCGGAAGGCATAGGTGGTGGCGCCGTCCTCGGCGCCGACCCGCCAGATCTGGGTCTCCAGATCGTCACCGGGGAACACCATCTTGGAAAAACGCACCGCGAACCGCTTCAGCCGGTGCACATCGGATCCGGCGACGGCGGTGAGCACACCCCACGACGACATCGCCATGGTGCACAGCCCGTGCGCGATGATGCCGGGCAGGCCGGCATCCTTGGCGACCTGCTCGTCGAGGTGCAGTGGGACCGGATCACCGGACGCGGGCGCGTACCGGTAGGTCTGGTCGTCGTCCACGTGGTGGGCGACCGTCGCCAGCGGTGGCTGTTCGGCCAGCGTCGGATCGAACTTGTGAGCCGGAGCCGACTCGCCGACCTTGGTGCCGACGTCGATATTGCGGAAGAACGCGGTCAGGTACTGCTCGTTGACCAGTTCGCCGTCCTCGGTGCGGCATTCGATCAGGATGGTGATCGTCGTCCCGTTCTCGCGGCCCTCGTAGCCGATGGCCTTGGCCCGCGAGACCAGCTTGTCGCCGGGGCGGATGGGGCGATGGAAGTGGAAGTCCTGCTCCCCGTGCACCACCCGGCCGAAGATGTCCATCGGCACCACGTCGATCACCGGCATCATCATCGCCTCGAAGACCGGGACGATGCCGAACACCGGTGACGCCACGTCGCCGGCCAGATGCGCCGGAATCGGGTCGTTGGTGGCGGCCGCGTATTCCGCGATCCGCTCCGCGGTGACCTCGAAACGCTCCTCGTCGCACCAGACGTTCAGCCCGGAGTCGTCGAATTCGACGCTCGTGCCCGCTGTTTCGGTGCTCATCTGCCCGCCCGCGATCAGGCCGACGCCAGCGCGTCGAGCTGCTCGAGGGTCTTGTCCAGCTGCTTGGCGCCGTCCTTCTCCACGGCCTTGCCCAGCGCACCCTTGATCAGCGCGCCCTCGAAATCACCGTCGACGGAGAACTTGCTACCGGCGCCCTCGGGCTGGATCTCGAAGGAGAACTTCACCTTGACCCCGGCCATACCGGTGCCGCTGAGCACCAGCTTGTTCGGGGCGTCGACGCTCTCGACGACCCATTCGATCTTGTTCGCCATGCCGAGCATGAAGATCTTGGCGACCAGCTTGGATCCGGCGGTCAGGGTCGCGGGCGGCTCCTCCATCCAGCGCTCGTGGATGGTGAACCACTTGTCCCAGGTGGAGGTGTCGGAGACGACGGCCCAGACGGCGTCCGGGGCGGCGTTCAGGTTCTTGGTTGCGTCGATATGACCCATGGTCGTGCTCCTCGTCGAGTACGGGTTTTCGCCGTGTGCCAGCGAAATTCGGTTGGTTCGGTCAGCGCACGGCGCGCTGGTAGGCGGTGACGACGGCGGCGCCGCCGAGACCGATGTTGTGCTGCAAGGCGGCGGTGACGCCGTCGACCTGGCGTTTGTCGGCGGTGCCGCGCAGCTGCCAGGTGAGTTCCGAGCACTGCGCCAGTCCGGTCGCGCCCAGCGGGTGACCCTTCGAGATCAGGCCGCCGGACGGGTTGACGACCCATTTGCCGCCATAGGTGGTCTGGTCGGCGTCGAGCAGCTTGGCGGCCTCGCCCTCACCGCACAGACCCAGCGCTTCGTAGAGCAGCAGCTCATTGGCGGAGAAGCAGTCGTGCAGCTCGATCACCTGGAAGTCGTCCGGGCCGAGTCCGGCCTGGTCGTAGACCTTGCGGGCGGCCTGCACGTTCATGTCGTAGCCGATGATGTTCTTGGCGGTGCCGTCGAAGGTGGAGGCGTAGTCGGTGGTCATCGCCTGACCCACGATCTCCACCGCCTGCCCGGCCAGATCGTGCGAGTCCACGAAGGCCTCGCTGGCCAGGATCACCGCACCGGAACCGTCGGAGGTGGGCGAGCACTGCAGCTTGGTGAGCGGGTCGTAGATCATCCGCGCACCGAGGATGTCGTCCATCGTGTACTCGTCCTGGAACTGCGAGTACGGGTTGTTCACCGAATGCTTGTGGTTCTTGTAGCCGATCTTCGCGAAATGCTCCGGCGTGGTGCCGTACTGCTTCATGTGCTCACGGCCGGCCGCACCGAACATCCACGGCGCCACCGGGAACAGCACCTCGGAGATCTCGGCCAATGCGAGAATGTGCTTACCCATGGGCTGTTCGCGATCGTCCCAGGTGGACTCCAGCGAACCCGGCTTCATCCGCTCGAAGCCGAGCGCCAGCGTGCAGTCCGCCAACCCGCCTCGAATCGCCTGCGCCGCAAGGTAGAGCGCGGTAGATCCGGTAGAGCAGTTGTTGTTGACATTGACCACCGGAATACCGGTCATGCCCAGCTCGTAGACGGCGCGCTGACCCGAGGTCGACTCACCGTAGACGTAGCCGACGTAGGCCTGCTCCACTTCGCGGTAGTCGATTCCGGCGTCGGCGAGGGCCTTGGTCCCCGACTCGCGCGCCATGTCCGGGTAATCCCAGTCGCTGCCGTCTTCGTTCTTGCGCCGGCCGGGCTTTTCGAACTTCGTCATCCCGACACCGACGACATAGACCTTGTTCGCCATCGAACTCCTCAGCTTGTGCCGCCCCGACGTACCGGAGCCGCTCGCAGGTCACCGCGCCAGCCGCGCGGTTCAGCCACAAACAAACATACAAGCGTGTATGTAAACAAGCAAGGGCTCTGCCCCTATCGACCCGAGGAGGGCATGTCACCACTGGTAAGCGGCAGGGTATGACCATTCCCGTCGCGCTGTCGCGCGATGACCACCAGCGCTCACCGAGCAGTAGACATGCCGGTGCGGAGGGATTGTTCGAGAGGCCGCGCGGGTTGCCGATAGCCGAATACGGCTCGCAGCCGAACGAGGAATGCGTGACAGGCGGTGACCAGCCGGTTTTCACGGACCGGCGGCGCACGCGAGCGCCGCGGCGATTCGGCCACCCGCCTGGACCAGGTCGAATGGACGCGCAGTCGGCGACGCGCTACTCCGAGGACACCGCCGGTGTCAGCGCCGTCGCCGCGATGGTGCGCAGATGCGCACAGGCGCGACCCCACCGCCGACGCGCCCGGTCCGGATCGGGGTCGATGAAGTTCGAGATAAGAATGCCGCGCAGGGCGTCCATCGCGGTGTAGACGAAATCGCGGGCGTCCTTGCGCCGCACCTCATCCGGGACGAAACGCGCCACCGCCAGCAGCACCGCGTTGTTGACGAACGGCTCGACCTTCTCCATCGCCGCGGCCAGCACCGGATCGGTGCGACCGGCCACCCACAGTTCAACGGTGGCGATGAACAGCGGCCCCTGATGCAGCTCCCAGAGGAATTCCAGAGCGGCGTCCACCGGATCGTCGACGTTCTCCACCCGGCCCATATCGCGCATGGCGGTTTCGGCCCTGCGTTGGGCCAGATGGCTGATGGCCGCGACCACCAGGTCGTTCTTGGAGCCGAAGTGATGCACCTGAGCGCCACGGGTGACGCCGGCGCGTTCGGCGACGCGCGGGGTTGTGGTGCCCGCGTAGCCGTATTCGACCAGGCAGTCGATGGTGGCATCGAGCAGCCGGACCCGCATCTCGCTACTGCGCTGCTCCTGGGTACGGCGCGCGGGCTTGCTGAGTGCGGTTCTGGCCATTCGGGTGATTCTACCTTTACATGCAGCTCGGTATGTTCAGGAGGCGGCCACGACGTGCGGTTCGCGCCGCCGGAAGGTGCGGCGATATTCGGCGGGCGTCACCCCGAGCACGGCGACGAAATGGCGGCGCAGGTTCGTCGCCGTGCCGAGTCCGGTCATCCGGCCGATCCGCTCCATCCCGAAATCCGTTGCTTCCAATAGCGATTGCGCGTGTGCGAGACGCTGGTTGAGCAGCCAGCGCATCGGGGTGACCCCCTTCGACCGATGCAGTCGCCGATGGAAGGTCCGCGGGCTCATATTCGCGCGGGCGGCGAGCGTGTCGACCGTCAGCGGCAGGTCGAGATTCGCCGCGGCCCATTGCAGCACCGGCCCCAGGTCGTCGGAGTCCGAGGTCGGCACGGCAAGCTCCACGAACTGCGCCTGCCCACCCGAGCGATGCGGCGGGATCACCATCCGGCGCGCCAACCGGTTGGCGATCAGTGCGCCGAAGTCGCGTCGCACCAGATGCAGGCACAGGTCGACCGCCGCCGTCATGCCCGCACTCGTGAGCACATCGCCGTCATCGACGTAGAGCACCGAATCGTCGACCTGGATCCCCGGATACCGCTCGGCAAGCGCCGCGGCGTGCTCCCAATGCGCGGTGACCCGGCGTCCGGTGAGGATGCCCGCCTCGGCCAGCGCGAAGATGCCGTCACACAGGGCGACGATGCGCGCGCCCCCGGCGTGAGCATCGGCGATGGCTTCGACCAGCTCGTCCGGAACCTCGCCGCCGTCGCGCAGGTAATCGTGTGCCACCGACGGCACGATGACGGTGTCGGCGGCGAGCAGATCCGCCCGTCCGTGTTCGGCACGCAGATAGGTGCCGAAGCCGAGCGGCTGGGTCCGCGGCTCCGACTGCACCGTGCATATCCGCAGTTCGTACCAGGGATCGGCGAGATCGGGCTGTGGCGTGCCGAAGATCGACGCGACCACACCCAGCTCGTACAGATCCCATGGATGCAGCTCACCGGGCGAGACGGCCAAGGCCACGACATGTGCGGTCATGAGATCAGCCTATGGCAGTAATCGTTCGATTGCCGTCAGTCCTGCCACTCACACCTATGGCGCTGGTTGCTGAAAACTCATTGCCGGGCCCACACCATTGACATCACCAGCAACAGGAGTCACATCATGACCGACAACAGCGCTTCGGTGACCGTGCTCGGACTGGGCCGCATCGGCGCCGCCCTCGCCGAGTTGTTCCTGCGCAACGGACATCCGACCACGGTGTGGAACCGCACACCGGGTAAGGCAGGCCAGCTCGACGGGCTCGGGGCGCGGCGCGCGGAATCCGTGACGGAGGCAATCGGCGCGGGTGAGCTGATCGTGGTCGCGGGCGTCGATACCGGCACGGCGACAGCGCTGGTCGGCGAGGTAGGCGAGCTGGTCGCCGGGCGCGACGTCCTCAATGTCGCGACCGGGCGCCCGGATCAGGCCCGCGAACTGGCGCGGCTGGTCACCGAACGCGGCGGACGGTTCCTGGACGGTGCGATCCTCGGTGTCCCGCAGACCCTCGGCACCCCCGACACGCTGTTCCTCTACAGCGGCTCCCCCGAGGCTCGGCAACGGCACGCGGACACCCTCGCCGAACTCGGCACCGTGAACTATCTCGGCGCCGACGCGGGTCTGGCCGGACTGCACGATATGGCCGTGCTGGCAGGGATGTACGGGATGTTCGGCGGCTTCTTCCAGGCGGTGGCCATGGTGGACAGCGAGGGCGTCGGTGCCACGGCCTTCACCGAGGGCTACCTGATCCCGTGGCTGCGGTCGGTGCTCGACCTGCTGCCGGCGCTGGCCGCCGAGATCGACTCGCGGGAGTTCCCGGTGAACTTCTCCGACCTCGCCGCCAATCGCGCCGGGCTCGACAACATCCGCACGGCCGCGCGCGACCAGGGCGTGTCGACCGAGCTGCTCGACCCGCTGCAACGGCTGTTCGACACCCAGACCGAGCTCGGTCGCGGCGCCGACAGCTTCACTGCCGCCGTCACCGGATTGTTTACCTCCGGTCGTCCGGCCGGTGTGCGCTGACCCCGGAAAACACTTCGGGCACCCCGCATGATGTGCGGGGTGCCCGTTATCCAGCCGGACCTCGTCCGCCGGCCGCGGCGCCTCGGTGGGGCGCATCACGGCCGGCCGCGGTCGTGACCGAGCGGGTCTGCTCGGCGGACCGGCTCAGCGGATGGCGCGCGCCAGGTTGGCGTCCAGCGCGGCCAGGAACTCCTCGGTGGTCAGGTAGCCCTGGTCACCGCCGACGAGCAGTGCGAGATCCTTGGTCATCTGACCGCCCTCGACCGTCTTGATGACGACGTCCTCGAGAGTCTGCGCGAAACCGATCACCTCGGGGGTGTTGTCCAGCTTGCCGCGGTGCTCGAGACCACGGGTCCAGGCGAAGATCGACGCGATCGGGTTGGTCGAGGTCGGCTTGCCCTGCTGGTGCTGGCGGTAGTGCCGGGTGACGGTGCCGTGCGCGGCCTCGGCCTCGCAGGTCTGGCCGTCCGGGGTCAGCAGCACCGAGGTCATCAGGCCGAGCGAACCGAAGCCCTGCGCCACCGTGTCGGACTGCACGTCGCCGTCGTAGTTCTTGCAGGCCCAGACGTAGCCGCCCTCCCACTTCATCGAGGAGGCCACCATGTCGTCGATCAGCCGGTGCTCGTAGGTCAGGCCCGCGGCGTCGAACTGACTCTTGAACTCGGCGTCGAAGATCTCCTGGAAGGTGTCCTTGAACATGCCGTCGTAGGCCTTCAGGATGGTGTTCTTCGTCGACATGTAGACCGGGTAGTTCTGCTGCAGGCCGTAGTTGAACGACGCCCGCGCGAAGTCCTCGATCGACTTCTTGAAGTTGTACATGCCCATGACGACGCCGCCGTCCTCGGGCATCTTCACGACCTCGTGCACGATCGGCTCACTGCCGTCGTCGGGGGTGAAGGTCAGGGTGACGGTGCCGCCCTGGAACACCTTGAAGTCGGTGGCGCGGTACTGGTCGCCGAAGGCGTGACGGCCGATGATGATCGGCTTGGTCCAGCCGGGCACCAGGCGCGGAACGTTGGAGATGATGATCGGCGCGCGGAAGATCGTGCCGCCGAGAATATTGCGGATGGTGCCGTTGGGCGAGCGCCACATCTTCTTGAGACCGAACTCTTCGACCCGGGCCTCGTCGGGGGTGATGGTGGCACACTTCACGCCGACGCCGTGCTTCTTGATGGCGTTCGCCGCGTCGACCGTGACCTGGTCGTCGGTCTTGTCGCGGTACTCGATGCCGAGGTCGTAGTACTCGAGGTTCACATCGAGATACGGGTGGATCAGCTTGTCCTTGATGAACTGCCAGATGATCCGGGTCATCTCGTCGCCGTCGAGTTCTACGACGGTGCCTTCAACCTTGATCTTGGACATGGATCTTCGTGTCCTCCTAGGATGGTGCCCTCATTGCACGGCCAGGCGAACACGCTTGTGAGCGGACCCCAGCTGTTCAACAGACAACGTATACGCCTCGTGTTGTCCGCGAGACGTCTGGTGCAAACAAGACAAGCGTACTGCTGGTGGCTATCTCACCGCGCGGGTAGGGCAGGGTGTGAGGCGGATTACGGTCCGGCGTCGATTCCACCGCAGGTCACTCGCCTCCGATCCCGGACATGGGAAGCCGGGGTTCGGTCTGTGACATGGCGCCGGTTACGATGTCGGTCAGGTCATGAGAGCCAGTGCAAAGCCCCGGCTAGCTGGACGGCAACCCTCCTGCGGCGGTGGGGTGCTCCGGGTGAGGACCGGGCTTCCGAGAGCCGGGAGCAAGCGCGCATGTAGGAGGTCACCGAGATGTGTTGTTGTTGTTTGTCGCTCACGCACAGATAACCCAGTAGTCCCGGCGAACACCTTCTGGAGCCTTCCATGACCGACGCCATCACGCCCGATCCCACCGCTTCCTGGTCCTTCGAGACCAAGCAGATCCACGCGGGTCAGGCCCCCGATGCCAGCACCGGCGCTCGTGCGCTGCCGATTTATCAGACGACGTCGTATGCGTTTCGGGATACCGATCATGCGGCGGCGTTGTTCGGGTTGGCGGAGCCGGGCAATATCTATACCCGGATCATGAACCCGACCCAGGACGCGGTCGAGCAGCGTATCGCCGCGCTCGAGGGTGGGGTCGCGGCACTGCTGGTGGCCTCGGGTCAGGCCGCGGAAACGTATGCGATCTTGAACGTGGCGGGGGCCGGGGATCACATCGTGTCGAGTGCGCACTTGTATGGCGGCACCTACAACCTGTTCCGCTACAGCCTGCCCAAGCTCGGGATCGAGGTGTCCTTCGTCGAGGACCCCGACGACCTCGAGCAGTGGGCAGCGGCGGTGCGCCCGAACACCAAGGCGTTCTTCGGGGAGACCATCGCCAACCCCTCCAGCGTGGTCTTCGACATCCCCGGTATCGCCGCGGTCGCCCACCGCGCGGGGGTGCCGTTGATCGTGGACAACACCGTGGCCACTCCCTACCTGATCCAGCCGCTGGCCCACGGCGCCGACATCGTGGTGCACTCGGCCACCAAATACCTCGGCGGCCACGGCGCCGCGGTGGCCGGGGTGATCGTCGACGGCGGCAGCTTCGACTGGACCATCACCGACGACCAGGGCCGGCCCAGGTTCCCCGGGTTCACCACCCCCGATCCCAGCTATCACGGGGCGGTGTTCGCCGATCTCGGCGCGCCGGCGTATGCGTTGAAGGCGCGGGTGCAGCTGTTGCGGGATCTGGGGTCGGCGGTCTCGCCGTTCAACGCCTTCCTCATCGCCCAGGGCATCGAAACCCTGAGCCTGCGTATCGAACGCCACGTCGCCAACGCGGTCGCGGTCGCCCAATTCCTCACCGAACAACCCGAGGTGGAATCGGTGGCCTACGCCGGGCTGGCGTCCTCACCCTGGTACGAACGCGGGCAGCGACTCGCACCCAAGGGGGTCGGGGCGATCGTGTCGTTCGAGTTGGCCGGCGGGGTCGACGCGGGCAAGAAATTCGTCGACGCGCTCACCCTGCACTCCCACGTCGCCAACATCGGCGACGTCCGCTCCCTGGTCATCCACCCCGCCTCCACCACCCACTCCCAACTCACCCCCGACCAACAACTCGCCGCAGGCGTCACCCCCGGCCTGATCCGCCTCGCCGTCGGCATCGAAGGCATCAACGACATCCTCACCGACCTGCGTGCGGGACTGACGGCGGCGGCGACGTGACCGTGAGCGCCGACCACAGCAGCCCCCGTCTGGCGGCGGCCGAGTTGCCGCCGCCAGATGGCCGGCTCGGCATCATCGCCGTCGGGGATATCGCGCTGGAGAACGGCGCCACCATCCCCGATGTGCATCTGGCCGTGCAGCGCTGGGGCGAGTTGTCAGCCGCCCTGGACAACGTGGTGCTGGTGGAGCACGCCCTCACCGGCGACTCGCATGTCGTCGGCGGTCCGAACGACGTCCACCCGGAGCCCGGCTGGTGGGAGGGCATGGTCGGGCCCGGCGCGCCGCTGGACACCGACGAATGGTGTGTCGTCGCGACGAACGTGCTCGGCGGCTGTAAAGGCAGCACCGGGCCGTCCTCGCCGGCGCCGGATGGGAAGCCGTGGGGTTCGCGATTCCCGGAGATCTCCATCCGCGACCAGGTCACCGCCGAGGCCGCCCTGCTGGACCGGCTCGGCGTTCAGCGGCTGGCCGCCGTGGTCGGCGGCTCGATGGGCGGCATGCGGGTACTGGAGTGGATGGTCGGCGCCCCCGAGCGGGTCGCGGCGGCCCTGGTGCTCGCGGTGGGCGCCCGCGCCACCGCCGACCAGATCGGCACCCAGACCACCCAGATCGCGGCCATCCAGGCCGATCCGGACTGGCAGGGCGGCGACTATCACGACACCGGCCGCGTGCCGACCGCGGGCATGGGCATCGCGCGGCGCATCGCCCACCTGAGCTACCGCACCGAAGCCGAACTCGATCACCGCTTCGAGAACCGGCCGCAGGGCGATGAGGATCCGTGGCGCGGCGGGCGATACGCGGTACAGAGCTACCTCGAGTACCAGGCCGAAAAGCTCTGCAAGCGTTTCGATCCGGCCACCTACGTGCTGCTGAGCGAGGCGATGAACCGCCACGACGTCGGCCGCGGGCGTGGCGGTATCGCGGCCGCGCTGGCGAGTACGCAGGTGCCGTGCGTGGTCGGCGGGGTGGACTCCGACCGGCTGTACCCGCTCTACACCCAGCAGGAGCTGGCCGACGCGCTCCCTGGCTGTCAGGGCCTGGAAGTCGTGCACTCCCGCGACGGGCACGACGGGTTCCTCACCGAGGCCGCGGCGGTGTCGAAGCTGCTGATCCAGACCATGAACCTGGCCCGCAACGCACGCTGAGCCCGCTCTGACGGTGCCCGGCCATGCGGGCGCCTAGCTCACGCCGAGGGTGTTGATGGTGGCCGCGATGAACACGATCGAGCTGCCGAGCAGGGTGAGCGCGCCGACGTCGAACGGCTTGCTGCGCACCGCGAGCAACCCGACCCGCGCCGTGGGCAGGCACAACCGGAACGCGGCGGCCAGCAACGTGGCGCCGCCGAAGAACAGCGCACCGCGGCGCCAGCGTTCCGAGGCGACGAACACGATCGCCACCACGATGACCAGCGCCACGAGCACCATCGGCAGGTGACAGCGGAAGAACTGCGTCGCCCAACTGTCGCCGGGCCGTCGTTCGGCGGTCGGTGTGTCGGCATCGGTCACGCCGTCGATTGTTGCAGACCCACCGAGTGACCCAGATGTGCGCTCCTGTGCGTCCACAACACGCGTATGTGCCCGTAAACTCGATCCTATGACCGCAGCGCACCATTACGACGACCTGCATCGCTTGGTCGACCGGCTGACGCCGGACCAAGCGCGTGCATTGCGCGCCGTGGCGCTGCAACTTGTTGTCACCGACGCTTCCGAACGCGAGTCCGCTGCCGAACCGGGCGGCGAACGACGGCGGCGGCTCTCATTCGCAGGACTGATGCGGGCCGAACCTGATCTCGCCGCGCGGTCTGAGGATCTGCTCCGCGAGGAACGTGGTAAACAGGCTCCGTGATCGTATGCGACACAGGTCCGCTCGTTGCCGTCCTCAACGAGAACGATGCTGACCATCAGCGTTGCCTGGATTTGCTCGAACGGCATGCTGGTCCGCTGCTCGTGCCGAGTCCTGTTCTCGCGGAGGTCTGCTACTTCCTGGAGACGCGCGTTGGTCCCACAGCCGAAGCCAGGTTCCTGGACTCGATCGCGGATGGGGAAATCGAGCTGGTCGAGCTCACCCGTGTTGATCTTGCTCGGATGGCGGAGCTCGTACGAAGGTACGCCGATTTCCCGCTCGGAGCCGTCGATGCTGCGGTTCTCGCGGTGACCGAGCGGCTGGACGTGTACGAGGTGGCGACGCTCGACCGGCGACATTTCAGCGCCGTTCGAACCCGGCATCTGAAACCGCTCAGGCTGCTCCCCGACTGATCAGAGGCACCTGGTTGACTGTGTCTTGTGTTCCGACTGATGTTCCATGAGCCGTGCATCCCGCCCAATACCGGGAATGCGATTCGGCTGGCGGCGGGGACGGGGTGCGAGCTGCATCTGGTCGAGCCGCTCGGCTTCGATCTGTCGGAGCCGAAGTTGCGGCGAGCGGGGTTGGACTATCACGACCTCGCCTCGGTGACGGTGCATCCGGATCTGGCGGCGGCGTGGGCGGCGCTGCGGCCGGAGCGGGTGTTCGCGTTCACCACGCAGGCGAGCACGCGGTTCACCGACGTGCGGTATCAGCCGGGCGATGTGTTGCTGTTCGGCACCGAGCCGACCGGGCTGCCCGCCGAGGTGCTCGCCGATCCGCACATCACCGACCTGGTGCGGATTCCGATGCTGCCGGGGCGGCGGTCGATGAACCTGTCCAATTCGGCCGCCGTCGCGGTCTATGAGGCGTGGCGCCAGCACGGGTTTCCCGACGCGGTGTGAGGTCGTTCAAGCGTCGATCTCGAAGCGTTTGAAGCGCGAGGTAGCGCCGGCAGCGAGGCGGACCGCGCTCTTGGGCACACCGAAATGCGCGGCGAGCAGCTCGATCGCGGCCTTGTTCGCCTTGCCTTCGACGGCGGGCGCGCGGACGTAGAGCCGCAGGGTGCCGTCGTCGAGGATTTCGACCAGCGGGCCCTTACGGCTGTTCGGTGTGATCGTCGCCCGAACGGTCGGCACGCGATTCTCCCGTTGCGCCAGTGTCTTTGCCTGCCTCGACGGGCTTCCCGGCAGCCGACGGCATCGCCCGCGTCTCGGGGGCGGTAGAGGCGGCGGCCTTTGCGCGGCGGGGCCGGCGGGCGAGCCGCACGATCACCCAGACAACCGCGCCGATGACGACGAGGAAACCGATCCACGGTACGGCCTTGCCGAGGAAGACCACCGCGTCCTTCAACCAATCGACCAGCGAGTCCCATCCGGCGACGATGCCGTCCCAGAAGTTGGTCGGCCCTTCCTCGGGTTCGGTACGGGTACTGGAGATTTCGATGGTCAACGTCGACAACGCGATCTGATCGTCGAGCAGGCGTTTCTGCCCCGTGAGACTGTCGAGTTCGGCCTGGCGGCTCGACAGCGCCTGTTCGGCGGCGAGCAGATCGGCGGTGTTGGTGGCCTCGGCCATCAGCACACGCAGCCGGTCGACAGAGGCTTGTAAGGCCTTGATCCTGGCGTCGAGGTCCTGCCACTGCATCGTGACGTCGTCGCGGTTGGTGCTCACCTCGGTGACGTCGCCGATATCGCCGAGCCCGGCGACGAAGTCGTCGGTGTGCTCGGCCGGGATCCGGACGGTGAGCCGGGCGCTGGGGACGTTGTCGTCGGTGCCTGGGCGTTCGGTGCGACTGTCGACGCGGCCCCGCAACGCGGTGACCTGCGCTGTCACCTTGCCCGCCGCGTCGATGGGATCGGCGGAGACGAGTTCGACCTGCCCGGTGATCACTTCCTTGCGGTCGGCGTTCACCTCCCCGCCGGTGTCCTGCTCCCGGGCCGGGGCCTGTTCGCGGAAGCCCGGTGTCGCGGCGGGCCCGGGCATGTCGGCGACGGTGGGCGTGTGGCCGCCGGCGGCCGACTCGCCGTCGTCGTCATCGCCGCAGCCGCCGACGAGCAGGGCCAGGCCGAGCAGGGCGATCAACAACACCGCGAGCTTGCGCATGGACGCAGCGTAGCGGCTTGTCTTGGGCTCGACACGCTTCTCGTTCACCGGAAGTCGCGGGACTTGGCCGCCATCCGCAGATCCAGCTGCCGCAACTGTTCGGCGTACACACTCACCGCGCCCTCGGCGTTCTGGATCCGGCCGCGAATGATCAACGCCCGTGCGGTCTGCGCGAGTCTGCGATAGCGGGTCCACAGGCCGACCGAGCAGACGATATTGACCATGCCGGTTTCGTCTTCCAGGTTCAGGAAGGTGACACCGGCGGCGGTGGCCGGGCGCTGCCGGTGGGTGACGGCGCCGCCGACCAGCACCCGGGAACCGTCGGGCACCGACAGCAGCCGGTCGGCCGGAATCACGCCCATCGCGTCGAGTTCGGCGCGCAGGAATTCGGTGGGATAGCTCTCGGGCGAGATACCGGTGGCCCAGACGTCGGCAGCGGCCAGTTCCAGCGCGCTCATTCCGGGTAGCGAGGGGGCGGTGGTGGCGGCGACCATGCCGGGTAAGCGATCCGGCCGTTCACCGGCCGCTGCGCCTGCCGCCCACAGCGCCGTGCGCCGCAGGTTGCTGCGCTCGCCGGGCAGCGCGGTGTCCGGCGTCGGCTTCTGGGCCGCCGGGGTCCCCGGCGGCCGAGCCGGTGCCGTCGATGCCCGGGTCGGTGTCGCGGTGGTGATGCTGTTCAGCGCGCCCGCCGTCGCCAGCGACTCCGCCTGGCGGACAGTGAGTTCCACGCGGCCGGTCAGGTCGAGCAGCGAGGTATAAGGGCCGCTCTCCTCGCGGGCGGCGACGATCTTCTCGGCGAGCTCGTCACCGATATAGCGGACCGCCGCCAACCCGAGCCGCACCTGGGTGCCGCGCTGTTCGAGGGTGGGTTCGGCGCGGCTGGCGTTGATATCGGGCCCGTGCACCACCACGCCGTGCCTGCGCGCGTCGGCCACCAGCGACTGCGGCGAGTAGAAGCCCATCGGCTGGGCGCGTAGCAGACCGGCGCAGAAGGCGGCCGGGTGATGCAGCTTGAACCACGCCGAATAGAACACCAGCGCGGCGAAACTCTGCGAATGGCTTTCCGGGAATCCGAAATTCGCGAAGGCGTACAGCTTTTCGTAGATGCGGTCGGCGACCTCACCGGTGATGCCGTGCAGGTCGCGCATGCCCTGATAGAGCCGCGCCTTGAGCCGCTCCATCCGTTCGGGTGAGCGTTTGGACCCCATGGCGCGACGCAATTGATCGGCTTCGGCCGCGGTGAAACCGGCGACGTCGACGGCTATCTGCATGAGCTGTTCCTGGAACAGCGGCACACCATAGGTACGTTCCAGAGTCTTTTTCAGCGAGGGGTGGTCGTAATCCCACTTCTCCTGCTTGTTGCGGCGGCGAATATACGGGTGCACCGAACCGCCCTGGATCGGGCCGGGCCGAATCAGCGCCACCTCGACCACCAGGTCGTAGAACTCACGCGGTTTCAGCCGGGGCAGCGTCGCCATCTGGGCCCGCGACTCCACCTGGAACACCCCGATCGAATCGGCCTTCGACAGCATCTCGTACACGGCGGTTTCGGCCAGGTCGAGTTTGTGCAGCTCGACGGTGACGCCTTCGTGTTCACGCACCAGATCGATCATGTAGTGCAACGCCGAGAGCATGCCGAGGCCGAGCAGATCGAATTTCACCAGCCCGGCGGCGGCGCAATCGTCCTTGTCCCACTGCAATACGCTGCGGCCGGGCATACGCGCCCATTCCACCGGGCAGACGTCGGCAATGGGGCGATCGCAGATCACCATGCCACCGGAATGGATACCGAGATGACGGGGCAGTCCTTCGATGTCGGCCGCCAGTTCCAGCACCTTGTCCGGGATATCGGTGCCGGTTTCGGCGCCGACGCCTGTCCAGCGGCTGACCTGTTTGCTCCACGCGTCCTGCTGACCGGTCGAGAAACCGAGCGCGCGGGCGGCGTCGCGGACCGCCGATTTGCCGCGATAGGTGATCACATTCGCCACCTGGGCGGCGTATTCACGGCCGTAGGCGTTGTAGACGTGCTGAATCGCCTCCTCGCGGCGATCGGATTCGATATCGATGTCGATATCGGGCGGCCCGTCGCGCGCGGGCGAGAGGAACCGTTCGAACAGCAGGTTGTTGCGTACCGGATCGACATTGGTGATGCCGATGGCGTAGCAGACCGCGGAATTGGCCGCCGATCCCCGGCCCTGGCACAGGATGCCGTTGTTCTTGCAGAACATGACGATGTCGTGCACCACCAGGAAGTAACCGGGGAACTTCATGCCGGTGATCACCGCGAGCTCGTGCTCGATCTGGCGGTAGGCGGCGGGATTCTCCTGCGGCGTCCCGTAGCGTTCGGCGGCCCCCTTCAACGTGAGATGCCGCAGCCAGGAGTTCTCGTCGTGGCCCTCCGGCACCGGGAACGGCGGCAGCTCCGCCGCGATCAACTTCAGGTCGAAGGCGCATTCGCGGGCGAGGGCGACGGCGTTGGCGATGGCCTGTGGGCAGTCGGCGAACAACCGCGCCATCTCCGCCCCCGAACGCAGATGCGCGCCGCCGGTGGGGGCCAGCCAGCCGGCCATCTCGTCGAGACTGCCCCTGGACCGGATCGCGGCCAGCGCCATGGCGCGATGCCGTTGCGCCGGGGAGGCGAAATGCGCGCCGGTGGTGGCGACGACGGGTAGCCCGAGCCGATCGGCCAGCGCGATCAGGTGAGCGTTGCGTTCATCGTCGGCGGGCAGGCCGTGATGGGTGAGCTCCACGCTCACCCGTTCGGCACCGAAGCGTTCGACCAGATCGCGCAACGCCGCCTCGGCGCGCACCGGCGGCCCACCCGTGCGCAGATCCTGTTCCAGCGCTTGGCGTAGCTGCCCCTTGCGGCATCCGGTCAGGATCTGCCAGTGCCCGCCCGCCGCCGCGGTGAGGGCATCGAGGTCGTAGCGCAGAATCCCCTTCTCCCCCGCGGCCATATGCGCCGCCGCGATCTCCCGCGACAGCCGCCGATATCCCTCCTGCCCCCTGGCCAGCACCAGCAGATGCGTTCCCGGTGGATCGGGTTCCCCTGTGCGCGGCGCGGAGTCGGGCGAACCCGCCACCGACGGTGCGGGAGAAGAGCCGGTATGCGTCGCGGTGAGGGTCAATTCGGCGCCGTAGACGGTGGCGAGACCCCATTCCCGTGCCGCTTCGTAGAAGCGGACCACGCCGTAGAACCCGTTGTGGTCGGTGAGGGCGATGGCCTCCAGGCCGAGCCGGGCCGCCTCCTCGACCAGCTCCTCCGGATGGCTCGCGCCGTCGAGGAAGCTGTAGGCCGAATGCGCGTGCAGTTCGGCGTAGGGCACCACCGGGCCGAGGGGGCGGAAGTCACCGCCGTCGGCGAGATATTCACCGCGTTTACGCGACCACGCCGGGCTGTCGCCGCCGTCGCCCGGGTACATCGACTCCGGGTCGTGCCTGCCCGGCCGACCGGACAGCACCCGCTCCAGCTCCGACCAACTCGGTGGCCCGTTACTCCAGCCCATGGCGTGGCCTCCACCTCACCGGATGCCGGTCAGCTCGCCTTGAGCCGCTCGGTGGAGCCGGCGTCTAGCGCGCCTGCCACATGGTCGAGCCCGGTGCGGATCACTTGGCCGTAGGCATCGTTGGCGAGGACCTCGAGGTGCCCTTTGGCCAGCGCCAATTGCATACGGGCGGAATCGAAATCGCCGACGCGGCGGTGACTGTCGGCCAGGTTCAGATACAGCGAGGGCAGGAAACCGCGCATGCCCTCATCGAGCGGGCTGCCCGGCGCGAACACCGCCGCGAGCGCTCGCTGATCCCACAGCAGCGCCTCCTCGGCCGTATCCACCACATCGGCCAGATGGTGGGCGATCACGCAGCGGTGCAGCGGATCCCCGTGTTCGCCGATCTCCTCCCACAGCCTGTGTAGCGCGCTTCGCGCTGCCTGCTGATCAACACCGCCGAGCCGCACCGCGGCATAGATATCCGCCATCCGATCGTCCGTCATGGGCTCAGTATCGCACATATGTTCGAACAATTTCGAGTGTTCGAATCCGCGGCGCCGATGTTCTTCAGCTGTGACGTAAACCACTTGGCAGTGAACTTACTTGAGAGTAAGTTCGGTGCCGACAGACCTGCAAAGGAGCAGCGATGACCTCAGCCGACGACGCCGCCCGTGAGAAGATCCGGCGCAATCAGCGCAACCGCGACCTCACCGGCCGCCATGTCGTGATCACCGGCGCCTCCTCCGGCATCGGCCGGGCCGCCGCCATCGCCGTCGCCGACAAGGGCGCGGTGGTGTTGCTGCTGGCCCGCCGTGGCGAGGAGCTCGCGGCCGTGGTCGAAGAGATCCGCGCGGCCGGGGGCAGCGCGTACGGATACCAATGCGACGTCACCGATTCCGAATCGGTGGATCAGGCGGTCAAGGCGATCCTCGACGAGCACGGATACGTCGACATGCTGGTGAACAACGCCGGCCGTTCCATCCGGCGTGCCATCCACCGCTCCACCGACCGGCTGCACGATTTCGAACGCACCATGGCCGTCAACTACTTCGGCGCCCTGCGGATGACGCTGGCACTGCTGCCGCAGATGCGGGAGCGCAAGTTCGGTCACATCGTCAACATCAGCAGCGCGGGCGTGCAGGTCGCCACGCCCCGTTTCGCGGCCTATCTGGCCAGCAAGGCGGCGCTGGACAAGTTCACCGAGGTGGCCGCGGTGGAGACGCTGGCCGACGGGGTCACCTTCACCACCATCCACATGCCGCTGGTGCGCACCCCGATGATCGCCCCGAGCGGTAATCAGGGCCCGTCCGAATCGCCGGAATGGGCCGCTGCCACCATCGTTCGCGCACTCAGCGAACGCCCCAAACGGATCGACGTCCCCCTCGGCACCCTCGCCGAATACGGCGGCATCATCACCCCCAAACTGCGCGACCGCATCCTGCACCGCTACTACCGCGCACTGCCCGACTCCCCCGCGGCCCGCGGCGAACAGGACGACACCGCCGAGCCCGCCGCCACCCTCGCCCCGCCGCATGAACCCCGCCCCCGCTCGGCGGCCCGCAAGGCCACCGGCGCCGCCCTGCGCCGTGCCGCGCGCTGGGTCCCCGGCACGCATTGGTGAACCCTGCGCCGGAAGCTCACGGCGACCGGCCGACGGATCAGTGGCCGAGGAAAGGCAGTACGGCGGCGGCGAATTCGCGATAGCGATCGCGGTGGATACTGTGCCCGCAGGTGAAGGCGGTGACCGAGCAGTCGGGGATCGAGGTGCGCATGACCTCGAGTTTCTCCGGATCGACCATGCCGCCCGGCCCGCCGCGCAGCACCAGCGTCGGCGCGCTGATCTCGGTGAGCCGCTCCCACCATTCCGGATGCGGTTTGCGGAACTGTTCGAGCGCGGTGCGCGTCATCGACCGGTCGAAGGCCAGCACGGCGCGCGGGTGACGCACCAGGCTGGAGGTGGCGTGCCACAGTTCGGGCAGGGACGGCAACCGGCGGGTGAGCGTCAGTTCTTCGGTACCGGAACGCAGCGGCAGCGGGCATTCCTCCATGACCAGGCGGCGCACCAGGCTCGGCCGTTCCTGCGCCACACAGGACACCGCGTAGCCGCCGAGCGAATGCCCGACCAGGTCCACCCGGTCCAGGCCCAGGTGATCGCACAAGCGCAGCACGTCGGCGCCGAACTCGCCGAACAGATACGACTCGCTGTGCGCGCTGCGGCCGTGGCCACGCAGATCGGGGATGATGACGCGGCGACCGGCCCGCACGAGGTCACGGGCGAACCGGTCCCAGGTGTGGCCGTCGCCGCCCATGCCGTGCACGAGCACCACCGGGACGTCGTCGACGGCGACCGCCCCGGAGTCCCGGTAGGCGATCAGCACGTCGCCGAGCGCGACCCTGGCCGTCGTCAAATCCACGATTGTCGAGAGTACCGGCGATCACCTGGGCGAAGTCGATGATCTGGCACACACGGGCAGGCCGGCGCTCATTCGTAGAGCCCTTCCACATGCCAGCGGCCCTCGCGGGTGATGAGCAGCAGACTGTGCGGGCCGGGTAGTTCGACCTGCACGCGGGCGGTGGGCGCGGAGCCGGTGGACCACCAGAGCTCGTCCATCGGCCACGGGCCGGCCCACGCGGTCAGCTCCCACTGCTTGCCGCCCCAGCGCAAACGCGCGGGAGTCGCGCTGAACAGCCCGCGCTCGGTGACGTGCACCGGGGCACCGCCCGCCGATTCCAGCTCGACCCGGGGCCGGTTCATCATGAGCACCGCGGGCGCCGGTTCGGGCAGCCTGCCCGGCCACGGCAGCGCGGGGTCGGCGGCGGGCACCTGTTCGTCGCCGAGCGCGACCATGGTGATCCGTTCCGCGGGGCCACGCCCGCCGCTGAGCACCCCGACCTGCACCGCCGCACCGCCGAGCAGACCCTGCACCCGGACCAGGGCGCGCATCGCCCGTGCGTCGGTGCCGCCGGCGTCGCCCCACAGGCCGAGCTGAAGCGCGGCGGCCGGGATCACTTCGACCGGTTCCAGCCGCAGCAGGGTGATCGCGGCGGTGGGCCCGCCGGAACCACCGGTGTCGCGGTGGGTGAGCCAGCCGTCCAGCTGCCAGCGCACCCGGTCCGCGACGCCGTCGGCAGTCAGCGGTTCGGCGCAGCGCCAGACACGGGTGAGCTGCTCCCCCGCGGCGGTCTCGGCGGAGACCGCGAGCCTGGTGCAGGCCACCGCCGCGGCCGAGAGCGCGGCGTGGGCGCGGGTGGCGAGCATGCGCCCGGCGAAGGCGGCGGCGTCGACGCGGTCGATCGGCGGATCGCAGTGCAACTCCACTGCCAGATCGCGCGGCGGGGTGCGCGCGGACGGCGGACGTTCGGGCAGGGCGCGGGCGCAGCGGTGCGCCGCGATCGCGTCGGCGCCGAACCGGGAGCCGACCTGGGCCGCGGTGAGCGCGGCGAAATCGCCGACGCGGCGCAGCCCGAGCCGGTGCAGCAGATCCACCAGCTCGACCCGTTCGGGTGCGGCCAGCGCCGGTTCGACGGCCAGCTCACCGATCGGCAGCGGCGCCAGGAAATCCGCGCCGGCGCCCGGCGCCACGATGGTGTCGCGACGTGCGGCGAGCACCGCGGTGGACACCTCGTCGGCGATCCCGATCTGGGCCTCGGCGCCGGCCGCGGCCACCACATCGACGAGTCGTTCGGCCGCCGCCTCCTCGGAGCCGAAGAACCGGGCCGCGCCGCGCACGCCGAGGACCAGCAGTCCCGGCCGCAGTACCTCCACTCCGGGGACCGCGGCGTCGACCGCGGCCACCACCGGCTCGAACAACCGCGCGTCCCGATCCGGATCGGCCTTGGCGATGTAGAGCTCGGGACAACGGGCCTGTGCCTCCCGCCGACGCAGCCCGCGCCGCACCCCATCGGCCCGCGCGGTCGCCGAACACGCCACCACCTTGTTGGCCGACAACACCGCGACCGGCCGGCTGGCGGGCACCTTCCCCAGTGCCGCCGCCGCGACCGCGGGCCAATCCGGGCACCACACCGCGAGGACCCGGGCGGGGCGGGTCATGGTGGATCACCGTCGCGGGCCGCGTGCTCTTTCCGCGACTCCGCCGCCGAAGTCCTGCGCGGCATCCAGCTGCGCGCGGCCCGTCCGGCGGCCCTCATGAGGCGGCGTCCCGGACATCGCTGGGTTCGCCTGTAGCCGCGAGGGTTTCGCGGGGCATCCATTCCATCCGGCCCTCGTGCTGCCGCAGCGTGATACCGCCGGTGCGCGGCGCCGAGGACCGGCCCGCCACCTCGACGTCGAGGGAGATCGAATCGAGCCTGCCGCGGCCGAGGCCGAGCCCGGTATAGGCCGCCACCCGGGTGCCGAGCCGCAGCGACGGGGCGGGCCAGCGCCCGCCGGTGACGACCAGGACGGCGCCCTTGTTCCTGGCCCGCGCGGCGATGACCTTGGCCCGGGCCGGGGCGACGGCGACGCCGCCGAGGTCGAGCAGGACCAGATCGAGGCCGTCGAGCAACACCGCGGCCACCTCCAGCGCATCCGGGCCAGGATCGGCGACGACGGCGATGCGCCCGAGCTGCGCCCCCATCTCCGCCGCCGCGAGCAAGCCGAGTTTCGGCATACCAACCACCGCCGCATGCCCGCCGCCGGCGGTGACCGCGGCCAGCAGACCCGCCAGCAGCGACCCCGCGCCCGCATACGCCACCACCGACCCCGTGATCAGACCACCGTCGGGCAGGAGCTCGGCCAGCGCCGGCGGTACGGGCAGCGTTTGCCTGCGTACCTCCTCCGAGGTGGGCAATCGGGCGGCAGCGGATTCGCCGCGCCCCGGCACCGCCGCGATCTTGCGCCGCAGCTCCGCCAGCTCCTGCGCCGTCGCACGCCCCGGTTCCCGCGAATCCGAACCCATCACTCACCTACCTCCACGGGGACTGCTGCTCCGGCCGACTGGGCCGGAACCCGTCCGACGCACCGCCCGGGCTCGGCCGATCCGGCTCCGACCGGTCCGGCCAACCTCACGCCACGCGCACCTCGCGGCGCCCATCCGCCGAAGCAACCCGGTTCCTCGACGGTTCAGCACCGATCCAGCTATCGATCTGTCTCGAATATACGTTCGAATGCCGTCGAGTAGAAACCCGCCCCTGAGATCTGTCGAGCGCGCACCGCGGCCGCTCGGCCGGCGGCCGCCGTGACCACCGTCACGACCGCGAACTCCCGGTCCGAATCCGGCCAGCTACCACGGAATTCGGCTAGTCTCGCACCATGATCGATCGTCCCCGTCCCATCGTCGGCCCGGACTATCTGGTGGCCGGCCGCTACCGCCTGCAATCGAAACTCGGTGGCGGCGGTATGGGCGCGGTCTGGCTCGCGACCGATCGGCTGCTGAACCGCGACGTCGCCATCAAGCAGGTGCTGTCCACCGCCGGGCTCGACGAGGACGAGGCGAACCGGATCCGCGAGCAGATCATCCATGAGGGCCGGGTCGCGGCCAAGCTCTCCCATGAACATGCCATCGCGGTCTACGACGTGGTGCTCGAGGCCGGTGAGCCCTGGCTGGTGATGGAGCATCTACCCTCGCGCAGCGTGGCCAAGGCGCTCGGACTGTTCGATACGCTGCCGCCGATCGAGGTCGCGCAGATCGGCGCCCAGGTCGCCGACGCGCTGGCCGCCGCACATGCCGTCGGCATCGTGCACCGCGACATCAAACCGGGCAATATCCTCGTCGCCGACCGCGGGCCCGGCGTCGGCATGGCCAAGCTCAGCGACTTCGGCATCTCACGCGGTTCGGGCGAGGCCGCCGACGAACCCGACGGCGTCATCACCGGCACCCCCGCTTACCTGCCGCCGGAGGTGGCCCGCGGCGCCCGCCCGACCGAGGCCAGCGACGTGTTCTCCCTCGGCGCCACCCTCTACACCGCCATCGAGGGCCAGCCGCCGTTCGGCTTCGACGACGACAGCGACGCCATCGTCGAGCGCGCGGCCATGGCGCAGATCATCCCGCCCAGCCGCAGCGGTGTGCTCACCCAGGCGCTGCTGCACATGATGGAACCGGCGCCGCAGCGTCGCCCGACCATGGCCGAGGCCAGGGACGAAATCCTCACCGCTGCCTTCGGTCCCGGCACCGCGCCCTACATCATCGGCGCTCCGGTGCGCACCGAGGACGGCACCATCCCGGCATGGGCGGCCCGCAATTCGGCGTCGGGCCTGCGCAGCCCGCTGTCCACCCCGCTGCCGCGCCGCACCCAGCCCGCGCCCGCCCCCGTCGCCCCCGCTCAACCACAGCTCGGCGCCAAGAAGCTGCCGCAGTCGAGCAACGCGCCGCTGGCCATCGCGATCGGCATGCTGATCGGGTTGGTCATCATCATCGCCGTCATCGTCGCGCTGCTGTAGTCGCCACCGCCCCCGAGCCCTATCAAGGGCAACGGCGGGTCACACATCATCTTTCGAGCGAAGCGAGACCGAGCCCCCAAGTTCGCGGCCCGTCTCGCCAGGGGCCGCGAACCCGCGACGCCGCAGGCGGCGCAAAACTAATCGATCCGCCTGCGGTGCGCCCAGCGGGTCAGCGCGTTGCGGTTGGACTGCTGGGTTTTGCGCAGCACGTTGGAGGCGTGGGTCTCCACGGTTTTCACCGAGATGAACAGGGTTTCGGCGATTTCGCGGTAGGTGTAGCCGCGCGCGAGCAGCCGCAGCACCTCCAGCTCACGCGGGGTCAGCGAATCCAGTTCCGGATCCAGCGGCGGTTCCGGCACCGGAGATTTCCCGGTGAACGAATCGAGCACGAAACCGGCCAGCCGTGGACTGAACACCGCGTCGCCGCCCGCGACCCGGCGGATGCCGTCGGCCAGTTCGGCACCGGAGATGGTCTTGGTGACGTAGCCACGCGCCCCCGCCCGGATCACCGCGATGACGTCCTCCGCGGCATCGGACACGCTCAGCGCCAGGCATACCGGACCGTCCTCGATCCCGGACAGCACCGCGACACCGCCGCCGTCGGGCATGTGTACGTCCAGTAGCACCACATCGGGGCGGGTGCTGTTGATCCCGGCGACGGCCTCGGCCACCCCACCGGCCTCGCCGACCACCTCCATATCGGTTTCCCGGCTCAACTCCGCTCGCACCCCGGAACGGAACACGGCGTGATCGTCGACGAGAAAGACCTTCACCGCCACCTACTTCTCCTTCACCGGACAGCCCTATCCGCCGTCACCACTGCGTCCCGGTCGCCCGCGACAGTTCCATCGGTACCACACCGGAGGCAGCGGTCAGCGCTGCTCGGCGCGAACCGCGGACCCGCTCGGCCGGGTCAGCGGCTGCTCGACAACCACATCGGCGGTGTCGTCCGCCCGAGTTCCGGCGCCGGCTTCCTCCTCGGTCCCGGAGTCGGTCTCGGCCCCGGAATCGGTGCGCGGCATGATGATCCGCACCTCCGTGCCGCGCCCCGGGCTGGACACGATCTCCACCTGTCCGCCGCGCCGCTCCACCCGGCCGCGAATGGATTTGGCCAGCCCCTGACGATCCGAGGGCACCGCGTCCACATCGAAGCCGACTCCGCGATCGCGCACGAACACGCTCACCTGGTGGGGTTCGGTCTCGGCGAACAGATCGATGACGGGCACGTCCGCGTGTTTGGCGGCATTCACCAGCGCCTCCCGCGCCGCGCCGAGCACCGCGGTGAAATGTTCCTTGGGCAGGCCGGACCCGGTGTCGGCGAGATCCATCGATACGTCGCCGACGGTCACCGGCGTCACCTTCACCCCGTGCTGGTCTTCCACCTCACCGGCAATGGTGCGCAGCGCCACGGCCAGACTCGAGTGGGCGGGCGCGGTGTCCTCGAACAACCACCGGCGCAGTTCGCGTTCCTGGCTGCGCGCCAACCGCACCACCTCGTGCGGGTCGTCGGCCTGACGCTGGATCAGCGCGAGCGTCTGCAATACCGAATCGTGCAGATGGGAGGCGATCTCCTCGCGTTCCTCGTTGCGGATGCGGGCGGCGCGTTCGGCGTTCAACGCCCGCATCATCCGCAGCCACAGCGGCACCGACAGCAGCCCGGCCCCGAGCAGCGTGACCGCGACCGCCAACAGCGCCGAGCCGAGCGATCCGATATCGATACCGGCCAGCACCACCACCGCCAGCCCCGCCACGATCAAGGTGATACCGGCGACGATGCGTGACCACGTCACCATCGACGGCTTCGCAGGCAGGCCGAGCAGCGACCGCGGTCCGTCCGCGTCGTATTCGCGCCACACCAGCGCCGCGCCCACCGCGACCGCGATCAACGGGACGATGATCCGTGCCGCCGTCCCGCTGAACAGCGCCGACATCGCCACCGACAACCCGAACCCGAGCAGCGCGAGCCCGATGGCCTGGCGCCGCTCCTGGCCGGACGGCCGCACATCGTCGGCGCCGCCAGGGGTGAAGATCCACAACATCGCATACGCGACGATCCCCGCCCCCGCCAGCGCGGACAGCAACACGAACGCCATCCGCACCTTGAACACGTCGACCCCGAGATGATCGGCGATCCCGCCGGCCACTCCGCCGACGATCCGCCCACCCGAGCGCCGCACCAACCGCCCCTGCGCCTGCTCCCCGGGCTCGGCCACCCCGCGAGCAGCATCGAACCCACGCGCGTCGAACGCCGGAACAGACGGATACATACCCCCGATACTGGCACGCGTCACCGACACCCAGCCATCGGGAAACACCCTGAGATCGCCGGTATCGATCCGGAGTCCGTGCGGTTCAGGAGGATTTTCAGGGTGAACCCCGATGCGCGGGAGGTGAGGTGGGGCCGATGCTGAATGGCATGACCAAGACGAGCTTCGGTGAGCAGCTTCAGCAGATGTGGCGGACGCGGCCGGTGCGGTTGCCGCGGCGCGGGCCGATCGCGGGCGTGGCCGCCGGGTTCGGGCAGCGCTACCACGTCGATCCGGTGCTGGTGCGGGTGGCGTTCGTGGTGTCGACGATCTTCGGCGGGGCCGGGATCGTGCTGTATCTGCTGGCCTGGCTGCTGTGCAGCGCGGAAGGCGACGAGACCTCGGCGGCCGAGTCGCTGGTCGGCAAGGGGCACAGCTCCCAGTCGCAGACCAAGACCATCGTGTTGATCGTGGCGCTGGCCATCGCGGTGAGCGCGGTCGGGCCGATCGGCGTCGGGCTCGGCGGGTCCGGCGTGATCGGGCTGGCGTTCATGCTGGCGGGCTGGTGGATGCTGTACCTGCGCACCCCGCAGCCGCCCGTCCCCGAATTCGGCGACCGGCTCACCGGTACCGGGTACCCGGGTACTGCCTTCCCGCAGACGGCTCCGCTGTGGACCGGCGCTCCCCCGTTCCCGACACCTACCTACGGCCCGTACACGCCGTACACGAAACTGCCGGATCAGTACGTCCCGGACCAGCCGGTGGTGCTCGACAAGGCCGCTGATGCGCCCCGGGCTGCGCAGCCCGAGGAGAACCGGACCGACGTGCTGAATACCGATCGCCCCACCGAGGTCCTCGCGAGCACACAGACCACCGAGGTCCTCCACACCGGCGATGCCACTCCGGCCACGGGAGCCCACACACCGAACGATGCCACCGCATCGCCGGATGACGAGCCCGGCTCCACCGGTTCTGCCGCTGCCGGACCGGTCGAACCGGCGAAACCGCAGCTCACCAAGGCCGTGCAGCCGGGTCCGAGCACCCTGCACACCGCAGGCGTGACCCCGCCGTCCTGGGATCCGCTCGGTGTGGCACCGCTGGCCTGGGACCTGCCCGAGCCTTCGCCCGCGCGCACCGTGGTCGCGCCGGAGCCGAAGAAGCCGCGTTCCCGCCTCACACCGGTGGTGCTCGGCCTGGCGATACTCGCCGCGGCGGGCGCGGGCGCGGCGGCCGCGTCCGGAGTGGAGTGGATGACGCCGGGCCGGATCGCCGCGGTCGCGCTCGGCGTGATCGGTCTCGGCCTGATCCTCGGTGCGTTCCTGCGCCGTGGCTACGGATTGCTGGTGGTGACCGCGCCACT
>NZ_BAFY01000053.1 GCF_000308555.1 Nocardia cyriacigeorgica NBRC 100375 | reverse complement strand
TCTGCGTCCAGGGCGGTGAAATCCAGATCGGCCTTGTCCCAGTAACGCCGCTTGGGCTCGAAGAAGACGACCGGGTCGTCGCACGAAATAGCTTGGCGCAACAGCCGATACGCATCCTCGGGCGTACTCGGCGAGACCACGCGCAGTCCGGCGGTATGCGCGAAATAGGCCTCCGGCGACTCCGAATGATGTTCGACCGAACCGATTCCCCCGCCGAACGGAATCCGGATGGTGATCGGCGCGCGGACCCTG
>NZ_BAFY01000054.1 GCF_000308555.1 Nocardia cyriacigeorgica NBRC 100375 | reverse complement strand
CGGTGACCGGCACCTGGTCGACGCGGGTCGCGGCGATCTCGCCGATCATGTCGGCCAAGGTGACCTCGGCGTCCTCGGCGTGCAGCGCGACGTACTTCGCGGCCGCCGAAAGCACCTTGTGATCGGCCTGCACCCACTCCCCGCGCAACTGCACCAGATCGGATTTCGCGTGGATCAGCCGCTGCATCTCGTCGCGGCTGAGCACGGTATCGCCGAGAGCGAGTTCCCAGCGGTAGGACACCAGACCGGGCAATCCGACGGTGCTCTCGGCCGCGGGCACCGCACTGTTCACCCGCAAGCGCATGGTCGGCGCGGTGACCGTCCAGGCACGCGGCAACAGCAGCCGGATGCCTGCCTCCCGCAACGCGTGCACACCGTGCGCGACCAGATCCACCACTACCTCGGTGGGCAGCAGCAGGTCCATGGTGCGCGGATCACCGGGCAGATCGCGCAGCCGGGGATAGGCACGCTGCGCTTCACCCAGCCGTTCCACCGCGGCGCGCACCAACTGCGGATCACCGTGCAGTGGAACGGGAGTGGGTGCCTGGCCGTCGACGCGCAGGCAGACCTCGAGCCGCCACAGCGCCACCTCGTCGGCGTCGTCGGCGTCGGGTTCGAGCAGCCGCAGCACCAGTTCGGGTTCGTCGGCGGCGAAGCTCGACCGCCAGCGGTCCAGCATCTGCGCGGCTTGATGGCTGCCCGCCTCCACCGGAACGTCGGCGGTGAGCCCGTGCACCAGCGGATGCGGGCAGTCGCGCGCCGGAATCAGTTCGCGGACAATGGGATCGGTGAGCTCGGTGACCATGTCGTCGAGCACGGCGGCCGGCTCACCGGCCACGCGGAGTGCCGCGGGCATCGCGGAGGCGAGTTCGGCCAGCCAAGCCCGCTGCCCCGCACCGCCGACCAGCCGCCAACGCGCCCACCATTGCCCGTCGTCGCGACGCAGCTCGGGCACCACGCGCCCGGCCCGTACCCAACGCTCGATACCGAGTGCGACATGAGCGAGAAACCGCAGGTCACCCGCCACCGCCGGAGCGGGCAGACGTTGCCGCAGCGCGGCCGCGGCGGCATCCGGCGCCAACGCGTGCGCGGGCACCCGTTCGCTGCGGAAACCGCCGTCACCGGCCAGCAGCACCTGCGCGCGATGCCGGAATTTCGCGGTGCGGACGACATCGCCCAGCAACCCGGGCACGGCCTTCGCGGTGCCGGCATCGGGGCCGGCGCCGTGGCCGGGTGGGTGCCACAGCAGCAGCCCGGATCCCGGCGACCACAGACCGTGCAGCATGGCCTCATCAAAGCACCCGGCACCGACACCGAGGCCCCACGGTCACGTCGCGCGGCTCTGGATTTATCGGCCCACGCGGACGATACTTGGCATATCCGCTGGTCACCGCGGAGTTTCAGACGCTCGGCAGGCGCGGTAGCGGAGTCGTTCGACAGGCAAGCGGCGGTGTCGACCAGACGCCGGCAGCATGACAACGCGGTCACTCACACACAACGGCGGTACAACAGCGGAGGGCAGCAGCATGACGATTCTGCTCCAGGTTCTCGAGCAGAGCTTCACGCCGACCACACCGTGGGAACGGCGCAAATTCACCTTCGTCAACACTCACTGCATCGTCGGGATGCGGCTGGACGGCGAATCCGGCGTCTGGCTGGATCTGTCCCGGCCGGGTGAATCGCAGCGGCTGGCGCACACCGCCGACCCGCACGACGCGATCACCTTCCTGCTCACCACCTTCGCCAAGATCGCCGAATGCGAAGACCGTGGCGGCTCCTGGGTGATCGGCCACGACGGCACCCACTACGACACGCTCGCCGCTACCCGATTCCCGCCGCACGGCGCGCAGGACACCGCCGACGAGTTGCTGGCCCGCGCCTGGCTGTAGGTCCCACGCTGTCCGCATCCCGGCACCTGTCGGTGGGTACCGGTACAACTTCTCCATGCGGGTGGGGAAGCAACAGCAGTTCTCGACAGTCCTGGTAGCTGGGCCGCGTTCGGCCCGAACGCTCGGTGCTTCGGTAGCGGCGTGGTCAGCACTACTCCGATCGGCGGGCCACTGGCGTCGGGCCGGCGGGGTGCGGCGGCAAATTCCGGGCGCGGACGAGTCGTGCACCGATGATGGCGTGGGCGCCCTCCGGCCTCGGACGCAGCGCACCGGCTTCCCGTGTGCACGGCGCTGCGCGACGCCCGCGGTCGGTGCGCTGCTCGCCGCGCTGTGCCTGGTCAGCGGCTGCGCCCAGCCGACGACGCCGGCACCGGGCAGTCCGCCCCGCGCCGAGGTCGAGCGGTTGCTCGCGACCGTCCGGGTGGTCCCGGCCCGGCCGCATCCGGGCGGCTACGACCGCGGCTGCCGGGACGGCGAGGCCTGCGTCTTCGGACCCGCCTGGACCGACGACTACGAGGGCACCGGCGGGCACGACGGCTGCGATACCCGCAACAATGTGCTGGCCCGCCAGCTCACCGAGGTCGCGTTCCGTCCGGGCACCCGCGGCTGCGTGGTGGTCGCGGGCACGCTGGCCGATCCGTACACCGGCACCCGGGTGAGGTTCAACAAAGCCGACGCCGAGGACGTGCCGATCGACCACGTCTATCCGCTGGCCGCCGCCTGGGACCTAGGTGCGGCGACCTGGCCACTGGACCGCCGCGTACGTTTCGCCAACGACATCGACTACAACTTGCAGGCCACCACCCGCGCGACAAATCAGGCCAAAGGCGACAGCACTCCCGGCGACTGGCTACCGCCCTCTCGACCCGGGCACTGCTTTTATGCGGCCAAATACCTAGCGGTGGCCGTCCACTACGACTTACCGATCACGGTCGGCGACCAGAGGGCACTGCAAACAATCGCGGTCGGGTGCCCATAGTGGCTGGTGGGCCACCAGGACGGTAGGTATGCCACCACCGAATCGCCGATCTGCCCTCGAATCCTGCCGCTGCCCCGACGCGTGGGGAACTGCGTCGCGCCGGTGGCAAAGTACGCTCCACCGACTCGGCTCGGGGATAGCCGGATGATCCGCGTGGATCGAGATCAGGCGCCGGTCGCCACAGTGCGCTTCGGGTCGTTCGACCATTGCGACCAGGATCCCGGATACAGCGCGGCGTCGATGCCCGCGACCGCGAGCGCGGCGATCTGGTGGGCGGCGGTGACGCCTGAGCCGCAGTAGACCGCGACCGGGCCCGGGTAATCGGCGAAGCGTGCCCGCAGTTCGTCGGGGGTGCGGAAGTGGCCGTCGGCGGTGAGGTTGTCGGCGGTCGGTGCGCTGATGGCGCCGGGGATATGACCGGCGCGCGGGTCGATCGGCTCCTGTTCGCCCCGGAAACGTTCGCCGGCGCGAGCGTCGAGCAGGGCTCCCGGCCAGCGTGCGGCCGCGTCGGCATCGATGACCGGCAGATGGTTCGGGCTCAACTCGACGTCGCCCGCATCGGGATCGGGTTCGGCGCCGGTGGCCAGTTCGGCGCCGGTCGCGGTCCAGGCGGGCAGGCCGCCGTCGAGAATCCGCACATCGGCCACACCGGCCCAGCGCAGCAACCACCAGGCGCGCGCGGCCGCCATACCGCCGGTCGCGTCGTAGACGACGACGGTGTCGCTGGCGCATACGCCCCAGCTGCGGGCGCATTTCTCCAGCTGCCCGATATCGGGCAGCGGATGCCTACCGCGGGCTGGCGAGGGCGGTGCGGCGAGTTCGGTCTCCAGGTCAACGAAGACCGCGCCGGGAATATGCCCCTCCAGATAATGTTGCGGCCCGTCCGGGTCGCCGAGCGCCCAGCGCACATCGAGTAGACGTACTCGACTCTCCGACAACGCTTCTCGCAGTTCATCCGCCGAAATGAGTACCGGCCGCACCCCAGCTCCTCGTTCAGATCCGCTTCGTCGAGCCCGTCGCCTCTCAGCGTACGGCCAGATCCGCGCTTTCGTCTCCTGACCCGGAAAAGCCGGCCCGGCGCAGGTGCGCGGCCGGAATTCAGGCCAGTTCCGATCGACTGGCTCGGGACAAGACGCCGCGACCAGCGCAATATCGCCCGAATGTCGCAGAAATCTCCGGCCACCACCGCGCCACCCGCCACCGACCCGGCCGCCGGCTCACCCCGCACACGCGACATCACCCAGCCGGTCGGTGCGGGCGTGATCACCGCGCTCGTCGGGTTCACCAGTTCGTTCGCCGTGGTGCTCAGCGGGCTGACGGCGGTCGGCGCCACCCCCGCGCAGGCCGCGTCGGGACTGCTCGCGCTCTGCCTCACCCAGGCCGTCGGCATGCTGGTGCTGAGCTACCGGTACCGGATGCCGATCACCCTGGCGTGGTCGACCCCTGGTGCCGCCCTGCTCGCCGGGACCGGAGTGGTGGCAGGCGGCTGGGGCGCGGCCGTCGGCGCGTTCATGGCGACCGGCGTGCTGATCGTGGTCACCGGGCTCTCGCGCCGGCTCGCCGACCTGGTCGCCGCCATACCGGTGGAGATCGCCCAGGCCATGCTGGCCGGGGTGCTGATCTCGCTCTGCCTGGCGCCGGTCCGGGCGGTGCAGACCAGTCCCGCGGTGGTGGTGCCGGTGATCCTGGTGTGGCTGATCATGCGCCGCGTCGCCGCGCGCTGGGCGGTACTGGCCGCCTTCGCCGCGGCCGCCATCGGGGTCGGCGTCGGCATCGTGGCCGGACATGCGGAGCTCGATGCCGCCGCAATGGTTCCGACAGTCGAACTGGCTGTGCCGCAGTGGAGTTGGCAGGCCATGATCAGCATCGCGGTGCCGCTCTACGTCGTGACGATGGCGTCACAGAATATTCCGGGTACCGCGGTGCTGCGCTCCTTCGACTACCGCGTGCCCTGGCGCGCCGCGATGACGGTGACCGGGCTCGGCACCATCGCCGGCGCTCCCGCCGGCGGCCACGCGATCAACCTCGCCGCCATCAGCGCGGCCCTGTCCGCCGCGCCGTCGGCCCATCCGGACCCGCGGCGCCGCTGGATCGCCGGATGCACGACGGGCGCGAGTTACCTGCTGCTCGGTCTCGGCTCGGCGGCCTTGGCCACCCTGATCGCGGCGGCACCGGCGGGAACGCTGGAAACTGTTGCGGGCCTGGCCCTGCTGCCCACTCTCGCCGCCGCGCTGGCCGCCGCGCTGGCCCCGGAACAACACCGTGAGGCCGGTGTGGTCACCTTCCTGGTCGCGGCGTCCGGGATCGGTTTCCTCGGTATCGGTTCGGCGTTCTGGGCGGTGATCGCGGGGCTGGTCGTACGCGAGGCCTTGCACAGCCGGACCGCGATCCGAGCCGCCTGAGCAGACGGAAACGACCGAGCCGGTTACAACCGGCTCAGCAGGGTGAGCGGATCTTCCAGCAATCCGGCCGTGGTGGCCAGGAATTTGGCGGCTTGTTCGCCGTCGATCATGCGGTGGTCGAAACTGAGGGTCAGCGTGGTGACCCAGCGGATGGCGAGTTCATCGCGCACCACCCATGGCCGCTTGGCGATCGCGCCGAGGCACAGGATCGCCGCCTCTCCGGGATTGACCAGCGGCATCCCGGCGTCGACGCCGAAGACGCCGACATTGGAGATGGTGAAGGTGCCGCCGCGCAGGTCGGTGGGCGCGGCATTGCCGGTGCGGGCGACGTCGACCAGCCAGCCGATCTCGCGGCACAGATCGCGCAGGCTCAGCGCGTGCGCGTCCTTGATATTGGGTACGAGCAGGCCGCGGTCGGTGGCCACCGCGATCCCCAGATTGACGTAGTGCTTGGTGACGATTTCCTGATTCGCCTCATCCCAATAGGCGTTCAGGCCCGGGTATTCGGCCAGCGCGGCCATTACCGATTTCGCCACCAGTGCGAGCGGGGTCAGCGTCAAGCCGGTGAAGGGCGCCGTGGTGCGCAGATGGTCGAGCAGTTCCATCGTCGCCGTGCAGTCCACCGTGACCGAGGCGCCGGCCTGCGGGATGGTGCGCGCGCTGGCGACCATGGCGGCGGCGGTGCGCTTGCGGACCCCGCTGATGGGGGTGCGTTCTTCGCGGGCGGGCGGGCGCACCACGCCCGATTCGGCGCCCGCCGGGGTTTCGGTCATGGCCGGGGCCGCGGCGCGGACCCGCGGCGAGGAGACCGGGACCGCCGAGCGGACGTCGTCGACGGCGACCGCGCCCTGCGGGCCGGAACCAGCGACGTACCACAGGTCGATACCCAGCTCTCTGGCCAGTTTCCGGGCCGCGGGCGTCGCGGCCGCGCGTGCGCCGGCCGCCTGTTTCCTGTTCGCCGCGGCCGAGGAGACGGCTTCGGTCCGCGGTTGGACGCCGTTGGCGGGCTCGGCGGGCCGACACCGCCGCGACACCGCCTCCCCTTCCGGGCCGTACCCGACCAGCACCGATGTCCGTTCCGGTGCGAGCGGCCGCGCCTGCGTCGAATCTTGCGTGACGGCTGGCGCCTCCGGCGTGGCGGGTGCGGTGGTCCGCACCCGGATCAGGGGCGCACCGACCGGCACCGTCTCACCCGGCTCGGCCAGCAGCTCCACCACCGTGCCCGCGAACGGCGACGGCAGCGCCACCACCGCCTTGGCCGTTTCCACCTCTGCGATGGTCTGATTCAGCTCGACGATATCGCCGACGGCCACCGACCAGGATTGCAGTTCGGCGTCGGTCAGGCCCTCCCCCAGATCGGGCAGCCGGAATTCCAGCACATGGTTCGGGTCGTCGGCACGCGGTTCGTTCACGAAAGGCACCTCGGTCTCGATCGAGCTGGTCGCGGGCTGTCTGCGATTGTGCCGCCTCGATGACATCCGCGTTGCGCGGCGGGCCGTCGAGGCGCAAACACGTCAGGCGGCCAGCGAGCGATCCACGGCCGCGAGAATGCGGTCCGGGTCGGGCAGGTGGTGCTTTTCGAGTTTGGCCGGCGGATAGGGGATATCGAAGCCGCCGACCCGCAGCACCGGCGCCTCCAGGTGATAGAAGCAGCGCTCGGTGATCCGCGCGGCGATCTCGGCGCCGAGCCCGGCGAAGACCGGCGCCTCGTGTACCACGATCAGCCGGCCGGTCTTGGCCACCGACTCTTCGACGGTATCGAAGTCGATCGGCGAGAGGCTGCGCAGGTCGATCACCTCGAGCGAATGTCCTTCCTCGGCGGCTGTTTTCGCAGCGCCCAGGGCGGTGGCGACGGTGCCGCCGTAGGCGACGAGGGTGGCGTCGGTGCCATCGCGGCAGATCCGGGCGCGATCCGGCGGTAACTCGGCAGGGGCCTCGAAATCGACGTCGGCCTTGTCCCAGTAGCGGCGCTTGGGTTCGAAGAAGATCACCGGATCGTCGAGCGCGATCGCCTGCCGGATCATCACATAGGCGTCGGCCGGGTTGCTCGGCGTCATCACCCGCAGACCGGCGGTGTGCGCGAAATAGGCTTCCGGAGACTCGGAATGATGCTCCACCGAACCGATGCCGCCGCCGAACGGAATGCGAATGGTGATCGGCGCCTTCACCTTT
>NZ_BAFY01000055.1 GCF_000308555.1 Nocardia cyriacigeorgica NBRC 100375 | reverse complement strand
CTGCATTTCCTTGATGTCGGCGCCGGCGGCGAAGGCCTTCTCGGAACCGGTGATGACGACGGCGCCGATCTCGTCGTCGTGCTCGAGCTCGTCGAGTGCGGCGATGACGTCATCGAGGACCTGCGCGTTCAACGCGTTCAGCGCCTTCGGCCGGTTCAGCGTGATCAGGCCGACCCGGCCCTTGCGCTCCAGCAGAATGGTCTCGAATTCGCGCCCACCCGTCGCCCGACCGCCGCCCCTCACGGAATCGCTACGCGATGCTTCCACTCAATCACCCTCTTGCTCGGATCGACTACGGATGTCGGTGACGATAGCGGAGAAGTCCTTACCGGCCGCCGACTGGTTGAACCGCTCGTAGATCTCGGCGGCCAGCAGGCCGAGCTGTCCGTCGACGCCGTTGTTCCGCAGCGCATTCGCGGCCAGGCCGAGGTCCTTGTGCATCAGCGCGGTGGCGAAACCGGGCTCGTAATCGTTGTTCGCCGGGCTGTTCGGCACCGGGCCCGGCACCGGGCAGTAGTTGGTCAGCGCCCAGCTCTGGCCGGAAGCCTTGGACACCACGTCGAAGAACGACTGGTGGCTCAGGCCCAGCTTCTCCCCAAGCACCAGCGCCTCGGACAGGCCGATCATCGAGATGCCGAGCAGCATGTTGTTGCAGATCTTGGCGACCTGACCGACGCCGTTCGCACCGCAGTGCACCACTTTGGCGCCCATCACCTCGAGCACCGGCAGTGCTTCGGCGAAATCGGCTTCCTCGCCGCCGACCATGAAGGTCAGCGTGCCCGCGGCGGCACCGGCCACCCCACCGGAGACCGGTGCGTCCAGGGCGCGGTGCCCGGCCGCGACCGCCATCTCGGCGGCCGCCTTGGCATCGGCGACGTCGATGGTCGAACAGTCGACGAACAGCGTGCCGGGCCCCGCGGCGGGCACAAGTTCGCCGTAGACATCGCGGACCAGCTTGCCGTTGGTCAGCATGGTGATCACGATGTCGCGGTCGACGGCGGCGGCGACACCGGATTCGACCAGCCGGATCCCGGCTTCGCGCGCGACCTCCTGAGCGGCAGGCGTCGGGTCGAAGCCGTGCACGTCGTATCCGGCGCGCACCAGATTGGCGGCCATCGGCGCACCCATGTGGCCGAGGCCGAGGAAACCGATGGTCTTGCGGGCAGGCTCGTTCACTGCTGTCCCTCCGGGTTCGGGGCGGTCAAACCCAGTTCATGGCCACCCAATTCGGTGAAGTAGGCCGCGACCTGTTCGTCGGTCACCGCTTCCAGGGTGGACGGCGACCACCGCGGGTTGCGGTCCTTGTCGATCACCTGCGCGCGAATGCCCTCGACCAGGTCGTGGGATGCGAGCGTGGCGATCGAGACGCGGTACTCCTCATTCAGCACCGCCTCCAGCGACTGCGCGCGCCGCGCCGACCGCAGCGAGCGCAGCGTGACCTTCAGCGACACCGGCGATTTCGACAGCAGTTCGCTGGCCGCCGCCTCCGCGTCGGGGCCGTTGGCACGCAACCGCTCCACGATTTCTTCGACCGTATCGGCGCTGTAGCAGGCGTCGATCCAGGACCGATGGGCCCGCAGCTCCGATTCCGGTGCGGCCGTGGCGAATTTGGCGATGGCGATGTCAGCGGTCTCGGTGCGCAGGGTGTCCAGCAGCGCCGGGATGTGCTCGGAGGGAATGTAATAGTCGGCGAAACCGGCGGCGATGGCGTCACCGGCGCGCATCCGGGCGGTGGTGAGCGCGACGTGGGTGCCGAGCTCGCCCGGAGTCCGCGCCAGCAGATAGGTGCCGCCCACGTCGGGGACGAAACCGATACCGACCTCGGGCATCCCGATCATGGACCGCTCGGTGACGATCCGGTGCCCGGCATGCCCGGACAGCCCGACGCCGCCACCCATCACGATGCCGTCCATCACCGCGACATACGGCTTGGGATACCGGCCGATCAGCGCGTTGAGGATGTACTCGTCGCGCCAGAACCGGCCGGAGGCGGATTCGGCGCCGGTGGCCGTGCCGGCCGAATCCTGCTGTGCGCGTTTGGCGTCGTCGTGGATGGCGACGATATCGCCACCCGCGCACAGACCGCGCTCGCCGGCACCGGTGAGCACCACGGTACGCACCTGCGGGTCATCGGCCCAGGCCCGCAGCGCCTCGGTGATGGTGAGCACCATCGCGTGATTGAGCGCGTTGATGGCCTTGGGCCGGTTCAGGGTGATGACGCCGAGCCCGTCACGGGTCTCGATCAGGACTTCGGGTTCACTCATGCTGCTCCTGCCCCGCGGGCGGCCGAGGTCATCGACCTGGCGACGACCACCCGCATGATCTCGTTGGTGCCCTCGAGGATCTGATGCACGCGCAGATCCCGGACGATTTTCTCCAGACCGTACTCGGCGAGGTAACCGTAGCCACCGTGCAGTTGCAGGGCCTTGTTGGCGACCTCGAAGCCGGCATCGGTGGCGAACCGCTTGGCCATCGCGCACAGCTCGACCTTGTCGTCGGCATCCGCGTCGAGGGCGTCGGCCGCCCGCCACAGCAGGGTGCGCGCGGCCTCCAGCTGGGTGCGCATATCGGCCAGGTCGAATTGCAACGCCTGATTCTTCAACAGCGGAGCACCGAACGCCTGCCGCTGCGCCAGGTACGGCACGGTCTTGTCCAGCGCCGCCTGCGCGCCGCCGATCGAGCAGGCCGCGATATTGAGCCTGCCGCCGTTGAGCCCGTTCATGGCGATGCGGAAGCCGTCGCCTTCGGCGCCGAGCCGGTTGGCGACCGGGACCCGGGCATCGGTGAGGATCACCTGCCGGGTCGGCTGGGCCTTCCAGCCCATCTTCTTCTCGTTCGGGCCGACGGTGAGACCGGGAGTGTCGGCGGGCACGATGAGCGCCGAAATGCCGCGCGGCCCTTCCTCGCCCGTGCGCACCATCATCACGTACACGTCGTTGGCGCCCGCGCCGGAGATGAACTGCTTGGCGCCGTTGAGGATGTAGTCGTCACCGTCGCGGACCGCCTTGGTGGTCAACGCCGCCGCGTCCGAGCCCACGCCCGGTTCGGTGAGGGCGTAGCTGCCGAGGATCTCCATCGAGGTCATGCCGGGCAGCCAGCGGAAACGCTGGCCGTCGTCACCGTAGGCGTCGATCATCCAGGCCGCCATATTGTGGATCGAGATGTAGGCGGCGACCGCCGGGCAGCCGGTGGCCAGCTCTTCGAAGATGCGCACCGCGTCAAGCCTGCGCAGGGCCGAACCACCCACATCCTCGGCGACATAGATGCCGCCGAGGCCGACCGAACCGGATTTGCGCAGCACCTCGATTGGGAAGTGCATGTGCTCGTCCCATTCGAGCGCGTGCGGAGCCAGGAACTCGTCGGCGAAATCGCGTGCGGTCTCGCGAATCGCGCGTTCGTCGTCGTTCAGAGTGAACATCGCCTCAGTCCATCGTCGGGATGACGAAGTGGTCCGCGTTCTCCTTCAGACCCTTCGGCCAGCGCTGGGTGACGGTCTTGGTCTTGGTGTAGAAGCGGATCGAATCCGGGCCGTGCTGGTTCAGATCGCCGAAACCGGACCGCTTCCAGCCGCCGAAGGTGTGGTAGGCGATGGGCACCGGGATCGGCACATTGATGCCGACCATGCCCACCTGCACGCGGGCGGCGAAATCCCGCGCGGTGTCGCCGTCGCGGGTGAAGATGGCGACGCCGTTGCCGAATTCGTGCTCGCTGGCCAGGCGCAGACCCTCCTCGTAATCGTGCGCGCGCACCACACTGAGCACCGGCCCGAAGATCTCCTCGGTGTAGATGCGCATGTCGGGGGTGACCTTGTCGAACAGGGTCGCGCCGACGAAGTAGCCATCCTCGGCGCCGTCGACGGTGAGGTTGCGGCCGTCCACCACCAGTTCGGCGCCCTCGTCGACACCGATCTGGATGTAGTTGTTCACCCGGTCCACGCCGTCGCTGCCGACCAGCGGGCCGAAGTCGGCGCCCGGATCGTCGGAGCGGCCGACATTGAGCTTGTGCACCCGCTCGGTGAGCTTGGCGACCAGCCGGTCGGCGGTCTCCTCACCGACCGGCACGGCCACCGAGATGGCCATGCAGCGCTCGCCGGCCGAGCCGTAGCCGGCGCCGATGAGCTGATCGGCCACATCGTCGAGGTCGGCATCGGGCATGACGATGGCGTGGTTCTTGGCGCCGCCGAAGCACTGGGCGCGCTTGCCGTTGGCGGTGGCGGTCTCGTAGATGTACTGGGCGATCGGGGTGGAGCCGACGAACCCGACGGCCTGGATGCGCGGGTCGTGCAGGATCGCGTCGACGGCTTCCTTGTCGCCGTTGACGACGTTGAACACCCCGGCGGGCAGGCCGGCCTCGAGGAAGAGCTCGGCCAGCCGCAGCGGCACCGAGGGGTCGCGCTCGGACGGCTTGAGCACGAAGGCGTTGCCGCAGGCCAGCGCCGGTCCGGCCTTCCACAGCGGGATCATCGCCGGGAAGTTGAACGGGGTGATGCCTGCGACCACGCCGAGCGGCTGACGCATCGAGTAGACGTCGATACCGGTGCCCGCGCTCTCGGTGTATTCGCCCTTGAGCAGATGCGGGATGCCGGTGGCGAACTCGATGACCTCGAGTCCGCGCTGGATATCGCCCTTGGCGTCGGCGAGGGTCTTGCCGTGCTCGCTCGACAGCAGCGCGGCCAGGCTGTCCATCTCGTCCTGCACCAGGGTCAGGAATTTCATCAGCACGCGCGCCCGCTTCTGCGGGTTGAACGCGGCCCATTCCGGCTGCGCGGCGGCGGCGTTCGCGATCGCCGCCTCGACCTCGGAGGTACTGGCCAGCGGGACCCTGGCCTGCACCTGCCCGACATTGGGATCGAACACGTCACCGAAGCGGCCGGAGGTGCCGGGGACCTGCTGTCCGCCGATGAAGTGGGTGAGTTCACGAACCATGCGAAACCTGTCCTCGAGTGGTGTTGAACAGCGGCGGCATGCGGCGCATGCGCAGGTTTACGGTCATCCAATAGTTGGACGTCCAAGCAAAATCGTACACCCACCCACTTCGTGGCACCAGACTCAGGCGATACGCACCTCCGGAATCGTCGACATGAGCTGATCCCACTCCGGATACATCTGCACCTTGCGCTGATGCAACGCCATGATCCGGGCGTTGAGCTCCGGGTCCGGGTCATCGGAGATGTCCGGACCGATGGCGACCGCGACTCCAGCGACGACCGGCCGAGGGCGCATCGACAAACGGCAGGCAATCCTCGAGGTGGCATTCGAGGTCTTCGCCCGCCGCGGCTACGACCAGGCGTGCGTTCAGGAAATCGCGGACCAGGCCGGGGTGGCCAAGCCGACCGTGTACAACCACCTCACCGATAAGCCCACGCTGCTGCGGGAAGCGATGCGCGCCGCGGCCGATTCGGTGGCCGCGCAATGCTCGGCCGCGCTGCAACCGTTGCGCGAGTCCGGTTCGGATCCGGGCGCCGCACTGAACGAGGCGGCGTATCGCCTGGTCACAGTGTGCGCGGGAGCCCGAGCCACGGCACTGCACCGGCTGACCTACGCGCAGCTGGTCACCTTCCCCGACCTGGCCGCCGAGATCCTGGAGCGAGTGCCACAGCAGCTGGCCGCGGCAGTGAGCGACCGGCTGGCGCGCTACATGCTCGACGGGCGGCTGCGCTACGCCGATCCGGAACGTGCGGCCGAGCAACTGCTCGCCCTGCTCACCGGCCCACTCGAACGGCACAGCAGGCTCGGCACCCGCGCGGTCCCGGACGCGACCCTGCGCGACATCGCGGACGCGGCGGTCGAGACCTTCCTGCGGGCCTACGCACCCGAGGCCGGCTAGCCGCCGTCCGCTCTGTCCGGAGGAACGGTGAGCAGGTACGCACTCTCGTCGACCACGCGGTCAGATGTCCGACCCGCCCGCGGTTTCGGCGGTACTGCGGATGCGGGCGCGGCTCGCGTGTGACAATCGCGGCGACCGGGTGAACGGCGGACGGGACGGACATCATGGATCTCACCGACATTCCCATTATCGACGCGCACATCCATCAGTGGGATCCGCTGTCGACGCCGCGTGATTTCAGCGGGCTGGCCCGGTTGTTCCGGTATCTGCCGCTGCCGATCGGTGTCGCGATGAAGGTGGCGCCACGCCGTGACCGCGAGTTCGTCGGCGATCCGACGCCGTATATGCATCCGTACCTGCCCGCGAATTACCGCAACGACACCGCAGGATTGAAGGTCGCCACCCTCGCCCATATCGAGGTCGAGTGGACCGGCACCGGCCCGCTCGCCAAGGCGGACGAGACGCGCTGGGTGGCGAGTCTGCCGTTCGGCATCGACACCCCACGGCTGGGCGCGATCATCGCCAGCGCCGATCCGGCCGCACCCGGTGTCGCGGAACTGCTCGACGCGCATGCCTCGGCGTCGCCGCTGCTGCGCGGGATCCGCACCATGGTCGCCCACCATCCGGATCCGGATGTGCGCTCGTTCACCAGCACGCCGGGCGATCTCACCGCCAATGCTTTCCTCGAAGGGTTCGCCGAACTCGCCCGGCGGCAGTTGTCGTTCGAGGCGTGGGTGTATTCGCATCAACTGCCCGATGTGGCCGCCCTGGCCACGCGATATCCCGAGGTCACCATCGTGCTGAATCATCTCGGCACCCCGGCGGGGATCTTCGGCGCCGTCGGCAAGCACACCGGATACAACCCGGGGCATCGGCGCGAGCTGTTCGTGCGCTGGCGCGACGACATCGCGGCGGTAGCGGCCCAGCCGAATGTGGTGGCCAAGGTCAGCGGTCTGATGATGCCGATCCTCGGGCATCCGGTTCCGCCGCGCGGCAGCGCGACACCTGTGCCCCAGCTGATCGAACGGATCGGCCCGATGCTGCGGCACGCGGTGGACTGTTTCGGAGTCGAGCGGCTGGTGTGGGGCTCCAATTTCCCGGTGGACAAGCCGATCACCACCATCGCGGGCAGCGCCCAGGCCGTGGCCGCGGTCGTCGCCGACCACGTGGGCGATTCCGCATGCCTGGATCGGGTGTTCAGGGCCAACGCCGAACGCGTGTACCGCATCGACGAAGCGTGAGTCAGGCCTGACGCAGATCGTCGTACCAGGAGGTCAGCGTGCGCAGGCCGCTCGCGGCGACAGCTTCGTCCTCGGCGAGCATGCGCAGGGCGCGACGTAATAGCGTCGGATCCAAATCCTCTGGAGCGGAACGAAATTCAGGTGTCGGCAGTGCTGGAAGTTCGAGCGCTTCGCCGTAGGGGTCGGCGTCACCGCCGGAGCCCGCCCCGCGTTCGACCCCGCCGATGAGGGTGTCCAGCGACAGTCCACGCAGGGTGAGCAGATCACGCGGGTACTCGTCGAGCCGTTCGGCGAGCAGGTAGCACAGCGCCGCCACATGCTTGCACGGCCAGCCCGGATCGGGGCAGGTGCAGCCGAAATCGAGATCCGCCGCGGTCTCGGGCAGCAGATGCGGTGACAGAGCGGCAGGCAACGCGCCGGAGGCGATCTGGGCCAGCATGCCCGGCGCCGAGCGAATCTCCTCGACCAGCAATTCGATCTCTTCGGCACGCAGCGGCCGAACCGTACAGGTGGCGGTGAACGGGCGCGGCTGACTGCCCTGCACCTCACCGACCACGGCGCCGCGTTCGATCCGGTAGCTGACGACCTGCCCGGACCGCGCGTAGCTGCGCCCACGCGCGAGCCGTCCCGGCTCGGCCATCCGCTCGACCGCTTGGATGAACGCCCGGCCCCACGCCGTGCGCGCGAAAGCCCCACGTCTGCTGCGGGCTTCGACGCCGCCGGACACCGGCCGTCGCGGCCCGAACTCGCGGTAATCCACGCGCGGACTCATTCGCCCACCGCCTCCGCGCCGAGAGCGAACAGATCACGCAGCTCATCGGTGCTCAACTCGGTGATCCAGTTCTCCCCCGACCCGACCGCGAGATCGGCGAGTTGGCTTTTGCCACTGATCATTTCGTCGATGCGCTCTTCGATGGTGTCGACGCACACCAGCTTGCGCACCTGCACCGCGCGCTGCTGACCGATCCGGTAGGCGCGGTCGGTGGCCTGGTTCTCCACCGCGGGATTCCACCAGCGGTCCAGGTGCACAACATGATTGGCCGCAGTCAGGTTGAGGCCGGTGCCGCCGGCCTTGAGCGACAGCAACATCAGCGGCGGACCGTCGGTCGACTGGAACTCGGCCACCATGGTGTCGCGGCGCTGTTTGGCGACCCCGCCGTGCAGGAACGGAATCCTGGTACCGAACCGCTCGGCCAGATAAGGCTCGATCAGCTCGCCGAACTCGCGGAACTGGGTGAACAGCAAGGCCTTTTCCCCGTCGGCGAGCACCGCGTCGAGCACGTCCTCCACCAGGGCGAGCTTTCCGGAGCGATGCCCGCCCCGGCGCAGCACCGGCGACCCGTCGCCGAGGTAATGCGCCGGATGGTTGCAGACCTGTTTGAGACGGGTCAGCGCGCCGAGGACCGCGCCCTTACGGGCCATGCCCTTGGCGTCGCGGAGTTTGTTCAGCATGTCGTCGACGACGGCCTGGTAGAGCGCGGCCTGTTCGACGGTCAGGTTGGCGCGCACCGTCATCTCGAGTTTGTCCGGCAGATCGGAGATCACGCTCGGATCGGTCTTCACCCGGCGCAGCACGAACGGTGCGGTGACGGTGCGCAGCCGGGTGATGGCGTTCTCGTCGCGTTCGCGTTCGATCGGCACGGCGAACCTGGCGCGGAAGGTCTGGGCGCTGCCGAGCACTTTCGGCATGGTGAAATCCAGGATCGAGCGCAGTTCCTCCAGGCGGTTCTCCACCGGAGTTCCGGTGAGCGCCAGCCGATGTCTGGCCGGCAGTGCGCGAGCGGCCCGCGCCTGCCGTGTGCCCGAGTTCTTGATGTGCTGGGCTTCGTCGAGCACCACCCGATCCCAGTCGCGGGCGGCCAGATCCGCGATATCGCGGGCCATCAGGGCATAGGTGGTGAGGACCAGATCGGCCTCGGCGATGGCGGCCAACAGCTGCTCGCCCTTGGCGCGGGCGGCGCCGTGATGGACGAGGACGCGCAGGTCGGGGGCGAATCGCTCGGCCTCGCGCTGCCAGTTGCCGACGACCGACATCGGGCACACCAGCAGCGTCGGTCCGACCGGCCGCTCGCCCGCGCGTTCGTGCAGCAGCAGTGCCAAGACCTGGATCGTCTTGCCGAGGCCCATATCGTCGGCGAGGATCGCGCCGAGACCCATCCGGCTCATGGTCGCCAGCCAGGACAGGCCGCGCTCCTGA
>NZ_BAFY01000056.1 GCF_000308555.1 Nocardia cyriacigeorgica NBRC 100375 | reverse complement strand
GCACCAGAATCTTGCTGGGGCTTCCGTGAGGCAACTTTTACAGCTTAGCTCGACCGCTCACCCGAATCAAATCCGGGGCACTCGGTCCAGCTAGTGTGATCGTCAGGCGCTCCTCGTCCTACCTCGTTTCCCTGGCCTCACACTCAGCGTTTCCGCTCAGCTCCTGGGCCCCGGGTCGGTGTCCGTGTCGCTCTGACTTGGATAAAGTTACGTTGCTACATTTGCAATGTCAAATCGCCTGGTCAGAAAGGGTTTTCAGCGAGGTTTCGATCATCGTCTCCGCGCATCCCTTGCCCGACCTGCCATCGGGGCCGGTCATTCGGTGACGCCGACCCGCTGGACCTGGCCGCCGAGCGCCTGCAGCTGCTCGACGAAGTTCGGGTAGCCGCGGTCGATGTGGAACACGTCGTGCACTTCGGTCGTGCCGTCGGCGACCAGGCCGGCCAGCACCAGCCCGGCGCCCGCGCGGATATCGGAGGACCACACCGGTGCGCTCGACAACCGCGGGATGCCCCGGACCACTGCGTGATGACCGTCGGTGCGCGCATCGGCGCCCAGGCGGATCATCTCCTCCACGAAGCGGAATCGCGCTTCGAAGATGTTCTCGGTGATCATCGAGGTGCCGTCGGAGATGGCCGCGAGACCGATCGCCATGGGCTGCAGGTCGGTGGGGAATCCGGGGAACGGCAAGGTCGAGAAATTCACCGCACGCGGGCGCTCGGGTTGCACCACCCGGAAGCCGTCGGGCTCGAAGGAGATCCGCGCACCCGCCGAACGCAGCTTGTCCAGCACCAGCGACAGATGCTTCGGGTTGACGCCGGTGACGCGCACATCGCCCATGGTCATCGCGGCGGCGATGCCCCAGGTGGCCGCGACGATGCGATCGCCGATCACCCGGTGGGTGGTGGGCGAGAGCCGCTCGACGCCTTCGATGGTCAGCACCGAGGTGCCCGCGCCGGTGATCCGCGCGCCCATCTGCACCAGCATGTTGCACAGGTCGACGATGTCGGGTTCACGGGCGGCGTTGTCGATGACGGTCTCCCCCTCCGCCAGCACCGCCGCCATTAGGATGTTCTCGGTCGCGCCGACCGACGGGAAGTCGAGCCGGATCCGGGCGCCCTGCAGCTCGTCGGCCCTTGCCACGACGCAGCCGTGCTCGATCTCGCTGGTGGCACCCAGCAGACGCAGGCCGGCCTGGTGCATATCCAGCGGGCGGGAGCCGATGGCATCACCGCCGGGCAGCGCAACCACCGCGCGTTTGCACCTGGCCATCAGCGGTCCGAGCACACAGACCGAGGCGCGGAACTGGGTCACCGCGGGGAAGTCGGCGTGGTACTTCGGTTCGGCCGGCGTGTCGATGGTGACGACCGGCCCCTCGATCGTCACATCGCAGCCGAGGCCGCGCAGCACATCCGCCATCAGCGGAACGTCGAGGATGTCGGGGCAGTTGGTGATGGTTGTGGTGCCCTCGGCCAGCAGGGCCGCGGCCATCAACTTGAGGACGCTGTTCTTGGCGCCCCCGACCGCGACCTCACCGACGAGCCGATTGCCGCCAGTTACCAGAAAACGTTCCATGCCGCCTCTCCGCGTCTTCGGCGCACCACTGAGTGCAAGGATAATGCTCTAACGGCTCCCGGCGATCGGACACCGAGGCAGTGAACTGGTCGTCGAGCTAGTCGTCGCGGTCCGCGGACTCGGCGGCCCCACCGGGCCGCCACAGCACATCGCCACCGGGATTGGCCACTCGGCCGAGGATGAACAACAGGTCCGACAGCCGATTCAGGTACCGAGCGGGCAGCGTACCGGTGTCGTCGGGGTGCGCTTCGACCGCCGCCCAGGCCGAGCGCTCGGCGCGCCGGACCACAGTGCGGGCCACGTGCAGATGGGCGGCCAACGGCGTGCCGCCCGGGAGGATGAACGAGTTGAGCGGGGCAAGCCCTTCGTTGAACTCGTCGCACCAGGATTCGAGCCGGTCGATGTAGGGCTGGGTGATGCGCAGCGGCGGATATTTCGGCGCCTCGACGATCGGCGTCGACAGATCCGCGCCCGCGTCGAACAGATCGTTCTGCACCTGACGCAACACCGCACCGATCCGCGGGGACGGATCACCCACCGCGAGGGCGACGCCGATCGCGGCATTGGCCTCATCGCAGTCGGCGTAGGCGATCAACCGCGGATCGGTTTTGGCCACGCGGGAGAAATCGCTCAGCCCGGTGGTCCCGTCGTCCCCGGTCCGGGTATAGATCCGGGTCAGGTGCACACTCACACGACCACCTTAAACGCTGCCCCGTCGAGGCCGGCGGTCGCTGTCAGTGCCCGCGCATCCGGCGCGCGCGATCGGAGGGCCGCGACTCCACCCATGACAAAAAGGCAGCCAGCGAGCCGCGATCCAACGCCAACTCGAAGCTGCCCTGGGCATCCGATACCGCGATCACCGCGATCTCGTCGGTCATGATGTCGTATTCGTCGCCACGTGGGCCACGTCGCTCCCCCACCTCGATGCCGCGACGGTGGATCACCGAATCCGGGCCGAGTTTGAGGCTGGAGAGCTTGAAGAACACGAGCCGGTCCTCGTCGTACCGGATCAGTCCGTGCCGCCAGCGTTCACCGCCGCGCGCCGGGAGCACCCGCAGAATCGCGGCAGTACCGCCGCGGCGCAACATCACCAGGCGATAGGTGGAAGCCAGGGCGAGGGCGACCAGCAGACATACCAGAATGATCAGCAGAACCATCCCGGTGTGCAATGCCGTCCATCCCTTCGTTCGCCGGATCGATCGAATCCCACCCCGTCGACCGAACCCGGTCATTCAATCACGGACTCGAGTTTACAAATGGGGCGGGCTTGTCCGCGAACATACCGGCCGCGGCGCCCGCTCGGTGATCGCGGCTACCGAAACAACACTGCCGGCGGCGAGATCGCCACCGGCAGTGTGATATTCGATTGTGTTGTGCCGCTTGGACGCTCACGCGTCCGGAGCTCAGGCGTGCGCGTCCTGCTCGACCGCGCGGACCCGGCCCTGCGCCACCCGCTTGTCTTCCTCGGAGGCAGTACCTTCGGCGAGCACCCGGCGGGCCGCCTCGACATCGACCTCGCCGGCGAACTCGGCGGACTCGGCCAGCACCCGGACCGAGTCGCCGGTGACCGAGAAGAACCCGCCGTGCACCGCCGCGACGATGCGCTGACCGTCGGTATCGACGATGGTCACCGTGCCGCCTTCGACCAGCTGGCCGAGCAGCGGCTCATGGCCTGCCATGATGCCGATCTGGCCTTCGGTGGTCTGCGCGCTGACGAACGACGCCCGGCCGGACCAGAGCAGCCGTTCGACGGCGACGAGATCAACTGACATATCGGCCATCGGTGACTACTTTCCGGCGATCTTCTTGGCGGCCGCCTCGACGTCGTCGAGACCACCGCAGGAGTTGAACGCCTGCTCCGGGTAGTGGTCGAACTCGCCCTTGCACACGCGGTCGAAGTCGTCGATGGTCTGCTCCAGCGGAACCACCGAACCGGGCTGACCGGTGAACTTCTCGGCGACGATGAAGTTCTGGCCGAGGAACTTCTCCAGGCGACGGGCGCGGCCGACGAGGACCTTGTCCTCTTCGGAGAGCTCGTCCATGCCGAGGATGGCGATGATGTCCTGCAGTTCCTTGTACTTCTGCAGGATGCGCTTGACCTCGTTGGCCACGGCGAAGTGCCGCTCGCCGACGATCGAGGCCTCGAGGATACGAGAGGTCGAGGTCAGCGGGTCGACGGCCGGGTAGATGCCCTTCTGCGAGATCGGGCGGGAAAGCTCGGTCGTCGCATCCAGGTGGGCGAAGGTGGTCGCCGGCGCCGGGTCGGTGTAGTCGTCGGCGGGGACGTAGATCGCCTGCAGCGAGGTGATCGAGCGACCACGGGTCGAGGTGATGCGCTCCTGCAGCTCACCCATCTCGTCGGCCAGCGTCGGCTGGTAACCCACGGCGGAAGGCATACGACCCAGCAGGGTCGAGACCTCGGAACCGGCCTGGGTGAACCGGAAGATGTTGTCGATGAACAGCAGCACGTCCTGGTGCTGCACGTCGCGGAAGTACTCGGCCATGGTCAGGGCCGAGAGGGCCACGCGCATACGGGTGCCCGGCGGCTCGTCCATCTGGCCGAAGACGAGGGCGGTGTCCTGGAGGACGCCCATCTCTTCCATTTCCAGGCGGAGGTCGGTGCCCTCACGGGTGCGCTCACCGACGCCGGCGAACACCGACGTACCGGAGAACTCACGCGCGATACGGGTGATCATCTCCTGGATCAGAACGGTCTTACCGACACCGGCACCACCGAACAGACCGATCTTGCCGCCCTTGACGTACGGGGTCAGCAGGTCGAGGACCTTGACGCCGGTCTCCAGGATCTCGGTCTTGCCCTCGAGCTGGTCGAAGCTCGGCGGCTTACGGTGGATGCCCCAGTTCTCGCCGTCGCGGCCGAGGCCGGGGCTGTCGAGGCAGTCACCGAGGGCGTTGAAGACGTGGCCCTTGACGACGTCGCCGACCGGCACCGAGATCGGCTTGCCGGTGTCGGTGACGGAAGCGCCGCGGACCAGGCCGTCGGTGGGCTGCATCGAGATGGTGCGCACGATGTTGTCACCGAGGTGCTGGGCGACCTCGAGGGTCAGGGTCTTGGCCACCGAGGCCAGGGTGATCTCGGCGTGCAGAGCGTTGAACAGCTCGGGGATGGCACCACGCGGGAACTCGACGTCCACGACGGGGCCGATGACCCGGATGACGCGGCCTGCAGCAGCGCCGGTCCGGCTCGAGTTGTCTTGTGTGACAGCTGCGGTCATTTGGATAAGTTCTCTTCCTGCGCTTTTAGTCGCGGTCCGAGCTCGACGCCAGCGCGTTCACGCCGCCGACGATTTCGCTGATTTCCTGCGTGATCTGGGCCTGACGCACCGAGTTGGCTTCGCGCTGCAGCACGCTGGCCAATTCGTTGGCGTTATCAGTGGCCGCCTTCATTGCGGTGCGCCGAGCCGCGGACTCGGATGCCGCTGCCTCGAGCAACGACGCGTAGATACGCGTATTGACGTACTTCGGCAGCAGGGCCGCCAGCAGCACATCGGCGTCGGGCTCGAATTCGTACTGCGCCTGCGGGTCGGCCGTGGCCGAATCGCTGAACGAGTCCTCGCCCATGTCGAAGTTCTCGTCGACAAAGCTCACCTGGATCGGCGCCAGACGACGCACCTCAGGGGTCTGGGTCAACATCGACACGAAACGCGTGTACACGATGTGCAGTTCGTCGACGCCCGCGATGTCGCCGGTCCCGTTGGGATGCGGCACCTCGCCGTCGGCGCCCGCCATGAAGGCGTCGACCAGGTGGCGGCAGGCCGCCGAAGCATCGGTGTACTTCGGCTGCTGCGAGAACCCGGTCCACGACGCAACGAGCGGACGGTTGCGGAAGGTGTAGTACGTGAGGCCCTTGTTGCCCATCACGTACAGCACCGGCTCCTTGCCCTCGCCGCGCAGGGTGGTCATCAGTTCCTCGGCGCGCTTGAGCACGTTGGAGTTGTAACCACCGCACATGCCGCTGTCACTGGTGATCACCAGCACGGCGGCGCGGCGCGGGTTGGCCCGCTCGGTCAGCAGCGGATGCGACAGGTTCTTCGACGCGCTCGCCAGCTCGCCGAGGACCTTGGTGATTTCCTCCGCGTACGGCTTCGCGGCCGCGACCCTGGCCTGGGCCTTGGAGATTCGCGAGGTCGCGATCAGCTCTTGGGCCTTGGTGATCTTCTTGATCGAATTCACACCACGAATGCGGGAGCGCAATTCACGCAAGCTTGCCACGGTTCACACTCCCTTCATTCGCCAGAAGAATCGAATAACGCATTGGTCGTCGCCCGACTTACTTCTCGACGTGCTTGCGCGTGACCGACAGCGACTCGACCTCTTCGTGGTCCAGTTCGCCGGCGGCGGCCTCGTTCACGACGCGGCTGCCGTCGGAGGCGAGGAAGCCCTGCTTGAACTTGTCGGTGGCCGTCTTGATCTGCTCGGCCGCCTCACCGTCGAGCGGCTTGGCGCCACCCTCGAGCGCGGCGAAGGCCTCGGGCACGCTGCGGTGCAGGTCCTCGAGCAGTTCGTTGTTGAAGCGACGGATGTCGGCGACCGGAACCGAGTCGTAGTAGCCGGCGTCGACCAGGTAGATCGAGACGATCTGGTCTTCGACCGCGACCGGGGAGTACTGGTCCTGCTTGAGCAGCTCGACCCAGCGGGCACCACGCTCGAGCTGGGCCAGCGAGGCGGCATCCAGATCCGAGGCGAAGGCGGAGAACGCCTCCAGCTCGCGGTACTGGGCCATTTCCAGACGCAGCGAACCGGCGACCTTCTTCATGGCCTTGGTCTGGGCGGCGCCGCCGACACGGGAGACCGAGGTACCGACGTTGATCGCCGGGCGGACACCCTTGTTGAACAGGTCGGACTCGAGGAAGACCTGGCCGTCGGTGATGGAGATGACGTTGGTCGGGATGAACGCCGAGACGTCGTTGGCCTTGGTCTCGATGATCGGCAGACCGGTCATCGAGCCCGCGCCCATCTCGTCGGACAGCTTGGCGCAACGCTCGAGCAGACGCGAGTGCAGGTAGAAGACGTCACCGGGGTACGCCTCGCGGCCCGGCGGGCGACGGAGCAGCAGCGAGATGGCGCGGTAGGCCTCGGCCTGCTTGGTCAGGTCGTCGAACACGATCAGCACGTGCTTGCCCTGGTACATCCAGTGCTGGCCGATGGCCGAACCGGTGTAGGGGGCCAGCCACTTGAAGCCGGCGGAGTCGGAGGCCGGGGCCGCGACGATGGTGGTGTACTCCATCGCGCCGTGCTCCTCCAGCGCGGCCTTCACGCCGGCGATGGTGGAGCCCTTCTGGCCGATGGCGACGTAGATGCAACGCATCTGCTTCTTGGGGTCGCCGGACTCCCAGTTGGCCTTCTGGTTCAGGATCGCGTCGATGCAGACCGCGGTCTTGCCGGTCTTGCGGTCACCGATGACCAGCTGACGCTGGCCACGGCCGATCGCGGTCAGGGCGTCGATGGCGGTGATGCCGGTGGCCATCGGCTCCTCGACCGGCTGGCGCTCCAGCACGGTCGCGGCCTGCAGCTCGAGCACACGGCGGTCTTCGGCCTCGATCTCGCCCAGGCCGTCGATCGGCTGACCGAGCGGGTTGACCACGCGGCCGAGGAACTTGTCGCCGACCGGGACCGAGAGCACGTCGCCGGTGCGGCGGACCTGCTGGCCCTCTTCGATCTCGGCGAACTCGCCGAGGATGACCGCACCGATCTCGCGGTCCTCGAGGTTCAGCGCCACGCCGAGCACGCCGCCCGGGAACTCGAGCAGCTCGTTGGCCATTGCCGAGGGCAGGCCGGAGACGTGCGCGATGCCGTCACTGGTATCGGTGACCACACCGACTTCTTCGATGGAGGTCTCGGGGGTGTAGCTCTGGGTGTAGCTCTCGATCGCGCTACGGATCTCGTCGGAGGAGATCGTCAGCTCCGCCATGTTCTTCCTGCTCTCGCTGTCTGGTCTCGAATGTCGGGGTTGGGTGGCGGGTTACGCCAGTTCGCGGCGCAGCCGCTCCAGTCGGCCCACGGCGCTGCCGTCGATCACGTCGTCACCGACGCGCACGACGAGCCCGCTCAGCAGACTCGCGTCGACCTGCACGTGCACCGTGACCGGCTTGCCATAGATGCGCTGCAGGGAGGCGGCCAGCCGCTCCTTCTGCTGCGCCGTCAGGGCGATCGCGGCCCGCACGTGCGCGACGATCTGGTCGCGTCGCGACGCTGCCAGGTCGGACAGCTCGTCGAAGGCCGCGCCGAGGCCGATCTGCTGCCTGGTCACCGCCTGCTCGGCGAGCGTGACGGTGATGGGCTCGGCCTTGCCGGTCAGCAGGCGGGTGATCAGTTCACGCCGCGCCGATTCCGGCTTCGCGCGATCCGACAGGGCCTGCTCCAGGTCGGGGTTGTCGGCGATGATCCGGCCGAGCCGGAACAGCTCGTCCTCGACCGCGTCGAGCCGGCCGCTGTCGGCGGCCGACTCCAGCAGCGCCTCCTGGCCGAGCAACTCCAGAGTGTCGACCAGGTCGGCGGTGCGGGACCAGTCCTGGGCCACCGCGGTGGTCAGCACCGCTTGGGTGGCGACGCTGACCTTTCCGCCGAAGACCCGCTCGCTCAGTTCGGCGCGAGCCGAACCGGGCACCGACACGTCCGCGAGCGCAACACGCAGCGAACGCTGGTCGTCCAGCACGGCGACGACGGCGAACAGTTCCGAACCCGTCGTCGCGGCAACACTGTCGCTTCCGGTCAGAGCGGCCCGAAGCGCTTCCCGCGAACGGGAGCTGGCCTCGCGGCTCGCTGCGTACATGCTTCTCACTTTCGCGTCGCTACCTTCCGACCCCGATGCCGGCGTCGGTGTCGTCGAGTTCGCTGAGGAACTTCTCGATCGACGCCGCCTGCTTGGCCTCGTCCGAGACCGACTGCCCGATGACCTTCTCGGCCAGATCGACCGCGGTACGGCCGACCTCGGAGCGCAGTTCGGTCAGGATCTGCTGGCGCTGGGCTTCCAGCTGGGCGTGGCCGGCGGCCACGATCCGGTCGCTCTCGGCCTGGGCCTCCGTGCGCATCTGCGCGAGGATCTGCTGGCCCTGGGTGCGCGCGTCCTCACGGATGCGTGCGGCTTCGAGGCGGGCGTCGGCCAGCTGCTGCTGGTACTGCTGCAGCGTCTGCTGAGCCTCTTCCTGCGCGGCCTCGGCCTTGGCGATACCGCCTTCGATCTTGTCGGTGCGCTCTTCGAGCACCTTCGTCAGACGCGGGACGACGTACTTGTAGAACAGTACGGCGATGACCGCGACGCAGACGATCGACCAGACGATGTCGTACGTTTCGGGGATGAGAGGATTCACATCCTCTCCGCCCTCCGCTGCGAGTACAGAAATCGTGTACATCGGAATCAGAAGATGAAGCCGGCGACGAGGCCGATCAGGGCCAGCGCCTCGGTGAACGCGATACCGAGGAACATGTTGGTGCGGATGGTGCCCTGCAGCTCGGGCTGGCGGGCGATACCCTCGATCGCCTTACCGACGACGATGCCGACGCCGATGCCCGGGCCGATGGCGGCCAGGCCGTAGCCGACGGCGCCGAGGCCCTTCAGCGTCGACTCGTTGGCAGCTTCCTGGGCCAGGTACGAGAGGCTCATGAGTCTTCTTTCCCTTTCTGTTGCTCACCCGCCGGTCGGCGTGGTGTAGCAGGTCTCCAGTGATTTGTTAGTGCGGTCAGTGGGAATCTGCGTGCTCGGCCAGGCCGATGTACACGGCGGTCAGCAGTGCAAACACGTAGGCCTGCAGGAAGATGACCAACATCTCGAACATCGTGAACCCGATTCCCGCCAGCAGCGAGAACGGCGAGAACACCTTCATCCAGTTGGTGGCGTCGAACAGGAAGAACCAGGTGGAGCTGAAGAACAGCACCAGCATGATGTGACCGGCCAGCATGTTGGCCATGAGTCGGACGGTCAGCGTGAACGGACGCAGGATGAAGGTCGAGACGAATTCGATCGGAATCAGCAGTACGTGCAGCGCGGGCGGCACGTTCGGCACCACGATGCTGCTACGCATGTACTTGAAGAAGCCGTACTTCTTGATACCGACGTAGTTGAACGCGATGTAGGCGATGACGGCCAGCACCAGCGGCATACCGATCCGCGCGTTCGAGGAGATATTCAAGAACGGGACGATGCTGGAGAAATTCAGGAAAAGAACCGTGAAGAAGATCGTCGCGATCAGCGGGAAATACTTGCGCCCGGTTTCCTTGCCGAGGACCTCTTCGCAGATCTGCTCTTTGACGAAGACCAGGCCGATCTCGGCGACGTTCTGCAGCCCGCGCGGAACGATGCGGGGCGAACGGAAGGCCAGCACCATGAGGCCGATCAGGACCGCCGACATCAGGATGCGAATGAGCATCAAGCGATCGAGTTCGAACGGCGTTCCCTCGAACAGCACCGCCGGAGGGAAAAAGTCGGTTAGCGATGGCGCGTGAAATTCCGCGGCCAAAGTGGTGACGCTCAGCGTTCTCTCCCGTGTTCGGGCCGCGGGTTCGGTCGTTCCCGCGGTTCGATCGGACATTGACGATCAATGTGGGTCGACTCAGGTCGGCTCGAAGTTCGTCAGCAGCTGCGCGGCATTCCCGCTCGGGCGTCTGTACGTGTGTCGGCGACATCGTCGACATGCAGAACCGGAACATAGCCCGGCACGGCAGTAGCATAGCGGCACCTGACGGGATCGTGGTGATCCCCCCGATGGTCGCTTGCTTACCAAGACTTTACCAAGTTATCTACGACAGCGTGTAGCTGGGTGCGATTTGTTACCGATCGGTACCTGGACCGACCTCGCGATCGGGCACCGTCACGTACGGAACCTTCTGCCGCAGAACGCCATACGTCTCCGCGCCGAGCACGATGACCAGCGCTCCGATGACGGTGAGGAACAGCGCGACGCGGTCGTAGAAATCGAATTGATTCAAGATCGCGATAACCACCATGGCCACCAGCAACTTGCCCGCCCAGCTGACGAGCATCACCAGTCCGGCCGTGGTCGGCGGCAGTTTCGCGCCGAAGAGCACCACCGCCGCGGTGGTCAGGATGAAGCCACCGCCGATGGCCGCGCCGAGCAGCGCACCCCAGACGCCGGAGACGCCGGAGACCGCACCGGCGATCGCCACCGCGAGCACGGTCAGCACGACCAGCCCGACCAGGCCGTAGCGCAGCGCGGCGCGCAGCGGAGCGTCGGGGCCGGGGTCTGTGTACGGTGTCGAACTCACGAGCCGCACTCTACCCGTGCCGGTTGTCCTGCGCCGATGCCCTCATCCGGCGGCCTCGGGCGGCTCGCCGGGCTGCTCGGCATGTTCGGCGGCGGCCGCGCGCTCGCGGCGAAGACCCGGAACCGCCGTCGCGACCAGGGCGAATACCAATCCGCCCGCCATCAGCAGCACCACCACGCGCCGGTCCATCAGCGAGGTGCCGACCGCACCGAAGGCCAGCACACCGACCCACAAATAGATGAGCAGCACCACACGCCGCTGCGAATGACCGATCTGGAGCAGCCGGTGATGCAGGTGCATCTTGTCCGGGGTGGAGAAGCTGACCCCGGCCCGCACCCGGCGCACGATGGCCAGCAGCAGGTCCAGCACCGGAATGAACATCACCGCGCCGACCAGCAGCAGCGGCGAGAGCAGACCGACGATGTCCCGCGGGCCGTAGCCCGTCAGCGGGATGCGCCCCGACGCGCTGGTCGACACCGCAGCCAGCACCAGCCCGATCAGCATCGAGCCGGAATCGCCCATGAAGATCCGGGCCGGCGAGAAATTGTGCGGCAGGAAGCCGAGGCACGCGCCGGCCAGCGCGGCGGCGAGCATCGCGGGCGGGTAGGTGTCGACCGAGCCGCCCTGTTCGGTGAGCAGCCCCACCGAGAACGCGAACACCGCGATCGAGGAGATCAGGCCGAGGCCCGCGGCCAGGCCGTCGAGACCGTCGACGAAGTTCATCGCGTTGATCAGCGTCACCGCGACCGCGACCGTCACCAGCGCGCTCTGCAGCCCGTCCAGCACCACGGTCTCGTTGTTGAACGGGTTGTAGATGACATACCAGCTCAGCCCCATCACCGCCATCACGCCCGCGGCGGTGACCTGACCGGCGAATTTGGTGAGCGCGTCCAGCCCCCAGCGGTCGTCGACGATGCCGACCGCGACGATGATCGTCGCCGCGACCAGCACCGCGGCGATATCGGGCCGGTAGTCGAAGCCGCGGCGCAGTGCGGGCAGCTGGTGGGCGAACAGCACGGCCGCCACCACACCCAGATACATGCCGACCCCACCCATCCGCGGGATCGGCTTGACGTGCACGTCGCGTTCGCGCGGCACCGCGACGGCGCCGAAACCGATGGCGAGTACCCGAATCCCGCCGGTGGCGAGAAAGGTCACCACGGTGGACACCAGCAGCACGAGCAGCAGCTCACGCAGCGGGACGACGGCACCGGAACTTCCCAATGCGTGCACCGCGATCACTCGCGATACCGCCCGCTCATCCGATCGGCCATTCGGTCACCGGGCAGCGGGCCCGGACAGCGCCTCGGGCGCCATTCCGAGCACCTCGGCGATATCGGCGACCGAGACCGCGCCCTCGCGCAGGATGCGCGGCTGATCGGCGGTCAGATCGACGATGGTCGAGGCGATCGCGTGCTCGGCGGGACCTCCGTCGAGGTACACCCCGACATGCTCGCCCAGCTGGGCGCGGGCTTCGGCGGCGGTGGTGGCGGGCGGCTGCCCGGAGACGTTGGCGCTCGACACCGCCAGCGGGCCGACGGCACGCAGCAAGTCCAGCGCGACCGGATGCAGCGGCATTCGCAGCATCACCGTGCCCCTGGTGTCGCCGAGGTCCCAGGCCAGCGAAGGTGCCTGCTGCACAACCAGACTCAGCCCGCCGGGCCAGAACGCCTGGATCAGGTCTCTGGCCTGCGGACGCACCGAGAACACCAGCCCGTCGATGGTGTGCCAGGAACCGACGAGCACCGGTACCGGCATATCGCGCCCGCGCCGCTTGGCGGCGAGCAGCTCGGCCACCGCCTGGCTGTCGAACGCGTCCGCGGCTATGCCGTAGAGCGTGTCGGTGGGCATGACGACGAGCCGCCCGGATTTCAGGGCGCTGGTCGCGGCGGACAGTCCGGCGGCGCGCGAGTCGGGATCCGCGCAGTCGTAGACGGTACTCACGGGACCCATCCTGTCACGCGGGCGTAGCGGCGCCGTCGGCCCCCGGGTGGAACGCGAATCCGCCACGCGCCACGGGCAAACCAGGACGCGACGCCGCGCGGCAAACCCCGGCTCGCGGGCACCGGGTTCAGCTGCGCACCGCTGCCACGAAGCGCGGCTTGCCCGCGAGATCGGGATGCTCGGCGATCTCGGTGAACGCACCGGTCTCGGCGAGCAGGGCCGCCAGCGCGGAGCCGTTGGAATCGTCGTGTTCGATGGCTGTGCCGCCGCCGGGGCGCAGCAGACGCGCGATGGTGGGTACCAGCCCGCGGATGACGTCCAGGCCGTCGACGCCGCCGAACAGCGCCCGGTGCGGGTCGTGGTCGGCGACCTCCGGGTCGAGTTCGGCGCCGACCGGGATGTAGGGCGGATTGGACACCACGATGTCTGCCCGGCCATTCAGCTGGGTGAGCAGCGCGGGGTCGGTGGCGTCGTCGGCGTAGAGGGTGATCGGGGTATCACCGGCCGCGATCCGCAGGTCGGCGTTGTGCCTGGCCCATTTCAGGGCGGCCGGATCGATCTCGACCGCGTGCACCTCGGCGTCGGGCCGGGCGTGCGCGATGGCCAGGGCCAGCGCACCCGAACCGGTACACAGGTCGACCACGATGGGCACGTGATCGTGACGCACGGCCTCCAGGTGAGCCAGCGCCCAGGCGAAAACCAGCTCGGTCTCCGGGCGCGGAATGAAGACCCCCGGGCCGACCTCGAGGTCGATCCGGCCCATGGCCGCGTGGCCGATCAAGTACTGCAACGGGATTCGCTGCGACCGCCGCTCGACCAGACCGCGCAGTTCGGCAAGCTGCTCGGGGGTGAGCAGCGGCGCGAGCAGCAGCCGTGATCGCGGCACACCGAGTACATGCGCGGCGAGCTGCTCGGCGTCGGCCCGCGGGCTCGCAACTCCCGCGGCCCGCAGTTTTTCAACGGCCTCGGCGAGCGCGGGCCGCAACGCTGTGCGGGTCATGACGTCGACTCTGCCCGATGACGGGCCATGGCGCGCACCCTTCGGTACGACCGGGCCACTTCCGTGGTCACGCGCGCTGCCTCCGGCACGGCGCCGGCCCGGTCATGCCGGGCGCGACACCCGCACATCACTCGGCGGCCATGCGGGCTTCGCGGTCGGCCTTGCCGAGTGCGTCCAGCAGGGCATCCATATCGCCGTCGAGCACCGCGTCGAGGTTGTGCGCCTTGAAGCCGATGCGGTGGTCGGCGATGCGGTTCTCCGGGAAGTTGTAGGTGCGGATGCGTTCGGAACGGTCCACGGTGCGGATCTGGCTGGCCCGGCCGGCCGCGGCTTCCTGTTCGGCCTGCTCCTCGGCCAGCGCTTGCAGCCGCGCGGCGAGCACCTGCATGGCTCGGGCCTTGTTCTGCAACTGGGAGCGCTCGTTCTGGCAGGTCACCACGATGCCGGAGGGCAGGTGGGTGATGCGGACGGCGGAGTCGGTGGTGTTGACGCCCTGACCGCCCTTACCCGAGGAGCGGTAGACGTCGATGCGCAGATCGGTCTCATCGATCTGGACCTGCTCGACTTCGTCGGGCTCGGGGTAGATGAGCACACCGGCCGCGGAGGTGTGCACCCGGCCCTGCGATTCGGTGACCGGTACCCGCTGCACCCGGTGCACCCCGCCCTCGAACTTGAACCGCGACCAGACGCCGTCGCGGGCGGCGTCGCGGCTCTTGATCGACAGCGTCGCTTCCTTGTACCCGCCCAGGTCGGAGTAGGTGGCGTCGAGTATCTCGACCTTCCAGCCGTGGCGTTCGGCGTAGCGCACGTACATCCGGGCCAGGTCGGCGGCGAACAGCGCGGACTCCTCGCCACCCTCACCGGACTTCACCTCGAGCACCACGTCGTCGCCGTCGTGCGGGTCGCGCGGGGCCAGCAGGTCGGTCAGGGCCTGCTCCAGCTCGCTGACCTGCTGTTCCAGCTCGGGTACCTCGGCGGCGAAGGCCGCGTCGTCGGCGGCGAGCTCGCGGGCGGCGGCCAGATCGTCGCGGGCCGCGCTCAGCTTGCGGTAGGTGGACATGACGGGCGCGAGTTCGGCGAACCGCTTACCGACGCGGCGGGCCGCGCCTGCGTCGTTGTGCAGCGCCGGATCGGCGAGCTGGGTCTCCAAGCCCGCGTACTCGGCCAGGATGTCGTCGATCGCGGACGGCTGGGTCACGGTCGGCTTCCTCTCGTGCGTGTTCGATATCGGTGGTCGGGCCGAGAAAACACCGACGCCCGGGCCTGCGTGGCAGGACCGGGCGTCGGCGAGGAAGCTACTTGGCGTCGGCCTTCTTCTCGGCGCGCTTGCCGTAGCGGGCCTCGAAGCGGGCCACGCGGCCGCCGGTGTCCAGGATCTTCTGCTTGCCGGTGTAGAACGGGTGGCACTGCGAGCAGACCTCGACGGTGATGTGACCGGATTCCTTGGTGGAACGGGTCTGGAACGTATTGCCGCAACCGCAGACGACGGTGGTGTCGACGTAGGTCGGGTGGATTCCTGCCTTCATGGGTGTCCTCTCGAAAATGGCGCCGGGTCGCTCGCGCGGATGGCATCGAACGTGAACCGGAGCCGACTAGGCGGGATTGTCCGCGAGCAGCGCGGACGCACGGCGATCCAGTATGCCAGATTCACCGACACGTCTATCGAACGCCCCCGCGGGCCTCGTTGTTCCCCGGCGAGTAATCCCCTTTCGCTATCGCCCCAGGAACTGGGGGGACGCGCCCCGGCCGCACTCGAGGAACCCTGAAGTCGGGTAGTCGGCTACTCAAGAGTACGAACAGCTCCGTTCATAGTGTTGGAATCCGATGCACGTCGGCGTGCCGAGACATGGAAAGGAGATCCTGTGAACAGCCGGATGAACAACCGTGTGGCCTTCGCGGTGCTGGTCGCACTGGTCGTGGCTGTCGCGGCGGGATGGTTCGCCGCGCCGGGTAGCACGGACTCCCCGTCGTCGGCGGGCCCGGATCTGCCCTCGGCATCGGGTTTCGCAACGGAAAACCCGGCCCCGGCCTACCCGGTGGACCAGCAACGACAGCACGTATCGGCATCCGACACCGCCCTGACGGCGGCCTCGCGGCGCACCACCTTCGACGGCGCCGCGCTGATTCTGGCCTTTCTGATCGCGGGGGCCGCCGCCATCGGCGCCGTGTTCTTCTCCCCCGCCCCGATCCGAGGGCCGCGTAGCTCGCGCGCGGCCCCGGAAACGGCTCGAGGGCTCCACCGAAGTGGAGCCCTCGAGGCCGTGCTCACCGCCGTGCGGCGGTCCGGTGCGTCACTCGTCGAGCGCGCCCGGTGCGGTCTTGGAGACCTGCATGAGGAACTCCAGGTTGTTCTTGCTCTTCTTCAGACGGTCGATGAGCAGGTCGATCGCCTGATGCGAATCCAGACCGGACAGTACGCGCCGCAGCTTGTGCAGCACCGCGGCCTCGTCTGGGCTCAGCAGTAGTTCGTCCTTGCGGGTACCGGACGGCGCGACATCGACCGCGGGGAACACCCGCCGCTCGGCGATCTTGCGGTCCAGCTTGAGTTCGGCGTTACCGGTGCCCTTGAACTCCTCGAAGATCACCGTGTCGCCGGTCGAGCCGGTCTCCACCATGGCGGTGGCGATGATCGTCAGCGAGCCGCCGTTCTCGATGTTGCGGGCCGCGCCGAGGAACCGCTTGGGCGGGTACAGCGCGGTGGAATCCACACCACCGGAAAGGATTCGGCCCGAGGCAGGCGAGGAGTTGTTGTAGGCGCGACCCAATCGGGTGATCGAGTCGAGCAGCACGACGACGTCCTTGCCCATCTCCACCAGACGCTTGGCCCGCTCGATCGCGAGCTCGGCGACCGAGGTGTGGTCGGCCGGCGGACGGTCGAAGGTGGAGGCGATGACCTCACCCTTGACCGAGCGCTGCATGTCGGTGACCTCTTCGGGCCGCTCGTCGACCAGCACCACCATCAGGTAGCACTCGGGGTTGTTGACCGCGATCGCGTTGGCGATGTCCTGCATGATCGTGGTCTTACCGGCCTTGGGCGGGGACACGATCAGCGCGCGCTGGCCCTTACCGATCGGCATGATCAGGTCGATCACCCGGGTGGTCAGCTTGTTGGGCTGGGTCTCCAGGCGCAGACGCTGGTTCGGGTAGAGCGGGGTGAGCTTGTTGAAATCGGGCCTGCGCTTGGCCGCCTCGACATCACCGCCGTTGACGGTGTCCAAACGGACCAGCGGATCGAACTTCTGCCGCTGATTCGACTGCTCACCGTCGCGCGGGGCGCGCACCGCACCGGTGATCGCGTCACCGCGGCGCAACCCGTTCTTGCGGACCAGGTTCATCGAGACGTACACGTCGTTGGGGCCGGCCAGGTAGCCGGAGGTGCGCACGAACGCGTAGTTGTCGAGCACGTCGAGGATGCCCGCGACCGGCTGCAGGACGTCGTCCTCGCGGATCTCGAGCTCGCGGGCCTCGCCGCCACCACCTTCACGGTCGCGGCTGCGCCTGCGCTCGCGGAATCGGCGTCCACGCCTGCCGCGGCCGCCTTCCTCGTCGTCGCCGCCACGGCTGTCGCCGCGGCCGCCGTCGCGTCCACCGGCGTTCTGACCTCGGTCACCGGACTGGCCCTGCTGCTGGCCACGGTCGCGACGACGTTCGCCGCCGTCGCCCTCGGGCTTGGCCTCGTCGGTGCGGGTTTCGGTGGCGGTGTCACCGCCGGCGTTGCCGCGAGCCTGATCGGCGTTACCGCGCGCCTGGTCGCGGCCGCGACGCTGCCTGCCACGGCCACGCTGGCCCTGCTCACGACCGGACTCGTCGGAGTTCTCGGCGGCGGGCGCTGCGCCCTCGGCGGCGTTGTCGGCGGAATTCTTCGTGGAAGTCTGCTCTTTGGCGCGCGCGTCCTTGGCGGCGTCACCGGCCGGAGCCTTGGTGGCCGTGGCGGGCTGCGCGTCCTGAGCGGGCGCGGTGTTCTGCGCGGCGGGTTCCTTCGCGGGCGCGACGTCGAGCGTCGGCTGCTCGGCGCGGGCCGCAGCCGCGTTCTTCGCCTCGGTCTTGGTGGCGGACTTGGCCGAAGCGCGCGCGGGCTTGTCCGCTGCCGCCGCCTTACCGGCCTGATTTTCCTTGATGGCGGCGATGAGATCGCCCTTGCGCATACCGGAGGTCCCTCGGATACCGAGCTCCCCCGCGAGTGCGCGCAACTGCGGCAACAACATTCCAGTCAGCCCCGATCGTGCGACGTCGGTGTGTTCGCTCATCTTCGAAATCTGTCCGGAGTCACTATCGCGGTCTCCCGAGGCCTGCGGGTTGGAATCCACCCCGGGTGTCGCGAGCAGGTCCGTATCTGTCACGGAGATCCTTTCCTTCCCTCGATGGGCCGTGTGCTGTGTCGAGGGTTCGTTCCGCAGTCCGGTCGCTGTGCCGGGCTCGGATGTGTAGCCGTATCGCCTGCTCCGTCGGAGTCGGAGGCTTCGCCACCGATCATGAAAAAGGTGGGAGAGATCATTCCAGTTGCGCAGCTCCGCAACACCCCCATGGCCTGGAGGCTCGAGCCTGGAGCCTGCTGGAGCGATTGCCCTGATGAAGCACCGGCGTCTGACGCGCACGATGTACGGACTTGCCCAGGATAGCTGGCAACTGTGAGGCTCGGCAAGGTGGACTCGCCGTCAGTGCACGCCGACGCCCTCGGCGAGTCCGGGCTCGACCACCCGCAGACCGTCGGCCACGGCCTGTTCGCGCAGCTCGGCGGGGAAATCCGCGGTGGTCAGCGCCAGGATCGTCGGGCCGGCACCGGAGACGGTCGCGGCGATTCCCGCGGCCCGCAACCGCGCGATCCAGGTGGTGGTCAGCGGTAGCGCCGGCGCACGCTGGGCCTGGTGCAGGCGGTCGGCGGTAGCGGGCATGAGCAGATCCGGGCGCTCGGTCAGCGCCACCACGGCCAGCGCGGCCCGGCTGACGTTGAACGCGGCGTCACCGTGCGGGACCACCTCGGGCAGCAGGCCGCGGGTGTGCGCGGTCGAGGAGCGATCCTCCGGGATCAGCACCACCGGCCGCAGCGCGGGATGCGGGGTCAACCGGACCGCACGGTAGGCGCGGTTGTGGTGCTCAACCGTGGCTCCGTCCAGGCCGGCGTCGGCGGGACGATCGGTTTCCGACCAGGACACCACGATGCCGCCGAGCACACTGGCCGCGGCGTTGTCGGGATGACCTTCGAATTCCGAGGCCAGCTGGACCAGCCGGTCGGTGTCGACGGTCAGCGCGGGATCGAACTTCGCGGCGAGCCCACAGCCCGCGGCCAGGCCCCCGACGACCGCCGAGGCCGATGAGCCGAGACCGCGCGAATGCGGAATCACGTTGCGGCACACCACATCGAGGCCGTCGGCCCACACGCCCGCCGATTCCAGACCACGTTCGATCGCACGGACCACCAGATGCGAAGGGCCCCAAGGCACGTCGTCGGCGCCCTCGCCCTCCACCCGGATGGTGAGGCCGGTGCTCGTGGTGCGGACCTCGATCTCGTCGTAGATGCCCAATGCCATACCGAGCGAATCGAATCCGGGACCGAGGTTGGCACTGGACGCGGGTACCCGCGCGGTCACCGACAATCCGGCGGGCAGCGTCCTGGTCATCACCTGGCTCTCGCGCGCGGACAACTCAGGCCAGCTCGAGTTCGGCGGCGACCGCGACCGGGTCGACCGGAATCGCCTGGACCTGCGGCATTCCCAGCAGTGCGGTATCCGGGTCCTTGAGACCGTTGCCGGTCACGGTGCACACCACGGTCAGCCCGGAGTCGAGCCAGCCCTCCTTGCGCGCCGCCAGCAGCCCCGCCACGCTCGCCGCGGACGCGGGCTCGACGAACACGCCCTCGGTCGCGGCGACCAGCCGGTAGGCCTCGAGGATCTCCTCGTCGGTGGCCGCACGGAAGGCACCACCGGACTGTTCCTTGGCCTCGACCGCGCTGTTCCACGACGCCGGGGCACCGATCCGGATAGCGGTGGCGATGGTTTCGGGATCCTTCACCGGAGCACCGTTGACCAGCGGGGCCGCACCGGCGGCCTGCACGCCGAGCATGCGCGGCAGCGAGCTGGTGACGCCGTCGGCCTGGTACTCGCGGTATCCGCGCCAGTACGCGGTGATGTTGCCGGCGTTGCCGACCGGGAGCACGTGCACATCCGGCGCTTTGCCCAGCACGTCGCAGATCTCGAACGAGGCGGTCTTCTGGCCTTCGATGCGCGCCGGGTTCACCGAGTTGACCAGCCCGACCTCGGGGAACTCCGAGGTCACCTTGCGGGCCAGCTCGAGGCAGTCGTCGAAGTTTCCCTGCACCTGGATGACCTTCGCGCCGAGCATGACGGCCTGGGCCAGCTTGCCCATCGCGATCTTGCCCTCGGGGATCAGCACCGCACAGCTCATGCCCGCCCGGGTGGCGTAGGCCGCCGCCGATGCCGAGGTGTTGCCCGTCGAGGCACACAGCACGGCCTTCTGACCGCGGTACTTGGCGTCGGTGATGGCCATGGTCATGCCACGGTCCTTGAACGAACCGGTCGGGTTCAGGCCCTCGACCTTGAGGTAGACCTCGCAACCGGTCAGCTCGGACAGATGCGTCGCCGGCACCAGCGGAGTACCGCCCTCGAACAGGGTGACCGGCTCCCAGTCGGCACCGACCGCGAGCCGCTCGCGGTAGGCCGTGATCAGACCCGGCCACCGGGAGTGCACTCCGGTCTGGTGGGCCACTCCCGCACCTGTTGGTGTCATTCTTCGGTGCCTTCCAATCTCAAAACGCTGGTCACAGAGGTGACGGACGGCAACTCCGCCAGCGCGGACACAGTATCCGCGAGCGCCGACTCCGTCGCATGGTGGGTGACGACGACCAGGCGCGCCCCCGCGCCATGGCCTTCCTGGCGCACGGTCGAGATGCTCACCCCGTGATCGGCGAACTCACCCGCGACCGCCTGCAGCACGCCGGCGCGGTCGGCGACCTGCAAGTTCACGTGGTAGCGGGTGGGGGTATCACCGATCGGCGCGATCGGCAGCTCAGCATAGACCGATTCACCGGGCGCGCGGCCACCGTAGAACTTGTTGCGCGCGGCCATCACCAGATCGCCGAGCACGGCCGAGGCGGTGGGAGCGCCACCGGCGCCCTGGCCGTAGAACATCAGGCGGCCGGCGTTCTCGGCCTCGACGACGACGGCGTTGAAGGCGCCGTTGACGGCGGCCAGCGGGTGTTCGCGCGGAATGAGCGCCGGGTAGACGCGCACCGAGACCCGCTCCTTGCCGCCCTCATCCGGCCCCGGTTCGCCGGGGCCGGCCGGGACGCGCTCGCAGATGGCGAGCAGCTTCACCGTGCAGCCGACCGCGGAGGCGGTCTCCAGGTCCTCGGAGGTGATCTTCGAGATGCCCTCGCGGTAGACGTCGGCGGCCGTGACCCGGGTGTGGAAGGCCAGCGAGGCCAGGATCGCGGCCTTGGCGGCGGCGTCGAAGCCCTCGACGTCGGCGGTCGGGTCGGCCTCGGCGTAACCGAGGCGGGTCGCCTCGGCGAGGGTGTCGTGGTAATCGGCGCCGGTCTCGTCCATCGCGGAGAGGATGAAGTTGGTGGTGCCGTTGACGATGCCGACCACCTTGTTCACCCGGTCACCGGACAGCGACTGGATCAGCGGGCGCACCACCGGGATGGCGCCGGCGACGGCGGCCTCGAAGTAGAGGTCGGCCCGGCTGCGTTCGGCGGCGGCGGCGAGTTCGCCGGTGTAATCGGCCAGCAGCGCCTTGTTCGCGGAGATCACCGACTTGCCTGCGTTCAGGGCGGCAAGGATCAGGCCGCGGGCCGGATCGATGCCACCCATGACCTCGACTACCAGATCGACATCGGGACGCGCGACGAGCGCTTCGGCGTCGGTGGTCAGCAGTTCGGCCGGAACCCCACGATCGCGCTCCAGGTTGCGCACGGCGATACCGCGCAGCACGACCGGAGCACCGACCCGCGATCGCAGATCATCGGCGTGGTCCCGGAGAATGCGCACGACCTCGGTGCCGACGTTGCCCATGCCGAGCACCGCCACCCCGATCGGCCGCTCATTTCCCCAGGTGCCGTTCTTCGCGGGCACAGCCGCATTCGCCTCGGTCATGTTGGTTCCACCTCGCTCATCACGTCGTACATCAGACCTCGAGTCCGATCAGGTCCGCGACGGTCTCGCGGCGCAGCAGCAGTCGCGCCTGTCCGTCGCGGACGGCGACCACGGCGGGCCGGGTCAGCATGTTGTACCGGCTCGACATCGAGTAGCAGTACGCGCCGGTCGCGGCCACCGCGACCAGATCACCCGGGCCGGCGTCGGCCTGCATCCAGGTGTCCCTGATGACGATATCCCCACTCTCGCAATGCTTTCCGACGACACGAGCGACAACGGGCGCGGCATCGGAGGCACGCGAGACCAGGCGGCAGTCGTAGTCGGCCTGATACAGCGCGGGGCGGATGTTGTCGCTCATCCCGCCGTCCACGCTGACGTAGCGGCGGCGCAGACCACCGTCGAGCGAGACGTCCTTGACGGTGCCGACCTCGTAGAGGGTGACCGTGCCGGGACCGGCGATCGCCCGCCCGGGCTCCACCGCGATGACCGGCTCGGGCAGCCCGGCCCGTTCGGCCTCCTGGGCGACGAGTCTGCGCAGGTTGGCGGCGAACTCGTCCAGCGGCGGCGGATCGTCGGACTCGAGGTAGGAAATCCCCAGTCCGCCACCGAGATCCAGAATCGCGATCTGCGCCGTGCGCTCGACGCCGAACTTGTCGATCGCATCACGCAACAGGCCGAGCATGCGGCGCGCGGCGATCTCGAAACCGTCGATCTCGAAGATCTGCGAACCGATATGGCTGTGCAGGCCGACCAGGCGCAGATTGTCGGCTTCGAAGACCCGGGCCAGCGCCTGCATGGCGTCGCCGCCGGCGATGGAGAAGCCGAACTTCTGGTCCTCATGCGCGGTCGAAATGTATTCGTGGGTATGGGCTTCCACGCCGACGGTGACGCGCACCAGCACGTCCTGCACGACACCGGCGCGGCCGGCCACCGCCTCGAGCCGTTCGATCTCGATCAGCGAGTCGACCACCACGTGCCCGACCCCGGCCGCGACCGCGGCCTCCAACTCGGCGACGGATTTGTTGTTGCCGTGCAAGGCGATTCGCTCGGCCGGGAAGCCGCCGTTGAGCGCGACCGCGAGCTCGCCGCCGGAACACACGTCCAGCGACAGGCCCTCGTCGCGGATCCAGCGCGCGACCTCACCGCACAGGAACGCCTTGGAGGCGTAGTGCACCTTGGCGTTCGGGCCGAACGCGCGCACCATGTCACGGCAGCGGGAACGGAAATCGTCCTCGTCGATGACGAACAGCGGCGTGCCGAATTCGGCGGCCAGTTCGGTAACCGGGATGCCTGCCAGCCGGACCACACCGTCCTCGCCACGGGTGGCGTTGCGCGGCCACACGTGCGCGGGCAGTTCGATGAGCTGTTTCGGATCGGACGGGCGCTGCGGCAGATTCGGGGCGTGCGGGATTTCGGCGTGCCGGGGTCCGGCAGGATGGGCGCTCACTTGTTCTCCTCCGTTGCCGGTGCGGCCTGGTACAGGGTGTTCACATGCGCTCCGGTGCGGAGACGCCGAGCAGCGCGAGGCCGTTGGCCAGCACCTGCTTGGTGGCGTTCACCAGCGCGAGGCGGGCGACGTTGGTCGGCGAGACGGGCTCGTCGCCCAGCGGCAGCACGCGCAGGGATTTGTTGGTCTGGAAGGGGTGGTAGGCCCCGGCCAGTTCCTCGAGGTAGCGGGCGACCCGGTGCGGCTCGCGCAGGCTCGCGGCGGCGGCGACGACCCGGGGGAACTCGCCGATGGTGCGGATGAGCGCACCCTCCTCCTCGGCGGTGAGCAGCGAGAAATCGGGCTCGACGGTGCCGTACTCGGGGAATTCGGCGGCATTGCGGCCGATCGAGGCGGCGCGGGCGTGCGCGTACTGCACGTAGTAGACCGGGTTGACGCTGTCCTGTTTGGTCCACAGATCCAGGTCGATGTCCAGGCTGGAATTCACCGAGCTGCGCACCAGCGAGTAACGCGCCGCGTCCACGCCGATGGCCTCGACCAGGTCGTCGAGGGTGACGACGGTGCCGGCGCGCTTGCTCATCCGCACCGCGACGCCGTCGCGCAGCAGGTTGACCATCTGGCCGATGAGCACCTCGACTGTGGCCGGATCGTCGCCGAACGCGGCCGCGGCGGCCTTCAACCGGCCGATGTAGCCGTGATGGTCGGCGCCGAGCATGTAGATGCACAGGTCGAAGCCGCGGGCACGCTTGTTCTGGAAGTAGGCGATGTCACCGGCGATGTAGGCGGCGTTGCCGTCGCTCTTGATCACCACGCGGTCCTGGTCGTCGCCGTATTCGGAGCTGGCGATCCACCAGGCGCCGTCCTTTTCGTAGAGGTCGCCGGAGTTCTTGAGGGTGTTCACCGCCTCCTCCACCGCGCCGGAGGCGAACAGCGAGCTTTCGTTGAAGTACACATCGAAGTCGGTGCCGAAATCGTGCAGCGTCTTCTTGATGTGGGCGAACATCAGCTCCACACCCTCGGCGCGGAACCGTTCCAGCCGCAGTTCGGGCTCGATCTCGAGCACACCGGGGTGCTCGGCGACGATCTTGTCCGCGATCTCCTTGATATAGGCGCCCGCGTACCCCTTCTCCGGGGTCGGGGCGCCGGTAGCGGCCGCGACCAGCGATTCGGCGAAGCGATCGATCTGCGCGCCGTGATCGTTGAAGTAGTACTCGCGCACCACCTCGGCGCCCTGAGCGGCCAGGATGCGGCCGAGCGCGTCACCGACGGCGGCCCAGCGGGTGCCACCCAGATGTACCGGACCGGTGGGGTTGGCCGAGACGAACTCGAGGTTGATCTTGGTGCCCGCGAGGGTGTCGGCGGTGCCGTAGGCCGCGCCCGCCTTGCGGACCTGCTCGAGGATCGCGCCCTGCGCCGAGGCGGCGAGACGGATGTTCAGGAATCCGGGGCCCGCGACCTCGGCCGCGGCGACGGCGTCGGTGGCGTCGAGCGCTTCGGCCAGCCAGGTGGCCAGGTCGCGCGGATTGGTTCCGGCCTTCTTGGCGACACGCATGGCCAGATTCGTGGCATAGTCGCCGTGTTCCGGATTACGGGGACGCTCCACGGTGACCTCGTCGGGCAGGACCGCCGGGTCCAGTCCACGTTCGACAAGCACCTTCGCCGCGGTCGCGTGAAGGAGATCTGCAAGGTCAGCTGGAGTCACGAGTCTCTATCCTATGGTCTGGGCAGGTGTGCACCACGAGTGGGCACCAGGTGTTCGTCCTCACGCGGGCACCGCGCACACGACCGTCCACCACGTCGAAAGAGCACGATCAGCGATGCCGAGCAAGACCAGCGCCACGTCGGCCAAGGCCGTGAAGGCCGCGGGAAAGGCGGCACCCGGCCGGAAAAAGGGCAGCGGCAAGGGTAAAGCGACACGTCAGCGCCAGATTCCCTGGCTGGCCATCGGAGCAGCCGCCGTGATCATCGCGTTGATCGGCGCCCTGGCCTACAACCTGGTACCGAAGTACCAGGAGGCGGCGGAACTGGAGAAGTTCACCCCGAGCGAGGACAACCAGGACCCGTCGCTCGCCATCGACGGCGTGGTGAAGAAGGAATACCCGGCCGGTCTGCACATCCAGCCGAACCAGCGGGTGGCCTACGACCAGAGCCCGCCCTTCGGCGGGCCCCACGACAGCTCCTGGGCCACCTGCACCGGCATCGTCTACGACAAGCCGATCCGGGTGGAGAACGCGGTGCACTCGCTCGAACACGGCGCGGTGTGGATCACCTACAACCCGGACAAGGTCGACGCCGCGGGCATCGAGACGCTGGCGAGCAAGGTCAAGGGCGAGCAGTACACCATGATGTCGCCCTACCCCGGCCAGGACTCGGCCGTCGCGCTGCAATCGTGGGGACATCAGCTCAAGCTCGACAGCGCCGACGACAAGCGCGTCGGCCAGTTCATCACCGCGCTGCGGCTGAACTCCTACGCCTACCCCGAGATCGGCGCGGACTGCTCGACGATCGTCTTCGACACCGAGAACCCGCCGCCGTTCGACCCCACTCCCCCCGGCCCCGACGCGGTGCCGATGGACGGTGGCGGCATCACGCCCGATCCGACCGAACTCGGCGGCATGCCGGGTGGGGTTCCCGGTGTCCCCGGCGTTCCCGGCATCCCCGGTCTGCCGGGCGGCCTGCCCGGTGCGCCGGGCGGTGCGCCGGTGCCGGGTGGCGCGCCGGTTCCGCCCGCTCCGCAGGGCGCGCAGCCGGGCGCGGGTCAGTAGATGGGATCGACGGACCTGCCGAAGGTGTCCGAGGAGCCCGGCCCCGAGTCTTCCTCCGGCTCGGCGGCCCAACGGGTGGCCGCAACCGCTGCCATCGGCCGATCGGACGTCGCCCCCGGCGCCGATCCGGAGACCGGCGACGAACCGGCCGATGCCGACATGAGCTTCTCCGGGCAGGTACGCAGGCAACGCACCGCCCTGCTGGTGATCGGCGTCATCGGGGCGATGGTGCTCGGCTTCGCCATCGGGGTGCTGGCCCGGCAGCCGCTGGACCGGGATTCCGGGCCGACACCCAGCGCCGTGGACATCGGATTCAGCCAGGACATGTCGGCTCATCACGCGCAGGCGGTCGAAATGGCCGGGGTAGCGCTGATCCGGTCCGCCGATCAGGACGTGCGCCGGCTGGCCTACGACATCCTCACCACCCAGCAGAGCCAGGTCGGGCGGATGCAGGGCTGGTTGCAGCTGTGGGACGAGCCCGCCCGTGCGGTCGACGGCTACATGGGCTGGATGACCGAGCACGGCGACGGCCACGACCACAGCGGGGCGGTCTCGGCGCACGCCACCGAGGGACCGGTGCGCGAGATGCCGGGGATGGCGAGCCCCGAGGAGCTGTCGGCGCTGCGCCGGGCCGAAGGCACCGAGCTGGATGTGCTGTTCCTGCAACTGATGCTGCGCCACCACCAGGGCGGGCTGCCGATGATCCAGTACGCCGCCACCTACGCCGAAACCGCGGCCGTGCGGACCCTCGCGAGCAATATGGACCAGACCCAGCAGGGCGAGTCCCAGCTCATGACCGGCATGCTCACCGCCCGAGGTGCCGCTCCCCTGCCACTGAACTGAACCGTTTTTGGCACACGGCGGACGGATGCGATACGCTTTGCCCGCCCGATCGGACGGCCTACCCGCCCCGACCGGCCCGATCCCCGCCCTCGTAGCTCAGGGGATAGAGCGTCTGCCTCCGGAGCAGAAGGCCGCAGGTTCGATTCCTGCCGAGGGCACTGAGCGAGTAAGGCCCCCGACCAGCACACCGCAGGTCGGGGGCCTTACTCGTTGTCGTATTCGGGGGCGGCATCGCATTTGTCGGAGGCCGCGAATACCCTTGCGTGCAGGGGAGGTCGGCGTTTCCCAGAGCTGGCGGGGCCGCCACCGATCCGTCCCTAGGCTCATCGAGCCGGACACGGACAGCGGGTACCAGGTGTCGTACTGTTCCACGAGACACCCGGGGGATACGGAGGACGAACCCACATGACTTACCCACCAGCAGGACAGCCGCCGCATGGGCAGCAGCCGCCGTACGGCCAGCAGCCGCCCTACGGTCAGCAGCCGTACGGGCAGCAGCCGCCGCCGTATGGACAGCAGCCGCAGTACGGGCCGCAGCCGGGCCAGTATCCGCCCCAGGGCGGGTTCCAGCAGCCCGGCGGGTACCCGCCGCAGCAGCCGCCGAAGAAGAAGACCGGCCTGATCGTCGGCCTCGTGGTGCTGGCACTGGTGGTGGTCGGCGGTATCACCACCGGCATCGTGCTCACTATGCAGGGCAAGACGCCGCTGGCCTCGGATGAGAAGCAGATCGAGAATTCGATCCGCGAGTTCTACGACACCATGGAGAACGAAGGCATCATCGCCGCGGCCGAGCTGTCGTGCGCGGCCGACCGGGCCGAGTTCGACAAGGCCTCGCAGAGCGAGAAGGACATGATGGACAAGGCGTCCTTCTCGATCGATATCGACAAGGTCGACAACGTCGTCATCACCGGCGACAAGGCCACCGCGAAGGTCACCGGCACGTTCAGCATTTCCATGCCGGGTGAAGACAGCACCGAGCCGGAGAACACCTCGGACGAGACGCTTGCCAAGGAAGACGGCAAGTGGAAGATCTGCTCGGACTCCGACGACAACAACTGATCCGCTGGCGCCGGTGAGCTGCTGCGGACCCTCGCGCCGAAGTTTCCTCGGCGCCATCGGCCTGGCCGCACTGTTACCCGCTCTGGGCGCGGTGCGGCCGGGTCCGGTTCTGGCCCAGTCGAATCCGATTGTCGCGGGCGATCTGGAGCTCGTCACCGTCACCGACCGGTCGGCCGTGCTCACCTGGACAACGCGCGCATTGGATGCCGGTGGGCGACTGCTGCCGGTGCCGACCGACGGTGAAGTGCGGCTGATTCCCGCCGACAGCCCACGTGCACCGGTCCAGGTCTGGGCCTCGGATACGCGAACACCGTTTCACTACGCGCAGCTCGAAGGGCTGGAGCCGGGGCGGCGCTACCGTTTCGAAGCCTGGTCACAAGGGGTGCGGGCGGCGCCTGCGGTCTCGCTCACCACGCACCTGCCCGGTAGCCCCGAACTGCTGGGCGAGTTCACCACGCTGGTCCCGCCGCCCGGCCGGCTGCTGCGCACGGTGGCGCTGGCCAACGACGTGCATTTCGGCGAGGAGGTCAGCGGACTCGTCATCGGGAATCTGCCGCCCGGCTTCCGCCAGGAACCCGGATTGCCGCCGTACCCGGAAGTGATGCTCGCGGCTTTGCTCGACGATCTGCGCCGCCCGGATCGCGATGCCGCGATCGTGCTCCTGGCCGGAGATCTCACCAGCGAGGCCACCCCAGCCGAGACCCGTGGGGTGCGCGCCCAGCTCGACGCCTGGGGCACAGCAGGCACCGACTACCTGGCCGTACGCGGCAACCACGACCGCCCGCACACCGGTGCCGACTACCGCGACTGCCCCGCGGTGCCCGGAAACGACTCCCATTTCGATTGCTGGGCAGACGCATTCGGACCACGCCAGCAGCCGGTGGAGCATGATCTGGGCGGGCTGCGGCTGATCGGCCTCGACACCAGTGAGCTCGACGGCTCCGGCGGCACGATCGAAGCGCCGCAGCTCGAGCGGATCCGCGAGCTCCTGCACGCGGAGCCCGAGCGTCCCACCCTGGTCTTCGGCCATCATCCGGTCACCATCGAATCGGGCCTGACCAACACCGCGGGCCCCGGTTTCGTGCTCAACCGTCGCGACAGCGCACAACTGCAAGCGATGTACGAGCGCGCGCCCGGGGTGTTCCTGCACCACAGCGGCCATACCCATCGCAATCGGCGCACCCGTCCCAACGCGGCCTGCGCGGTCGAGTTCCTCGAGGTAGCGGCGGTGAAGGAGTATCCCGGCGGCTACAGCCTGCTGCGGATCTACGAGGGCGGGTACATGCTGAACTTCTACAAGACCCGCTCCGAGCACGCGCGCCGCTGGAGCACACTGACCCGCGGCGAGTACTTCGGCCTGTTCCCCGACTACACCCTCGGCACGTTCGCCGACCGCAATCATGTTGTGCCACGGGATTTCTCGGGCCTGTACTGAGACCACCCGGTACCTCGCCCGGCAGTGACGGAACCGGGCGAGGCACCGCGGCGGCGCACCCGAGACTGGAGCGAGCGGCGGGAATCGAACCCGCGTGAACGGCTTTGCAGACCGTTGCCTGAACCACTCAGCCACGCCCGCCTCGTCTCTGAATACTGCCGGGTCCGCCGCCGCGCGCCCAGGGTTGCGATCACCGTGATCGCAAGGCGCGCCTCGCGGCGCGACGGCCCCGCGCTGGGCACATGGAATGATCGGGATCATGTCCAGGTCACGTCCGCTACCGCTCGACCCGATCCAGGAGGCCCACCGGCAATGGGTCGGCCACGGCTGGGGCTCGGTGGCCGACGGAATGGCGGCGGTGACGTCGCTGGTCAGGGCCCAGCAGATCGTGATGTCGCGGGTGGACGAGGCCTTGAAGCCCACCGGGCTGACCTTCTCCCGATACGAACTGCTCATGCTGCTGAGTTTCAGCAAGACCGGGGCACTGCCGATGGCCAAGGCCAGTGCCAGGTTGCAGGTTCATCCGACCAGCGTCACCAATACCGTCGACCGGCTGGAGGCAGCCGGATTGGTGGTGCGGGTACCGCATCCGAGCGACCGTCGCGCCACCCTGATCGAAATCACGGATGCGGGAAGGGAAGTGGTCGCCAAGGCCACCGAACGACTCAACGCGGAGGTCTTCGCGCAGCCGGGACTCGCACCCGACCGGCTACGCACGCTGTTGCAGATCCTCGCGGAATTCCGGCACACCGCGGGCGACTTCGACACCGGCGAGGAGCCGGCCCGCTGGAGCGCCACCGATTCGTGAACCGCACAACGACAAACCGCGCGAAACGCCCAAGTAGCACAAACGACGAAAACCGTACCGTCCATTACTCCTCCGAGACATCCGCTGGGTAACGTTCCGGCATCCAAGTAGCGAATTTCGCGCCCGTTCGCCTTGGCAAGGCCGCGCCGGTGGTCCACCATGGACCCCATGGTGCTGGTCCTCGGGGTGTCGGCGGGTGCCTGTGGTGCGCGCGCAGTGCTCACCCACTCCGACCAACCCCATCTGGATCCCATCGACCGATGCCAGGTGCCACGCCGGGCCGGTGCGGGGATCGAAGAGGCCGTGTTCGAGGCGATCCGCAGGATGCGGGTCGCCGCCGCGCGGCGCGACGAGCTGATCACCCGGATCGCGGTGACCTGCCGCTGTTCATTGCATGCCGACAGCATCCGGGCCGCCGCCGGCGGTCACGAACTCACCGTCGTGGACGAGCCGCTGGCCCAGCTGCGCTACCTGCGCTTCACCGGCGCCCTGCCCGATACCGGCACCGTCATCCTGTACGACCTGGGCAGCTCCGGGCTCACCATCACCCATATCGACTGTCGCACCGACGCCGTGCTGGCCTCGCGGCGCAGCACGGTGCTCGGCGGCGACGGCTACGACGCCCTGCTGCGCTGGCAGCTGGCCCGCGGCGGCGTGCTCACCGACAAACCCACCATCCGCAAACACCGCGAGGCACTCAGCAGTGAACGGGTGGTCACCGCGATGGACCCCGGCACCGACGAACGGGCGGTGGTCACCCGCAGTGATCTCGCCGAGCTGTGCGCGGCCGGAATCCATCATTCGGCCTCGTTCGTCCGTCAGCTCACGGAGGAGACCGGGGTGCGCCCGGACGCGATGGTGCTACTCGGCGGTTGTACCCGCAACCCGACCATCCGGGCCGAGCTCGAGCGGCTGGTCGGGATGCCTATCGTGTACGACCCCGAGCCCGAATACGTCTCGGCGCGCGGGGCGGTGCTGCTGGCGGCCGAACGGCGCGCCGCCGAGATCAAGATGCCGCGCCTGCGTCACCGCGGACTGTCGGCGAGTCTGGCCGGTGGCGGTCCGGTCGGGCGCCGCAAACTCGTCGCGGCGCTCGCGGTGACCGCCGGGCTCGGGGCCACCATCGCGGGGCTGCTCACCGTCAACGGCGAATCGGCGCGGCACCCCGAGGGGGGCACCGCGCCGACGCCGATGGAGATCGCCGGAATCCCGTCCGGCTCCGAACGCTGACCGACAGCGCCGATCAGCGGTTGGTGAACTTCGCCTGCCGCTTCTCCACGAAGGCGGCCATGCCTTCCTTCTGGTCCTCGATCGCGAACAGCGAGTGGAACACCCGGCGCTCGAACCGCAGGCCCTCGGCCAGGGTGGTCTCGAAGGAGCGGTTGACCGCTTCCTTGGCGATCATGGCCACCGGCAGCGACATGGCGGCAATGGTGTCGGCCACCTCGAGCGCGGTGTCGAGCAGCTCGGCGGCCGGCACGATCCGGGAGACCAGGCCGGCGCGTTCGGCCTCCTCGACGTCCATATTGCGTCCGGTGAGCACCAGGTCCATGGCCTTGGCCTTGCCGATGGCGCGGGTCAGCCGCTGCGAACCGCCGATACCAGGGATGACACCGAGCTTGATCTCGGGCTGACCGAACTTGGCCGTGTCGGCCGCGATCAGGATGTCGCAGATCATCGCCAGCTCACAGCCGCCGCCGAGCGCGTATCCGGCGACGGCGGCGATGGTGGGCTTGCGGAAGTCGGCCAGGCGGTCCCAGCGGGCGAAGAAGTCGTTCATGAACATGTCCATGTACGACTTGGG